>JBFHNV010000143.1:0-15352 GCA_041593595.1 Gammaproteobacteria bacterium
CTGCACGCGCGCCGGCGGGAGGTGAAGGCGGCGTCGTGAGCCGTATTCATCTCAAGGGCTTGCAGAGCTTCTCCTTCTCGAGCTGACGGGCGTAACGGCGCGCCTCGTCCAGGGAGCCCAGCTTCATGCGGGGGTCGAAGTTCACCCCGTCGCGCACCACCGCGTAGCTGTCGCTGCCGTTGCGCTCGAGCTTGCACGGCTTGGGCGGTGCGGCGCGCTCACACGCTCCCGCCGACACCAGCACGTCGCGCAGCCGCAGCGCGTCGTCCCAGGTGAGGTAGCGCTTGTCCTGGAACGCATCCTGGCCCACGGTCACCATGTAGACCGACATTCGCGGGTCCACCTGGATGTCGCACTCCTCGGGCACCGCGTCCGCCTGCACCGGGCACGCGCACAGCGCCACCCAGCACGCCCCCGCCGCCATCATGACGGCACGCGCGCGCCGGCTCCCCTCGCCCCTGGGTTGGCTCCCCTCCATTGCTGCGGAGCATAGCCCGGCGACCGGGTGCATGAAACGCTGCAACGCCGCAGCGCCGGGAAGGGGATTCTCAATTGCGGCGGGCGAGCAATCGTCCGTCCACGCAGGCGAGCCCCGCGAAGATGGCGAGCATGCCGACGATGGCGCTCCACGCCAGCGCCTCGCCCAGCACCGTCACCCCCAGCGCGATGGCGCTCACCGGGATCAGGAACGTCACCAGCAGCAGGTTGGTGGCACCGGCCCGCGCCAGGATCCGGAAGTAGAGCAGGTAGGCGAGCGCGGTGCTGGCCAGCGCGAGTGCCGCGACCGCGAGCAGGGCGTGCGCACCGGGAACGACCTGCGGCGCCGGCGAGAACACGAGCAGCGGCGCCAGCAGCAGCGTTCCGCCCGTGAGCATGCCGGCGGCCGCCACCGCGCCCGACAGCGCCCGCAGGCGGCGCCCGAACAGCCCCGCCAGGGCGTACGAGAAGGCAGCGCACAGCACCGCAGCCTGGGCACCCAGGTGCGCGCCCAGCCCGCCCAGCGCCGACGGTCCCACCAGCAGCACCACGCCGCCCGCGCCGATGACCACCCCAACCGCGCGGGCGGGGGTGAGCCGCTCGTCCGCCGTGAGCACGTGCGCCAGCACCACCGCGAACAGCGGCGTGGTGGCGTTGAGAATCGCGGCGAGGCCGCCGGTCACGTGCACCTGGCCGAAGGTGATGAGGCAGAAGGGAATGGCGTTGTTGAGCAGCCCCATGACGAGCAGATCCCGCCAGATGGCCGGATCCGCGGGCACGGGGATGCGCCGTACCCCGATCACGAGCCACAGGGCCACGGCGGCGAGGGACACCCGCGCGAACACCACCCACAGGGGCGGCAGGTCGTCCAGCGCCACCTCCACGAAGAAGAAGGAGCCGCCCCACAGCACGGACAGGACGGCCAGCAGCACCCACTCGGCGGGTGCCATGCGCAGGGTGCTCATGCCGGAACGGGAGGTGGCGGACCCGCGCCGAGGCTACGGTGGCCGCCGCCGGCGCACGACCCGGATCTTGCGCCTCTTCAGCCCGACGGCGGCCGGTCGACGCGCTGCTGCATCCGTCGCCCGAGCACCATCATGCCGAGCCCCACCAGGAAGGGGACGCCGGACAGGGTCAGCACCGTCAGCACGTCCTCCCCGGTGGGCACGCCGCTGCCCAGCTGCGCCAGGACGTACAGCCCCACTACCCCGCACCCGTCGGTGAACACCATGACGAGGATCCCGAGTACCGTCAGCAGCACGGCGCCGAGCCGTCTCCCCCCGTCGCGCCCGTGTCCTGCGTGCTCATGCGCCGCCCCCGTCGCTCATCGCGCCGTGATCGCGACCGGCAACGGCTGCGGCGGCGCCGGCTCCCGGTAGAACAGGTTGTAGGTGTCGAAGGGAATGATGCGCCCGTCCGGGTGCACGATGTGGATGCAGGATCGCTTCACGCCCGCGATGCAGAAGTTGAAGCGATCCAGGAACTGCACGATGGTCACGCGGAACACGTGCTCGTAACCGATGTCGCGGGGCACGGGGAACTGCGGCAGGCAGCACAGCAGGCTCTCCATGCGCTCGTCCAGGTTGCCCTCGCCGCTCGACAGGGACAGCAGCTCCACGAGCCGCGCGCGCACCGCCGCGTCGCGCTCGAAGGCAATGCCCGACGGCACGGTGCCCACGAACTCCTGCCGCGGCAGCAGCGCAGTCACCGGCGTCAGCGCCCGCCCGTCGCGCAGGAAGTAGCCGACGCAGATGTACTCCGGGTTGCAGGGCAGTGGCACCAGGTCGTCCTCGCCCAGCAGCTGCGAGCCCTCGATCAGGCGGCGGCGGATGTCGGAGAGCATCACCCGGTGGCGGCGCGCATCGAAGCCCACGTTGCCCCCCGCGTCCTGCACCGGCTGGAAGGCGACGCCGCGCACGCAGGCGTAGTCGAGGGCGTGGTCCACGATGCGCCACGGATCCGCGTCGTTCACGCCACCCTTCACCGTGACCACCAGCGTCACGGGGATCGCCGCGGACTGCAGGTGATCCAGGGCGCGGCGATGCGCCGCGGAGAGGTCCACGCCGCGGATGGCCCGGACGGCGGCGCCGTCCAGGGCGTCGAACTGCAGGTACACCTCGAAGCCCGGCGTGAACTCGCGCAGTGCGTCCACGAACGCCGGGTCGTTGGCCAGGCGCACGCCGTTGGTGTTGAGCATCAGGTGGCGGATGGGCTTCGACCTCGCGAGCCGCAGGACGTCCAGGATCCGCGGGTGGATGGTGGGCTCGCCGCCGCTCAGCTGCACCACGTCCGGCTCGCCCTCGCTGGCCACCAGGGTGTCCAGCATGCGCTCGATGGTGGCGAGGCTGCGGTGGCTGGCGCGCGCCGGTGACGAATCGGCGAAGCACACCGGGCAGCTCAGGTTGCAGGCCTCGTTCACCTCCACGATGGCCACGCAGGAGTGCTGCTCGTGGTCCGGGCACAGGCCGCAGTCGTCGGGACAGCCGCGCTCGGTGCGCGTCTGCAATACATGCGGGCGCTCGGCGGGCTTGAGCCAGTCGCGGGCGGCGCGGAAGTAGCGCGCGTCGGTGGACACCAGGGTCTTCGTGGCACCGTGCTCCGGGCAGCGCTCGGCCTAGTACACCCGATCGCCCTCCACCAGGATCTTGGCAGGCACGAGCGCGAGGCAGGTCTCGCACAGGGACGTGGTCTGGCCGTAGAACAGGCTGGCCGCGCTCCGGCGCGGGCGCGCATCAGGCGTCGCCATGGCGTCGTCCTCCCAGCATGATCAGCGCGTACGCCACCAGGGCGGCGAAGTAGCCGCGGCCGACGCGTACCAGCAACGGCTGGTACTGGCGTGCCAGTCGCCACCGCCACACGGCGACGCCGACCGCCGCCGCGGCCGCCCATGCCAGCAGGTCGAAGGCCAGGTGCGCACCCAGCACCGCGTCCAGCAGCGGGCGCTGGGTCAACGGTCCGTGCCGCGGCGGGCCGCGGGACGGCGGCGCTTGGAGCGGGCGATCACCTGGCGGCACCCTCCGGCAGCGTGTCCGGCGGTCGCGAGTGTGCCACGGCGGCCGTGGATGCGCCGGGTGCGCCGCGCAGCGCCAGGCCCGCCTGGGAGAGGCGCAGGCCATGGCGGAACGGGTCCGCCCCCATCCGCGCAAGCGCCGCGATCCGGGCCCCGCTGGCGTCCAGCGCCTCCCGCCCCTGGGGCATGCGGCGCATGGATACGGCCCGCGCCACCGCTGGGCCTTGACCGCAGCGGCGCCGGCTCTATACCTTCGCCGGCGTCAGGTGTCCGAAGGGCGTCCGCCCGGAGGATGAAACGGGAAGCCGGTGCGGCCTTTTCCACTCCCAGGCCAATCCCGGCGCTGCCCCCGCAACGGTAGACGAGTCGCAGAGCCGCACGACGCCACCTTGCCGCGAGGCATGGGAAGGCGCGGCTCCCGGGCCGGCAACGGCCCGCTCGTGAGCCCGGAGACCGGCCTGGCATGTCACCAGTCGGCGCTGCGGTGGGCGGTGCGGTGGTCGCGCCGAACGACCCGGCCCTCCACGGCAACTCCCTCCCCCGACGGCGCACGGCTCGTCGCTTGCACTCCGCGCGGGGCGCGAAGGGGGAGAGAACATGACCAGTCCACTGTCCAGGATGGCGCTGCCGGCGCTGCTCGCGGTCTACCAGGCCACCGCGACCGCCGAGACCGTCACCCGCACACCCACCGTGATCGTGTCAGCCACGCGCACCGCGCAGACGGTGGACGAGACCCTGGCGCCGGTGACGGTGATCACCCGCGACGACCTGGAGCGCCTGCAGGTGAACTCGGTGCAGGAGGCGCTGCGCGGCCTGCCCGGCGTGTCCATCGTCAACAACGGCGGCCCCGGCAAGACCACGTCGCTGTTCCTGCGCGGCGCCGAGTCGGATCAGGTGCTGGTGCTGGTGGACGGGGTCAAGGTGGGCTCCGCGACACTGGGCACCTTCTCCTTCCAGGACATGCCCATCGAGCAGGTGGAGCGCATCGAGGTGGTGCGCGGGCCGCGGGCGAGCCTGTACGGATCCGAGGCCATCGGCGGCGTGGTGCAGATCTTCACCCGCCGGGGCGGCGGCGACGTGAAGCCCTACGCCCGCATCACTGCCGGCAGCCGCCACACCTTCGAGTCTGCCGTCGGCCTGAGCGGCGGTGGCGAGCGCGCCTGGTTCAACCTGAGCGGCACCGCCGCCACCACCCGCGGCATCGACGCCTGCCGCGGCTCGCTCACGGCCGGCTGCTTCGTCATCGAGCCGGATCGGGACGGCTTCCGCAACCGCAGCGCCTCGGCGCGGGCGGGCTACCGCTTCAGCGACAGCGCCGACGTGGAAGCGCACGCGCTCGTCACCAGCGGCTTCACGGAGAACGACGGCGGCATCTTCACGGGCAACCAGGCGGACGCGCGCCACCGCGTGCTCGGCGGCAAGGTCGCCTTCGCGCCGCTGGAGCCCTGGCAGGTGACGCTGCGCGGGGGCACCAGTCGCGACGAGCTCGACTCGTTCAAGGACGCGGTGTTCGTGTCGCAGTTTCTCACCCGCCGGGACAGCTTCACGCTGCAGAACGACGTGCAGGTGGGCGCAGCGCACCTGCTCACTGCCGGCTTCGACTGGCAACGCGATCGCGTCACGAGCAGCACCCCCTTCCCGGAACGCTCGCGCTGGAACAAGGCGGTGTTCGGCCAGTGGCAGGGCGCCTTCGGCGAGCACGACCTGCAGGCGGCGCTGCGCCACGATCGCAACGAGCAGTTCGGCACCGCCAACACCGGCAGCGGCGCATGGGGCTGGCGCTTTCATCCCGCGGTGCGGATGGTGCTGTCCTACGGCACCGCCTTCAAGGCGCCCACCTTCAACGAGCTGTACTTCCCGTTCTTCGGCGACCCGAACCTGCAACCGGAGGAGTCGCGCACCGCGGAGATCGGTTTCGAGGGACGCAGCGGCGTCACCCGCTGGTCGCTGAACGCGTTCCGATCCGACGTGGACAAGCTGATCGGCTTCGATCCCGTCACGGTCACCGCGGTCAACGTGGGCAAGGCCCGCATCGAGGGACTGGAGGCGGTGCTGGCGACGCAGGTCATGGACGTGGACCTGGGCGCGAGCTTCACCTTGCTCAATCCACGCAACCTGGAAGCGGGCGCCAACCGCGACAACGACCTGCCGCGCCGCCCGCGGCAGGTGCTGCGCGTGGATCTCGATCGCACCATCGGGAAGTTCAGCTTCGGCACCACGATCATCGCCGAGAGCGCTCGCTTCGACGACCCGGCGAACAGCATCAGGCTCGGCGGCTTCACTACCGTGGATCTTCGCGCCGAGTACGCACTCGCGCAGGACTGGACCGTGCAGGCGCGCATCGAGAACCTGCTGGACAAGGACTACGAGACCGCGAACCGCTTCAACCAGCCCGGCCTCGGTGCCTTCGTGACGCTGCGCTATCAGCCATGAGCCGGCTTGCCGCGGCGGCGCTCGCGGCGGCCGCCTGGCTCGCCGCCTGCGGCCCGGCGCCTCCGGCTCCGGAAGCGGTGCCCGCCGCCGTGGCGCGACGCATCGTGAGCCTGGACTACTGCGCCGACCAGTTCGTCCTGCGGCTCGCCGACCGCGAGCACATCCTGGCCCTGTCGCCGGACGCCACCGCCTCCTTCTCGTACCTGCGCGAGAAGGCCGCCGGCATCCCACAGGTGCGCCCGCGGTCCGAGGACGTCCTGATCCTCGGGCCCGACCTGGTGGTGCGCTCCTACGGCGGCGGGCCCCACGCCGCCGGCTTCCTCCGCCGCGCCGGAGTGCCGGTGGTGCAGATCGGCTTCGCCGCGGATCTGGACGGAGTCCGCGACACCGTGCGGCAGGTGGGAGATGCCCTGGGCGTGCCGCGACGCGCGGCGGCGGTGGTGGCGCTCATGGACGCGCGGCTGGCGGACCTTGCCCGTCACCCGACCGGCGCCACCGCCCTCTACCTGACCCCTTCGGGCACCACCACGGGCCCGGGCACCCTGGTGCACCGGATGCTCGCGGCGGCGGGGCTGGCGAACTTCCAGCGCGCCCCCGGCTGGCGCGCCCTGCCCCTGGAGCGACTGGCCTACGAGCGCCCGGATCTCGTCGCCGCGGCGGACTTCGGTGCGCGCACGGGCCGTCACGACGCCTGGAGCGCGGTACGCCACCCCCTGGTGCAGCGGCGCATGAGCGAGGTCCCGGTGGTCCACCTGGACGGCGCCGCCACCTCCTGCGGCGGCTGGTTCCTGGTGGACGCGGTGGAGGCCCTGGCGGCCGGCGGCATACGGTGAGTGCGGGCGCACGTCAGGCGGCACTGCTGGTCGCGATCGCGGCGGCGCTGCTCGCGGCCTGCCTGCTGGGCTCGACTCCGCTGGACGTGGAGCGGGTGCTGGCAGCTCTCGCCGGCGGCGGTACGCCGGGAGACCGCATCGTGGTGTGGGAGATCCGCCTGCCGCGGGCCCTGGCCGCCTTCGTCACCGGCGCCGCCCTGGGGGCCTGCGGCGCCGCGCTCCAGGGCCTGCTGCGCAACCCCCTGGCGGAACCCGGCGTGCTGGGGGTGTCCGCCACCTCGGCGCTGGGCGCCACCTGCGTCATCTTCTACGGTGTCACCGCCGCGGGCCCCTTCACCCTGCCGCTCGCGGCCATCGGCGGCGCGCTCGCAGCCACCGCGCTGCTCACCGCCGCGGCGCTGCGGATCGGGTCGGTGGTGACCCTGATCCTGGTGGGGGTCGGGCTTTCCAGCTTCGCCGGCGCCATGATGGCGCTGCTCATGAACCTGGCGCCCCACCCGTTCTACCTGTCGGACATGATCAACTGGCTGCTGGGCACGGTGGCCAACCGCAGCCTGCACGACCTGGGGCTGGCGGCCCCCTTCCTGCTGGCGGGGCTTTCGTTGCTGTGGCTCACGCGGCGCAGCCTGTCGGCCCTGACCCTGGGGGAGGAGGCCGCTGCCGGCGCCGGCGTGAACCTCGAGCGCACCCGGCTGCTGGTGGTGATCGGCGCGGGGCTCACCACCGGCGCCGCCGTGTCCATCGCCGGCGCCATCGGCTTCGTGGGCATCGTGGCCCCACACCTGGTGCGGCCCTGGGTGGACCACGACCCGGCCCGCACCCTGGGCCCGGCGGCGCTGCTGGCAGGGCTGATCCTGGTGCTCGCGGACATCGGCGTGCGCCTCCTGCCCACCGACACGGAGCTCAAGCTGGGCGTGGTGGCGGCCCTCATCGGCGCGCCGGTGTTCGTGTGGATCGCCACCCACCGGGGAATCGCCGGTGACTGAGCTCGACGTCACGGGGCTGTGCGTGGATCTCGCGGGGCACGAGGTGATCACCGACGTGTCCCTCACCCTGGCGCCCGGCGAGCTGGTGGCCTTGCTGGGACCCAACGGCGCCGGAAAGACCACCCTGCTGCGTGCCACGCTGGGCCTCGTCCCGCGGCGCCGCGGCCGGGTGGTTCTGGGCGGCGACGATCCGGCACGCCTCACGCCGGCGGAGCGGGCGCGCCGGGTGGCCTACCTGCCCCAGGTCCGGGCCCTGGCCTGGCCGCTGCCGGTGCGCGACCTGGTGGCGCTGGGGCGCTTCGCCCACGGCGCCGCCCTGGGGCGGCTCGGCGCCGCGGATGCCCGCGCCGTGGACCGGGCCCTGGCCGAGTGCGAGCTTCAGGCCCTGGCACACCGCCCGGCGGACACCCTGTCCGGCGGCGAGCTGTCCCGGGCCCACCTGGCCCGGGCGCTGGCCGCCCACGCCCCGGTGCTGCTGGCGGACGAGCCGGTGGCGGCGCTGGATCCCCTGCACCAGCTCCAGGTGATGTCGCTGCTGCGCGGCCACGCGGACGCCGGCCACGCCGCCCTGGTGGTGCTTCACGACGCCGCCCTGGCGGCGCGATTCGCGACGCGCCTAGCGTGGCTCAAGGACGGCCGCGTGGTGGCGGACGGCCCGCCGGTGGATACCCTGACCGCGGCGCGCTTCCGCGAGGTCTACGGCGTGCACGCGGTGGTGCGGCGGGTGGACGGCCACTGGCTGGTGGCGCCGGAGCGCGCCGCGTGAGCGCGCGGGCGATCATGATCCAGGGCACCGGCTCGGACGTGGGCAAGTCGGTGATCGTCGCGGGGCTGTGCCGCTGCGCGCGGCGCCGCGGGTACTCGGTGGCGCCCTTCAAGCCACAGAACATGTCCAACAACGCCGCCGCCTGCCCCGACGGCAGCGGCGAGATCGGCCGCGCCCAGGCCTTGCAGGCACGCGCCGCCGGGCTCGTGCCCACCGCCGACATGAACCCGGTGCTGCTCAAGCCCCAGTCGGACCGCACGGCCCAGGTGGTGGTGCAGGGGCGTGCGCGGCAGGTGCGCGCGGCCAGCGAGTACGTGGCCGCCCGGCACGGGCTGCTGCCGGCGGTGCTGGAGAGCTTCGGGCGCCTGTGCGCCCGTCACGAGCTGGTGATCGCGGAGGGCGCCGGCAGCCCCGCGGAGATCAACCTGCGCGAGCACGACATCGCCAACATGGGTTTCGCCCGCGCCGCAAACGTGCCCGTGTGCCTGCTGGGCGACATCGACCGCGGCGGGGTCATCGCCGCCCTGGCGGGCACCCGCGCAGTGCTGGACGCCGCCGATGCGGCGATGATCACGTGCTTCGCCGTCAACAAGTTCCGCGGCGATCCGGCGCTGTTCGCCGACGGCGTGCGCGAGATCGAGCGGCGCACCGGCTGGCCCTGCCGCGGCGTGATCCCGTGGCTGCCCGCGGCGCGGCGACTGCCGGCGGAGGATGCGGTGGTGCTGGACGCCCGGGACAGCGTCGCCGCGTCGGCGCGGGACACGCCGCTGCGCATCGCCGCACCGCTGCTGTCGCGCATTGCCAACCACGATGACGCGGATCCCCTGCGCATGGAGCCCGGCGTGGACTTCCGTTTCGTGCCGCCGGGCACGCCCGTTCCTCGGGACGTGGACGTCATCGCGTTGCTGGGCACGAAGTCCACCCTGGGTGAGCTCGCGTTCCTGCGCGCGCAAGGCTGGGACCACGACGTCATCGCACACGCCCGCGCCGGCGGGCGGGTCATCGGCCTGTGCGGCGGATTGCAGATGCTGGGGCGGCGCATACACGATCCGCACGGTGTGGACGGCCCGCCGGGAGAGGCACCGGGTCTGGGACTGCTGCAGGTGGACACGGTGATGAGCCGCGAGAAGACCGTGCGCCCGTCCCGCGGGCACTGCGCGCGCAGCGGCGCACCGATCGAGGGCTACGAGATCCACATGGGCGACACCAGCGGCCCGGACACGGCGCGGCCCTTCGCGCACCTGGAGCACGGTGCGGACGGTGCCGTGAGCGCCGACGGGCGCATTGCCGGCAGCTACCTGCACGGCCTGTTCGCCAGCGACGCCTTCCGTGCCGCGTGGCTCGACTCCGTGCGCCCCGGCAGCGCGTCACGGCTCGCCTACGAAACCGAGCTGGAGCAGGCCCTGGACGAGCTGGCCGACGGCGTGGAAGCAGCCCTCGACCTGGATGCCCTGATTGGGGACACTTGAAGACGCGTGCCGCATACTGGCTCCCCAGCGGGCAACGCGCCCGCCTTGGCAGGCACGAGCAAGGAGACGGCAAATGAGAGCAGGGGTCGTTGCTGCGCTGGGCGCGGCGCTGTGGCTGGTGGGGAGCGCGACGCAGGCGTCGGCGGTGGAGCCGGTGCGCGCCCAGGGCGAGTTCACCGCGGCGGTGGACTTCTCGACCCTCACGCTCACGCCGGTCGGGCGCAACTGTCTGCTGCGGGTGGACGGGGAGCTCGAGTTCACCGGGACCATCGAGGGGCTCGCCGCCGGCACCACCAGTGCGCTGCTGCTCGCGTCCTGCGACGACGTGGCGGTGACGCCCCCGGGCACCTTCAAGGACGTGTTCCGCTCCCGCCTCGAGTTCTGGGGCACCGTCGACGGGGAGCCCGTCATCGCGGATCTCACCTATCAGGGCATCACGCAGGTGGGCGGCGGCATCCGCGCCGTGTTCCGCTTCTCGAACGGGCTGCGAGGCGTGCTGAAGGTGGACGCCATCGTCGCCGTGGGCGGCAGCTACAAGGGCATCGTGCTGCTCGACTGAGCGCGGCGCGCCCGGGGCGCGCAACCGAGCGCAGCTCGCGAGCGCTCGGGCCCCTCGCTCAGGGGATCAGCGCGAGCTTGCCGACCGTGGACCCGGACTCGAGGTCCGCGTGCGCGCTGGCCACCGCCTCCAGCGGGTAGGTGGTCACGGGCGACTCGCCCAGCCGTCCGGCCGCGAGCAGCGCCGCCAGGTGCTCCAGGCCCGCACGCAGCACGTCCGCGTGGTCGGCCATGAAGCTCAGGTTGAAGGCCATCACGCTGCGGTTCGACGTCGTCATGCGCAGCGGGTCGAAGCGCGGCGTGCGCAGGTAGCGCCAGGCGAGCGCGAGGCGGCTCGGCCGGCCGCCGCGCCGCGGCAGCATCGAGTGGAAGCCGTAGACCACGAGCCGGCCGCCGGGCGCGACGCGGCGGAAGCTGTCCATCAACGTGGCCACGCCGTTGGCGTCGAAGACGGCGCGAAACCCGTGGGGTGCGGCCCGGTCCACCGCCGGCCACAGGGGCTCGGTCGACTTGTCGACGACCGCGTCGGCGCCGGCCTCGCGTGCGACCGCAACCTTGTGCGCAGCCCCGACGACCGCCACCACCCGGCAACCGGCGAGCCGGGCGAGACGCACCAGCGCGCCGCCCACGCCGCCCGCCGCGGAGTGCACCAGCACCGCGTCGCCGGCGCGCGGACGGGCAAGCTCCTCGAGCGCGTACCAGGCGGTCACGAACGCGGTCGGCAGCGTCGCGGCGCGCACCGTGTCCACGTCCGGGGGGATGGCGATCACGTTCTGCGCCGGCAGCACGATCTCGCTCGCATAGGCATCGAACAGGGTCAGCGCCATGACCCGCTCTCCCACCGCGACGCCGGAGACCCCCTCGCCGACGGCAGCGATCCGCCCGGCGACCTCGAAGCCCGGCGTCATGGGAAATCCGCGCAGGCGGTTCGCCGAGGCGTACAGCCCCATGCGCGTGATGCAGTCGGCGTAGTTGACGCCGATGGCCTCGACGTCGATGCGCACCGTCCCGGGCCGCACCTCCGGGGCGGCGCACTCCTCGATCCGCAGGCGCTCGTAGCCTCCCGGTGCGTCGATGACGACCTTGCGCATGGTCCGTGTGCCGGCCACCGGCGGCGGTCCTGCCGAGGAGTGTGGGCCGATGGTACCGCGGTCACAACAATCGCTGGCCCACTGCCATGGTCAGTGGCAGCGTCACGAAGGCAATCACCGTCTGCAGTGTGATCATCCCCGCCATCACCGGCGCGTCACCCCCCATCTGCCGCGCCAGGGTGAAGCCGTTGGGGGCCGTGGGCACGGCGCCGTAGACCAGCGCCACCAGCGCGGCGGCGCTCGGCAGCCCCGTCCACAGGGCAAGGCCGATCACCGCCGCGGGGAACACCACCATGCGGCCGGCCATGGACAGCACCGTGGGCAGCAGCTGCGCCGCCATGGCTCGCACGCGGATGTTGGCGCCCACGCACAGCAGCACCACCGGCAGCGCCGCGTCGCCCAGGATCCGGGTCATGTCGTGCAGCACCGGTGCGTGGCCGACCCCGGCCAGGTTCCAGGCGCCGCCCGCCAGCACCGCCAGCAGCAGCGGGTTGCGAGCGAGATCCCGGGCGATGGCCTTGAGCACGCCGTCGCCGCCGCCGCGGATCAGCCCCACCATCAGCGTCACCACCACGACGTTGGTCACCGGCACCAGCAACGCCGTGGTGAGCGCCGCCACCGCCAGGCCCTCGGCGCCGTAGAGACGCTCCGACACCGCGAGCGCGATGAAGGTGTTGTGCCGCGCGCAGCCCTGCAGCAGCGAGCTGGCCAGCGGCCCCTCGTAACGCGCGAGCCGCGCCGCGATCAGCGCGAATGCCACCGCGCAGGCCAGCGCCCCGTACATGACGCCGGCCTGGGGCAGTACCAGGTCGCCGCTCAAGGTGGTGGTGGAGGTCTTGTGGAACAGCAGCGCCGGGAACAGCACCCAGTACACCAGCCTGTCGTTCAGGTTCCAGAACTCGATGCTGGGGATGCCGCCACGGCGCAGCCCGTGGCCCAGCACGATGAGCAGGAAGATGGGCGCGATGGAGAGGAGGATCTGGAGCATCGGGCGGGAATCGATCCGACACCGGCGGCAATAAGCCAGCGTACCATCCGGACAGCCTGGCCCGCGGCGTCATGATGGAGGCGTTCCTCGCCGGCATCTCCATCGTCGATGCCCGCCAACAGCGATGCCGCTCCTGTGTTGACCGGCGCCTACCGCGTTGCTAGCGTGAAAATCGTGAGTCCCAGGAACGGAAGCGATACGGAACAGGCCAGAGGAAGGCGCGGGGTATCGGACTCCATGTAGCCGAAGGGGGAGCTGTCATGAACTTCACCAAGCACCGGGCGATCGCCATCGTCACCGCATGCGCGCTCACGGCGTCAACTCTTGCCGCCGTCGCCGATGACGAAGGACAGGGAAGTCGCAGGATGATCCGGTCCGCCTCGATGGAGGTGGGACCACAGTCGTCGGCGATACTGCTGCAGGTCCCCGATGGAGAGCGATTTATCGTGACCCAGTTCTGCCGCGTCGACGGCATGGCCTTTCCCGGATTCCCCGGGATGCCACCCACCGTGGAGCCGCCGCGGGCAGCGTTCGTCACGACCGATCTGGGCAAAGTGGCGACGGATACCTGCCGGAGCTTCGAGCCAGGACTCGCCGTCGAGGGAGGCGACAGCATACTGTGTGACAATCCCAACCTCGCCGGGCGGGTGTGCACGGTGACAGGCTTCGCGATACGGGTCGGGCGAAACGACCGGTAGAGCACCGCCCGGTCCTGCTTCGGACCGCACCGGCGAGACCGCATGACAGCGGTTCCGCGCGAGGGCCGTGGCGTCGGCGGCCTCTCTAACCTCGCTGCTCTACGCCACCGCCGGCTTGCCGAAGAATCGGGCCCGCGGGCATGGCGTGCGCCGCGCAGCGCTCCCGTGCTCGAGCCGGATCTCGGCCGGCGCCCTCGCTGCACCCCAGCTGGCGATGTTCCGGTGGTGATCGGTCGGTCCCCGGTCACGCCGCGGATGACTGGCGCCATCAAGCGGGAGCTCGAGAACAACGGCTCCCAGGATGTGTACATCGTGGCGATTGAGGCGACCCGGCCGGACGGCAGTGACCAGAACCATCGGCTCGACGAACTCTGGATGTCCCCTGGAGCAGCCACAGGGCCAGCGCCATGGTCAGTGGCAGTCGCGCTCACCAGCCGCGCGCCGAACGAGGTGCCGCCGGTGCTGATCCCTGGCAACCACGACAGTCCCGGACAAGGCACGTAGGCCGCGTCCGCGCGACGCCGTCTGCGCCCAGTTGGATTTCGCCCCAACGAGGCCTTGCCGGCCAGGGTGGATCGGGGCTTGATTTCACCTGTCTCGCGCTGAGTCCGGGTCTCCCCGCATCCGGCGGGAATCCCGCAGTCACGCCTCGAACCACCGGTCCCTCTCCTCGCTTGCGGGGACAGGGCCGAGGTGAGTGGCAACACCCATGATGAGACGCGACAATGAGGTCTCCGTCATCACCGGCGCCGGCCAGTGCATCGGCAAGGACATCGCCGAGGCATTCACCCTGGAAGTCACCGTCGTGCGCGGATCCGCTGCTGGGCGGGGGTTGCAGCGCACGGTGACCTGGCGCTCGGGCCGCCGGGGCTCGTGCGCGCCGACTCACTCGAAGACTCGGCGCAGCTTCGCCAAGGTGATGCTGCGCCGAGTTCGGCGCCCACCCGTCCATCAGGATCCCGATCAGGATTGCCACCGCCGCCTCCTCCTCGCCCTGCTGCTCGAGGACGGCCGCCTTGTTCAGCAGCAGCATGCCCCGCGTCTCGTCCTCGGGATCGCAGGCGAGCCCCTTCTCCAGGAGTTCCAGCCTGCGGGCGGGGTCGGTCTCTTGGCCGGCGAGCTTCTGCCAGGCCGCGGCGAAGTCCGGCGCGCGCTGCACGATGTCGCGCATCACCTGCGCCCTTTCCTCGGGGCCCGACTTCCACTCGTGGCTCAGGAAGTAGAGATAGATGCCCTCCAGGTACACACCGGCGACCTCGCGCTCCAGCACGTGGATGGCGTGCTTCGCGGTGAAGTAGCCTCCCGGCTCGAGCTCATCCACCTTGCGGTACAGCGCCAGCGCCGCCGCGCCCTGGTGCTGCAGCACCAGGCAGAAGGCCTTCTGGTACCACGGCGCGGGCCAGTGTGGGGCGCGCTCGATGGCCTCGTCGAAGCGCTCCATCGCGCCGGCGAGGTCGCCCGACTGGCCGAGACGCATGCCTTCCTCGTAGGCCCTGTTGGCCTGCGAGGAGACCTCGCCCCAGGAGCTTGCCTCGGGGAGCGTGTCGTGGAGATCCGAGAGGCGGAGCTCGCGGCCGTCGGGGGTGGTGTGGAGGAGCTTGTCGGACATTTTCGACTGTTGACGGTCTCGTTAACGCCTCGTCAAGCGACCCGCCGCATCCCCTCAATCCGGTTCCGGCCCGGTAGGATCGCCGCCGCGTTCCACCACGCAGAAGTCGCCGCCCTGCATGCGATCGGCCACACCGTCGCCAGGGGCGGAAAAGGCGGCGAGGATGGGCTCCCAGGCGCCCTCCACCGACACCGGGCCCAGGTGAACGATGCCGTCGCAGCCGGCGGCCGCGCACGCCATGTCCGTGGCGCTGACCACGTCCGCGCTCAGGTAGGACTCGTTCGCGCCCACGTCGTCGATGGGCACCACGTCTGCGAGCCGCAGCTGGTACCGGCCGGCGAGCTCGCGGCGCAGAAAGCGGCCCGCGGCGCCTGCTGCGCCGGTGATCAGAATGGTCTTCACGTGGGTCTCCCTGGTGGCGTGAGGGATGGCTC
>JBFHNV010000144.1:0-15335 GCA_041593595.1 Gammaproteobacteria bacterium
ACAGCCGCAGGAACGGCGCGTGACCCAGCAGGGTGAGGGGCGACATGGGATTCACGGTGCTCCGTGCGAACTCGGGTATTCTCGCCTCGCCATGAGCGCAATGCCCCTGCAACGGGATCTGCGCCGCCTGGTGCGCTCGCGCCGGGTGTCGTTCTCAGTGGGCGTGCCCGGCGTGCTGGCGGAGTTCCACTGGGTGGCAGGCGAACCCGTCGACCACGACGATGGCGCGCTGGCCATCGCCACCGCCCGCGGCGCGCTGCGGGTGGAACCCCGGGGCGACGAAGGCGAGTGGGAGGCCGACGGCGTGCGGACCTGGTGGTTGCCGTCAGACGCCGCCTGCCGGTTCCAGGATCGGGGTCTTGCGGAGATCGGGCCCGACGCGGGGGCGATCCAGGCGCGTCACCGGGGGGACATCCTGTTCGACCTGGGCCTCGCCCTGGGGCACGTGCGGGCCTGCGTGCGCAGCGCCGACCCGGCCCTGGTCGCGGCGCTGCGGGGGCATGTCGGGGAGGACATCCTGGCGCGCGGCAGCGCCGCCATGGCGACCATCAAGCACGCGAGCCCGCAGCGCGTGTTCATGACGCGCATGGCGCGCATCGAGGTGTACCAGCCGATACCCGCGCGCGACGAGCGCACCCCGGACGGGCCCCACACCCACGTCCTGCCTCACCTGCTCGGCACGCCGGACGCCCAGGCGGCACGCCTGCCACCCGGCGCCCGGGCAGTGCTCACCGCCCACGGCGTGACCGACTGAGACGGCGGCCACCGGTGCCCGGGCGCAGCGGCCCGCGCGCCGGCCACCCGGCGACGCGCGTGGCCGTCTCCGGGCCCGCGGCGCGACGCCACGCCGGTGCGTCAGCCGCGCCCGTCCAGCCGGAACACCACCGGCACGTCCACCGTCGCGGACACTCGACGACCGCCGCGGCTGGCGGGCGTGAAGCGCCAGCGTGACACCGCGGCGCGGGCCGCCCGGTCGAGGCTGTCCACGCCACTGGACTCCAGCACCCGCGTCGCCGAGGCGCTCCCGTCCGGGTCCACCTGCAGGCGCAGCACCACGCGCCCCTCCTGTCCCCGACGGCGCGCCAGCAGCGGATACTCCGGCGCGAGGTTGCCGGCCACCGGCCGCGGCGGCGTGTCCGCGGGCGCGACCACCGGCGCCGACGATGCCGCGCGGCTGTCGGCAGGGAGCTCGGGGCGCGGATCCGATGCCGCGACGATCGTCTCGACGGGCCCCCGGGGAGTCGCCATGGCCGGCGGCGCGGCCACGGTGGGGGACGCGGGAGGCGGGCTCGGGGCGACGCGCCGGGGTCGCTGCGCGCGCACGGGGGCCGCGTCCCGGAGCGCGACAGGTCGCGGCGTCACGGCGACCACCCCGTCGCCGGCCACCGACGGCACCTGGGCGAAGGTCACCGGCGCCAAGGGCATGGTCACCGGTGCCTGCGTCAGGGTTACCGGTGCCTGCGACGCGGCACCTGCCGTGATCCGGACCCGTGCCGGCGGCACGGGCTCGAGGACATCCCGGGGCGGGCCCTCCACCAGCCGCACCCGGACCGTGGCGCCGGCAGCGGCCAGCGCCGGTGCGTCGGGCAGCTCGAGCCACAGCGCGGCCCCGGTGTGCACCGCCACGGACAGCGCCAACGCTGCCGACAGGCGCACGCCCTCGACGCCACCCAGGGTCTTCAGCGCGGAGGCCCTCGACAGCAGGTTCACGGGATCGGCTCCACGCCGCCGGTGCGGAACACCACCAGGTCGAGCCGATAACGATCCCAGGCAGCGTGCGCGACATCGCGCGGCAGCACGTGCCCGGGGCAACCGCACCCGACCCGTTCCAGGCGGTAGAGCGCCAGGGTCACCGGCCCGGTGCCGGCGGCGACACCGGGCGCCCGCGCGGCGGCGGCCAGCAGTGCGGCTGCGACGGATCCCATCACCGCGACATGCCGGATCCCCGGACACCTCCGACACACCGTGGGGCGGTGCATTCCCGGGGCTGCGCTGGGGCGAACCGACCGCGCGCCGAGCAGCCCCGCACGGCATGGGGTCGTCGCCGCAGCTGGGCCCATAGGGGACGCAGCCCGCGGCGGCCGACGGCAGGTCTCCTGGCTCGCGGGTCATCGCCGAACGTCCGCCTTCCCGGTTGCCCAGTGGCAATGCGTGGACGCTGGCTCTCCGCTCACAGTTGCGGGGGCAGCCACGGTCTCTCACCGTGTTCCCTGGGTGGCCCGCGTCCCGTTGCCGGGCGCGGCCACACCGCCGGTCTGACAAGAGCATAGCGGGGCCGCCGCAGGCCCGCAAAAAACCCGTCGCAGGCGTGCCCCTGGGCTTCGAGATCCGGGACGGCGAATCCGATGGCAGCGCGGCGTGCGCGAAGACGCAGCCGAGCCGCACGGATCACGTAGCTGCCGGGGAGCCGGATGTCCGCAACGGACCGGCCGCCCGAGGTCGATCACGCAAGGTAGTTGCTGACTGACGCCGGCGTGCGCTCCCGGGCGACTTCGCCGACGCCGCGTCGTGGCTGCTCCGGTGATCGCAGTCGAAGCCCTGGCCGCCGTCGTACAGCTGCACCTTGGCGTACGGCTGCGTATTCCTGATCGCGTCCCCATCGCAGGGTCTTCGGCGAGGCCCGCATCATGCCGTCGGCGGCATCCGGGGACGGCGCTGGCGCGGCGCCGTGCCGCCGGGCACAATGCGCCCGGGCGCGATCACGCGTCCAGATCGGGGATCAGGCTGCTCTCCAGACGCGCGATGGCGTCCTTGAGGAAGAGCTTGCGCTTCTTCATGCGACGCATCTGTAGCTCGTCCACGTAGGGTGACTCGGCGAGCCGCGCGATGGCGTCGTCCAGGTCGCGGTGCGCGACCTTGAGCTCGGCCACCCGCCGGCGGATCTCCTCGTTGTCGGATGCGTCCACGCCCGGTCTCCGAACGGCGATTGCCACGATATACGAAACACCAGGGAATGTAGATCACCGGCCCATGAGCACATTGCCCGACTGCTTCACCGACGACGCCACCGACGCCATCCCGATTGAGCTCGTGGACGCCGCCAGCCTGGAGACGCGTCGCGCGACGGCTCCACCCGTCCAGGCGGCGTGGATGAATACCTGCGGCTTCGATGCCCGTCCCGGCAGCGTGTGCCTGGTGCCGGATGCCCAAGGCGGTCTCTCGGGCGTGCTGGTGGGCGGCGACGCCGCGGACGATCCCTTCGTGCTCGGTGACCTGCCGCAGAAGCTACCGGCAGGCCGCTACCGCCTCGAGGGCGACCTGGCCATGGACGTGCGCGAGGGGGCTTTGCTGGGGTTCGCCCTGGGTGCGTACCGCTTCACCCGTTACCGCCCCGCCAACGGTGGCGGCGCGCGCATCGTCGCCCCCCCCGGCGAGGCAGGGGCGCGCCTGCGTTCGCTGGTCGAGGCCACCTGCCTCGCCCGTGACCTCATCAACACCCCCGCCGGCGACATGATGCCGCCGCAGCTCGCCGCCATCGCAGAGACCCTGGCAGGACGCTTTGCAGCGACGTGCGACTCGGTGATCGGCGACGCCCTGCTGGCGCAGGGCTTTCCCGCGATCCACGCAGTGGGCCGCGCCAGCGCCCATCCCCCACGGCTCATTCGCCTCGCCTGGGGCCGCGAGGACGCACCGCGCGTGGCCGTCGTGGGCAAGGGAGTGTGCTTCGACAGCGGCGGGCTGGACATCAAGCCCGCCAGCGGCATGCGGCTCATGAAGAAGGACATGGGCGGCGCGGCCCACGCACTGGCGCTGGCGCAGCTCGTGATGGCCACGGGGCTCGACGTCCGCCTGGACGTCCTGCTGCCGGCGGTGGAGAACGCCATCTCCGGCAATGCCATGCGCCCCGGGGACGTGGTACCAACCCGTCAGGGACTGACCGTGGAGATCGACAACACCGACGCGGAGGGACGGGTGATCCTGTCCGATGCGCTGGCGCTCGCGGGCGAGGGCGCACCGGAACTGATGGTGGACTTCGCGACCCTGACCGGCGCGGCCCGCGTGGCCGTGGGCACCGAGATCGCGGCCATGTTCTGCAACGACGACACGCTCGCGGCGGACATCCAGGCGGCTGGAGCGGCGCTGCACGATCCGGTGTGGCGCATGCCGCTGCACCAGCCCTACGCGAAGCTCATCGAGAGCAAGGTGGCGGACCTTGCCAACTCCGCCGGCACCGGCTACGCGGGCGCCATCACCGCCGCGCTGTTCCTCGAGCGCTTCGTGCCCGCGGGCTGCCGCTGGGCCCACTTCGACATCATGGCGTGGAACACGCGGGCCCGCCCCGGGCGCCCCGAAGGCGGCGAGGCCATGGCCGTGCGCGCGGTGTTCGCGTGCCTGGAGTCGCGCTACCGCTGAACCGGTCAGCCGGGCAGCGTGCCGTCCGGTTCCCGGTCCGGGGGCCAGTCGGAGAGAAAGTCCGCGATGGCCGCACGCGCCGGCGCACCGGCATCGCCGGTGGCGAGGCTGCGAGCGTGGATGATGACCAAGGTGTAGGCGGTGAGCCCCACCTGGTTCAGCTGCTTGCGGCTCTCCCGGTGCAGCATCTTGTAGCGGTCGATCTCCCGCGCCCGGCACACCGCGTCGCCGCCGCAGAGATCCTCGAGCTGGGCGATGCCGTCGCGGGTGATGCGCGCGATCTCGCGCAGCACCTCGGCCCGGTAGGTGCCGCGGGCCAGCTCCACCACGGCCACCGCGTCCTTGTTGAGCTGACGCGCATCGCGCGCCGGGTCGCGTCGGAACAGACCGAACATCACACCGCCTGGTGCCGTGCCTCGCGCCAGTGTCGCGCCGGCACGCGCTGTGTCAAGCACCCGGCGGAATCAGGCGTTCACGCAGCGCACCCGCCCCCGAGGGCGCGCCCCGGTGGCGGCGTGGATGCGATCGATGCGGGTGAGGGACACGTTGTCGATGCCGAAGGCGAGCGCCATCTCCGGACCGAGATCGAGGGCGTGGGCCAGCGCCGCACGAATGCTGCCGCCATGGGCCACGCACACCAGGTCACGACCCTGGAAACGGCCCGTGACCCGATCCACCGCCGCCGCCACCCGTGCCATCACGTCGACGAAGCTCTCGCCGCCCGGCGGCGTCTCGTGCGGAGCGCAGTTCCAGATCCCCACGAAGGGGTCGCATCGCGCCGCGTCGTGCTCCGCGTGGGAGCGGCCGTGCCACTCGCCGAAGCCCTGCTCGCGGAAATCCGGCTCCACCAGGAGATCGGCCAGGTCGCCGCCCGCGCGCGCGATGGCCTCGGCGGTCTGCCGCGTGCGCCTGAGGTTGGTCACGATCCACACCGCCCCCTGGGGCAGCCGCCGCGCCACCGACTGGAACACCGCCAGCTCGGTCACGTCGGCCTCCGGATCGCTGTCACCGTAGATGAAGCCATGCAGATCCGTCACCGGCGCGTGGCGCACCCACCACCAGCGGGTACTGCGCACGCCCTCTCCCGCGCGCCCCGTCACGGCGCCTCCACCCGGTGACCCTCCGCCTGGCCGCACAATCCAGGCACGTTGCCGCGCTCCAGCTGCACCGTCGCGTGACCGATGCCGTAACGATCCCGGAGATCCACGTTGATGCGGTAGAGCAGTCGATCGTCCGGGCGCCGATCCGGTATCACCAGGTGCACCGTCAGCGCGGTCTCCGTGGAGCTCAGCGCCCAGATGTGCAGGTCGTGCACGTCGAACACTCCGGGCAACTCCTCGAAGTACGCGTGCACCTCGCGCGGGTCGATGGCCTGGGGCACCGCGTCGACCACCGCGTCGAAGGACTCGCGCAGCAGTTCCCAGGTGGCGAACAGGATCACCACCACCACGAGCAGGCTCGCGGCCGGGTCGAGCCACCCGTGGCCCGTGATCAGGATCGCCACGCCCGCCGCCACCACGCCCAGCGACACCGCCGCGTCCGCGAGCATGTGCAGGTACGCGGCCTTGAGGTTCAGGTCGGAATCCTTGCCGTGCACGAACAGCAGGGCGGTCGCCACGTTCACCACCACACCGATGCCGGCGACGACGATGATCACCATGCCGCTGGCGGGACGGGGATCGGTGAAGCGGTGCAACGCCTCCCAGGCGACGCCGCCCATGGCGAGCAGCAGGAGCATGCCCGAGACGAGGGGCGCCACGCTGGTGGCGCGGCTGAAGCCGTAGGTGCGCCGCTCCGTGGGCTTGCGCTGCGCGAGCAGGCTCGCGCCCCAGGCGGCCACCAGCCCGAGCACGTCGCTGAAGTTGTGCCCGGCGTCGGCGATGAGCGCCACCGAGTCCCACACGAAGCCGGCAACCGCCTCGATGGCGGCGAAACCTACGTTGAGGGACACGCCGATGGCGAAGGCGCGGTTCGAGCGCGCCAGCGCGCCCGCGTCCACGGCGTGGCTCACGGTCGCGCGCGCGCCTCCATCCGCAGTGGGCCCATGGGACGGCGACCCATTCAGTTGCCCAGGATGCCCTTCAGTTTGCCACCGATCCCCTCCTTGGAACCGCCCAGGGCCTTGCCCACGGAATCGCCCAGCGACTCCTGCAGCTTCTCCTCCACCTTCTCCGTGACCTTGGCCTTTTGCGCCTCCACCACCTCCTTTGCCTTGGACCCGGCGATGGCCTTTGCCAGCGCCTCGGTGTCGAGGCCGAACTTCGGGTCGGCGAAGGTGCCGGTCACCCGCACCGGGATGGGGACGCCGGCCAGGTCCCCGAGCTCCCTGCCGCCCTGGCCCTTGGACGTGGCCACCAGCGTCGCGGTGGTGCGGTAGTCGATGGTCTCCTGGGGCAGGCTGGCGGTGCCCTGCCCGGTCAGCCGCAGCAGCGGCGACTTGCCGCTCAGATCCTGGTTCGAGACGAGCCCGTCGGTGATGGTGGCGGTGCCCGTGATCTCGGCGAAGTCGGTGCGCTTCGGCGCGTCGTCGCTCGCCACCGGCTCGCCCCGCAGGCGCGCGCGGGCGTCGCGGATCATCTGCGCGATGTTCACGCCGTTGACGGCGCCGTCCAGGAACTGGAAATCCACCGTTCCGTTGAGGGACCTCTTGACCGCGTCGGGTGCGGTACCCACGGCGCGCAGCTTCGCGGTCACGTTGGCGGTGCCGCTCATGGGGTCCTTGCCCTGGAAGTCCTTGAGCAACGGCCCTGCCTGCACGCCCGCGAGCTTCTCGTCCAGCGTCACCACCGGGGTGTCCTTGCGTGCGTCCAGCGCGATGTTGCCGGCATAGGTGCCGTCGTAGAGCTTCGCCGTCACCGGGCTCAGCTTCAGCATGCCGTCCTTCGCCGCGAGCGTCGCGTTCACCTCGCTCACCGTGAGCTTCGCCACCTTGACCTTGCCCGCGGTGAACGTGCCGGCCACGTCCAGGCCCCGCAGGGTCTCCAGGGGCAGCTCGCCCGCCTTGCCCGCGGCAGCGCCGGGAGTCGCCGGCGGAGCGTCGCTGCCCGGCGGCAGGTAGCGATCCAGGTCGATGGCGTCCAGCGCGAGCGCGAAGCGCAATGCCGGCTTCGCGAAGCCCGACACCTTCGCCTCGCCGCTCAGGGTGGTGTCATCGAGCTTGATGGTCAGCGGCTTCAGCGCGAGCACGTCGGCGCCGCCGGCGAGCTGCGCATCCAGCGACGCCTTCGAGAGGACGCCACCGTCCGCCGTCTCCACCGCGGGCAGCCCCAGCCCCTCCATCAGCTTGCGCGGGCTGAACTCCGCCAGCTTCAGCGCGCCGGAGACCGCCGGGGATTTCTTGTCGAGCCCCGTCACGTCCAGGCTGCCGCTGACGGCGAGATCCAGCAACGCCAGGGTGAGGTCGCGCACCGCGAGCGTGCCCCGGGCGCCGTCCACGCTCACGTCGGCGCCGAGCTTCGCGCTCACCTCGCCCCCCGGCAGCCCGGGCCCCTTCACGTCGGCGCTCACCGCGAGCCCCGTGAGTGTCGCGGTCTGCGCCTGCGGGTCGGCGGCCACCCGGGTGGACGCGCTGACGCGCCCTTCCAGCGGCGGCTCGGTACTCGCCAGGTCGAAGCCCAGCTCCACGTCCACCGGCTCGCCCGGGCTCACGCTGCCGGTCTTCAGCGCCAGGTTGCGTACCGTGAAGGCCTGGCCCGCGGCGGCGTCGGTATAGCTCACCGTGGCATCGCGCAGGTCCACCCCGCCGATGGCGAAGCCCGCCAGCCCTGGCCCGCCGCCGCCCGCGTCGGGTGCCGTGCCGGCGCCCTTGGCGCCGGCGCCGGCGCCGCCTGCCGCCAGGTCCTCCCAGTTGGACGCGCCCTGCTCGTTGCGCTCCAGGTTCAGGGTGAGCCCGTGCACCGTCACGGTGTCCATCTCCACGCGGCGGTCCAGGAGCGGCATCAGCTTCACGCGCACGTCCACCTTCTCGGTGCTCGCGAACACCGGCTCGCGGAAGCCGGGAGCGTTGCCCAGGGTGACCTGGCCGAGGGTCGCACCCAGCCACGGGAACACCGAGAGCTTCACCTCGCCAGGGACCTGCAGCTCCCGCCCGGTGCGTTCCTTCACCCGCGAGGCGAGCTGGTCCTTCACGTCCTGGGGATCCACCAGCAGCGGCACGGCCACCACGGCGACCACCACCAGCAGCACGAGGGCCACCAGCAGTCCGCCGACGATCTTCAGCAACTTCTTCATCTCGGATGCCCCCTGGGCGCGGGTCGCGGATCTGGGTAAACGTGGGATCGTTACACGGGTGGTCGCAGGCCTCCAAACCGGGGCCGCCGCCCCCCGAGCCACCGGCCCCGGCTACCAGCCACCGCCGCCTCCCCCGCCCCCGCCGCCGCCGGAGGATCCGCCGCCACCGCCGCCGGAGGACGACCCCGGTGCCCGCGAAGACGAGGCGATGGTGCCGGCCAGCGAGCGGCCCACGGTGGACGCCAGCGACGAGGGCGAGAAACCACGGCCGCCGCCGTACCAGGCCGGTCCCCGGTAGCCGCGCTCGCGCCGCGCCGCCGCGATCACCCGCTCGAACTTCTCGCCCCAAACGTTCTCCACGTCCAGCGCGATGGCGTGGGGCAGGTAGCGCTCGAACAGCTCCGGCGTCTTCTCCGGCGGATTCTTCCACGCGAGCTCGTCCGCCTCCGCCACGGCCAGGTACTCGCGAAAGCCCTCCACCTCGTCCAGCATTCGCCGGCCACGCACGGTCGGCGCCTTCATCAGGTGGTAGAAGAGCACGTTGATGCCGATGAGCAGCGCCAACAGCGCCACCATGCCGGCCCCCGCGATGTGCATCAGCATGCCGGCCCCCACGAACCAGGCCCCGACGAACGGGACACTGAACAGCGTGAGCACCAGCGCCGCTCCCGTGCCTCCGGCGGTGCCCGCCCCGCGCCACGCGTGCACGGTCTTGGCGACGAGCGCGAAGGTGCCGAAGGTCCACCCGCCCAGCCATACGATCATGAACAGGGCACCGAACAGATCGTCGCCCTCCGGCGGCGCCCACAGGAAGGCCACCAGGATCACCGCCAGCGAGAGCCCGATCCCGAGCAGGGTGAGACCCATGTTGCTCAGGAAATAGATACGCTCGAAGTCGGCCTCGAGGCGCGTGCGGTGCGCTTTCAGCGCCTTGCGCAGGGTCGCGTGATTCGACCGCTCGAGCTCGATGGTGCGCCGCGAGCCGAGCAGCGCGTCACGCAGCGCCCGCTCGCCCGGCGCCAGGTGGGCGTTCGAGCTGCCCCGCTCCACCGTGAACACGCCGCCTGCCTCCCGGATGCTCACGTGGCCGTTGGCGGCCAGGTTGACCAGTGCCGCGGTGAACGTCTTCTCGTCGTAGCCCATGCGCCGCACGAAGCGCATGGAGGCGGGCGAGTAGCCCGCCGGCGGCTCGTAGCGTGGGAACACCACGCCCGGCGCCGGGTCGCGGCCTACCCAGGTCCACATCAGCAGGTAGTAGCCCGCGAGCAGCAACGTCCCCACCAGCCCGGCCAGCACCTGGCCGTTGTCCTCGAGGAACCAGTCCACGCGCTCGCCGGTGGTGGGCTCGCGCACGTGGCCCTTGGGCCAGGCGGCGACGACGGTGAGCCCGTGCCCCGGGGGAAGCACTGCCGTGGTGCGGAACCAGGCGACACCCTCCTCGTCGATGCCGGCCTCCCAGGCCCGTCCCCTGGCGCCCGCCGGACCCGTGTACGCCTCCGATCGGATGGCGTCCGCGGGCACGGTGCGCGGCGGGTAGACGTAGGCCGTTGCCCGGTCGATGGGGAACACCCAGTCGTTGCCGGTGACGTTCCAGTACAGCTCGTCGTGGCTCTCGAAGAAGCCGAGCTGGCGATGGGTGCGGTAGGTGAGCTCGTAGGTGTGCTCGCCGCGCGGGATGCGCACGTTCTCGCTGCCCACGTAGATCCGCACGCCGTTGGACAGGGACTTCGTGAACCACGGCTCCGGGTGGCCGTTGCGGCGCACTGCCACGACCTCGAAGCGCACCTGCACGCGGTTGTCGAAGCGGTCGCGGTACCGGGTGGGGAAGTCGCGGTAGATCCCGCGCTTGATGCGGTTGCCCTCGGCACGCACGGTGATGGTCTCGATGACCTCCATGGATCCGTCGCTGAGAACCTGGACGTCGCTCTGGAAATGCGCGATGCGCTCGTCGGCCGTCGCCATGCCGGCGAGCACGCTGCCGAGCAGCAGCCACGCGAGGCGCATTCAGAAGACCTCCGGGACGGCCGCGTGGGCGGGATCCTCGAGCTCGAAGTACTCCGCGTGCGCGAACCCGAACGCACGGGCCACCAGGAGATCGGGGAACGAGTCCACCCGTGTGTTGAGGGCGCGGACGGCGCCGTTGTAGTAGCGCCGCGCGTGCTGGATGTGCCGCTCCACCTCGGTGACGTTGCGCTGGAGATCCAGGAAGCCGGCATCCGCCTTCAGCTCGGGGTAGCTCTCGACCAGGGCGAGCAATCGCCGCATGCCCGCACCCAGCTCGCCCTCCAGCGCGCCGATTTCCCCCACCTCGCGGGCGCGCTCGGCGCGCGCGCGCAGCTCGGTCACCGATTCGAGGGTCGCCTTCTCGTAGTCGGCGTAGCGGCGCACCGCCGCCACCAGCTTGGGCAGCAGGTCATGGCGGCGCTTGAGCTGCACGTCGATGTCGCTCCACGCGGTCTCCACCCTGACGCGGTCGCGCACCAGCAGGTTGTAGAGGACGATCCCGTAGACCACCACCGCGATCGCCACGGCGAGTGCGGCCCAGCTCACCGCCGCATCCGGTTCACAGGTCCATCTCCACCCACAGGGGCTGGTGATCGGAGCCCGTCGCGTCGGTATCGATTCGCGCGCCGCGCACCCGCGACGCGAGCGCGGTGCTCACGAAGCAGTAGTCGAGGCGCGCCGGCCGGCCGCGCACGTCGGCGGTCACGCCCTCCCCCTCGGCATGCCCTGCCGCCACCCAGGCGTCCACGAAGCCCTCCGGGTTGCTGACGCGCCCGCCGTAAGGCGACTCGGGCCCCGCCATGAGGCGGTACTCGGCGGAGTCCGCCTCCATGTTGAAATCGCCGAGGATCAGCGCCTCCCGGGGCATCGCGGGCGGGAGCCCGGTGTCCACCCAGTCCGCCGCGATGTCCCCGCAGGCGATGGGCGCGCCCTCGGCGCAGGCCTCGCGATGGATCGCGAGCAGCCGGCGGACCTGGGGCAGGCGCGTCTCCGGGCTCAGGTGCGTCAGGTGCACGGAATACACGCGCAGCCCGCCGGCCGCCGTGTCGATCACCGCCTCCAGGGCGCTGCGCTGCAGGCTCATGGGGCCGATGCTGGCGTACTTCGGCAGCAGGTGGTTGCGGCTGAAACGCAGCGGCGTGCGCGCGAGCAGCATGTTGCCGAACTGGCGGCGCGAGCCGGCGGGCGCGTCCGAAGGCGGATCCGCCAGGTGCAGGTCCACCCCGGGCCCGTAGACCCAGTGCTCCATGCCCAGCAGTCGCGCCAGGGCCGCGGCCTGGTCCTGGCACCCGGAGCGACGCCAGAAGCGCTCCACCTCCTGCAACGCGACCAGGTCGGCGCCGGCGAGCGCGCGCGCGATGCGTTCAAGGTCGAAGCGCCCGTCGCGGCCGCGGCCGTACTGGATGTTGTAGCTGGCGAGGAGCACGCTGGGGCCTGGAGTGCGGGCCGGTGGGCCGGTCCCGGAGACGGCGGCGGCGCAAGCATAGCAGGCAGCGGCGGCGCCTCCGCGTCCGGGGACGCGGAACGACCGCATCCGGTGGTGGTCACACCCGCAGGCCCACCACCGGCATGTCCCCATGACCACCGCGCGACTCCTGCTCTGCCTGGCGCTCGCGGGCGCCGTGCCGGCGACCGCCCAGGTCCAGCGCATCGAGAGCCCCGGGCACCGGGTGACGCTGCTCGAGCTGTTCACCTCGGAGGGCTGCTCCAGCTGCCCGCCGGCTGAGAAATGGGTGAACGCGCTGGAGGAGGACCCGCGGCTGTGGGAGCGGCTAGTGCCGGTGGCCTTCCACGTGGACTACTGGGACTACATCGGCTGGCCGGACCGCTTCGCGAGTCCCGCGTACTCCCAGCGCCAGCGCGAGCATGCCCGCCGGGGCGGTCTCGGCAGCGTGTACACCCCCAGCTTCGTGGTGCACGGGGAGGAGTGGCGAGGCTGGTTCCGCTACCCGTCCCTGGACCTGGCGAGCCCCCCGCCTGCGGGGATCATCACCCTGGACGTGGCTGCCGACGGGAGCCTCGTGGCGGCCTTCACCGCTGCGCAGGTGTCGCCGCAGCCCCTGGAGCTGCATCTCGCGGTGCTGGGCTTCGATCTGCGCACCCGGGTCGAGGCGGGCGAGAACGCCGGCCGCACCCTGGAGCACGACTTCGTGGTGCTGGGCTACGGGCGCTTTCCCATGTCCGGCGCCAGCCCGCGCTTCACCGCCACCGCGCGACTGCCCGCTGCGGACACACCGGCACCGCGGCGCGCGCTGGCCGCATGGGTGAGCCGGCAGGGGGAGCCCCGCCCGCTGCAGGCCGCGGGCGGCTGGCTGCAGCCGTAGCCCGGCCTCACGGCAACACCTCGGCCATACCCGGCAACCAGGCGCGCACGGCGGCGGCGAAGCCGTCGTCATCGTTGCTGGCCACCGCCTGGAAGCGCTCGCGAAGGCGCGGCGGCGCGTTCGCCACCACGCGCGCGTGGCAGGCCCACTCCAGCAGCGCCTCGTCGTTGAAGTCGTTGCCCACCGCCAGCACCGCGTCCGCGTCCACGCCGTGGCGCTGCGCCAGCCAGGCGGCCCCGGCGGCCTTGGACACGTCCCGGGGGAACACCTCGAACCAGAACGACGCATGGTCCAGGGGCGAGGTGGTGCGGATCACGTTGAGGGGCGAGAGCGCCTGTGCCAGCTCATCGTGGCGTGCCGCGTCCCCGGGCACCTGCACCGCCAGCAGCTGGCTGAAGGGCCCGTCGGGGTCGCCGTCGGGCCACGGCGCGCAATGGTCCCGGTAGCGCCGCAGTCGGCGCTCGAAGTCCGCGTTGCCGGGCCCGGCCCGGTGGTACCAGAAGCGATGGTTGTCCGGTACGCCCGCGTGCAGCATGAAATCGAGACCGAGGCTCCGCAGGCACCGGGCCGCCGCCAGGGCATCGGCGTCGTCCAGGTGACGCGAGTCCAGCAGCCGCCGGGTCGGCCAATCCACGGTACCCGCGCCGGATCCGAACACCAGGTAGTCCACCGGGAGGTCGGCGGCCATCGCCGATAGCGCCGAGTGCAGGTTGCGCCCGGTGGCCACCACCCGCACGACGCCCAGCCGGCCGAGCGCCTCCAGCGCCGCGCGGTTGCCGGCGCTGAGGCGGCCCCGGGAGTCCAGCAGGGTCCCGTCCAGATCCGTGACCACCATGGCCTGCACGCTCACGGCGCGGCCGCGCGCCCGGGCGGCGCCCGCAGCACCAGCAGCGTGAGGTCGTCGCGTGCGGCGACCTGGGCCATGTGCCCGTGCACCGCCGCCAGCAGCGCGTCCCGCACCTGCGCCGCGTCCCCGCCGGCAGCGTCGGCCAGCGCCCGCTCGAGCCGCGCGCGGCCGAACTCGGCACCGCCAGGGGCGCGCGCCTCGGTCAGCCCGTCCGTGTAGAGCACCAGCAGGTCCCCCGGGCGCCAGTCCACCTCCACGGCACGGTACTCGCACTCGCCCGGCTCCTGGGCACCGAGGATCGGGTCGAGCACGTCCAGCACCGAGACCCGCCGCTCCCGGGCGCACCAGTGCAGCGGATGCGGGTGGCCCGCGTTGGCGTAGCGCAGCCGCCCCGCGACGCCGTCGAACACCACGTAGGCGCAGGTCATCAGCATTCGCCGCTCCAGCGACAGGGCCAGGGTGCGGCGCATGGCCGCCATCACCGCGGCGGGCGCGGGATCGAAGCGTGCCTGGGTGTGGAGGCAGCTCTTGGCCATGGCCACGAACAGGCCCGAGTAGAAGCCGTGGCCCGTGACGTCCACGATCAGCGCTGCGGCCCGCCCGTCCGGCAAGGCCATCAGGTCGTAGAAGTCGCCGCCCACGGCGCCGGCGGGGGCGCAGTGTCCGGCAGCCTCCAGGTCGCCGAGGGAGGCGTCCTCCGGCGGCAGCATGCCCGACTGGATCTCCCGCGCCCGGTCCAGGTCGTGGCGCCAGCGTTCGCGCTCGCGTAGCAGCACCACGCCCTTGTCCACGTCGCCGCGCAGCTTTCGGGTCAGGACCCTCAGGATCCCACGCGCCATGGCCGGATCCGCCGCCAGGCTGGCGAGAAAGGTCTCCCGGTCCCAGCGCAGCAGCCGCACCGAGGTGCGGGCCACGCCGGAGGCGCTGCGGGGCTGCTCGTCGATGAGGGAGAACTCGCCCACGAAGGCGCCGGGGCCGCGGCGCAGCAGCTCCACGCCCTCCGACTCCAGGGCCAGCTCGCCCTCCAGGATCAGGTAGGCGGCGTCGCCGGTGCCGCCTTCCTCGAACAGGATCGCCCCCGCGGGCATGTACAGGGGGCGCAGCTGCGCGGCGATGACCCCGATCGCGGCCAGCGGCACCTCCGAGAGCAGGTCGGTGGAACGCAGGAAGGAGACCAGGTCGTCGCGTGCCATGGGGTTTACGGCTCACTCGGGTCGCTGTGGCGAGCCTAGCAGGCCCGCACCCTGGCGGCCCGGGGTCGCGTTGGGGTAGCTTCTGGCAGCGCGCACCGGTCCGCCCCGGGGCGCCGCCATGACGGCATGGTCACGTGCCGGCGGCGAACCGGGCGGCCCGTCACCGGTCTTTCGCGGTGATCCCGCGCACGACGACAACCCGCCCAGGACCCGGACCCCGATGCATCCACACCGCTCGACGACCTGCGCCGCCGGGCGCCGCCATGCTCGCCGCCTCCTCGCCGGCTTCGCCCTGTCGGCGCTCGCCACCGCGGCCGCCGGCGGCGAGCCCGTGCACGGCTTGGCCATGCACGGCGAGCCCAAGTACCCGGCCGGCTGCGCCCA
>JBFHNV010000145.1:0-15229 GCA_041593595.1 Gammaproteobacteria bacterium
ACGCTCGACGGCCGCGTCCGAAGCGGCCGACGGTCCCCACGGCCCGCACCGGACCGGCCTTATCCAATGGGATGGACTCCTCCTCACCCATCTTTTCGGCGTCGTGGCGCCAGAATGGGAAGTGCAAACCGACCATTCAGGGGATGAGGAGAAGTCCGAGATGAAGATTAGCCGAGCGGGAGTCGACATTGCGAAGTCTGTATTCCACGTTCACGCCGCCGATCGTGGCGGGCAGGTTCGGTGGCGAGGAAAACTCAAGCGAAAAGAATGGCTTGACGTGTTGTGCGAGCAACTCCCAGTGAATGCCGAGGTCGGCATGGAAGCGTGCGGGTCGGCGCATCACTGGGGGCGGGAACTCGAGCGGCGGGGGTATCGCGTGAAACTGATCGCGGCGCAGTTCATCAAGCCCTACGTGAAGAGCAACAAGAACGACCTGGTGGATGCCGAGGCGATCTGTGAGGCCATGAGTCGCCCGGGGATGCGCTTCGTCTCGCTCAAGAGCGTCGCCCAACAGGACGTCCAGGCGATGCACCGCATCCGAGCAGAACTGGTCGGTCAGCGCACCGCGAAGGCGAACCAGATCCGCGGTCTGGTCGGTGAATACGGAATCGTAGCGCCGCGAGGACTGCATCAGCTGCGGCGCGCTGTGCCGTGCTGGCTCGAGGACGCAGAGAACGGCTTGAGTGAGGTGTTCCGCGGCCTGCTTGCCGAGCTCCACCGGGACCTTCGCTATCTCGACGAGCGGGTTGGCGCGCTGGACACCCTGATCACGCGCTCGGTGGAAGCGGACCCAGTCGCGCGCCGGCTGCTCGCGGTGCGCGGAGTCGGCCCGCTCACGGCGAGCGCGTTGGCAGGCGCCCTGGGTGATGGGGCGGGCTTTCGAAAGGGGCGGGAGTTCGCCGCCTCTCTCGGCTTGACCCCCCGTCAGCACAGCACCGGTGGGCGAGACCGCCTGCTCGGCATCAGCAAACGCGGCGACCCGTACCTGAGGACGCTGCTGGTGCACGGAGCGCGCTCGGTCTTGCATCGCGCGAAGGGACGCGACGACGGGTTGAGCCGGTGGCTGAACGGGCTCGCGAGCCGCAAGCACGCGAATGTGGCCGCGGTGGCCCTGGCCAACAAGACCGCGCGCATGGCCTGGGCGATCGCCGCCGGGGAGGCCGGCTACGAGCCGGCGCGAGCGGCCAGCGCCCATCCAACAAGTCCCTGATTATCAACAGTAAGCAGCTCACAGCGAGGAGACCTCCACAGCGATTGCAGAGCACCTCGATTGATGGCGAACAGGTCAGACCGACGTCGGCAGAACCCGCAGTGTTCGATGGACCTCAGAGTCCGCTTATCCGATCGGGAGCCGACGTGCGGATAGCCCATCAGGGTCCGATGCCCACCAGCCGCGGCATCCTCGCAGAGACCGGATACACGTTGGCAGTCGTGCCTGAGCGCCCCAACCGAGGGGCTTGCAAACGAGGAGGAGTCCATACACGAACACCGATGCGGCTGGCCGCGCCCCGGGTGACCGACAGCTCCCGGGCCGCGCGGGCAAAGCTGCGGTGCCGGGCCACCGCCTCGAAGGCCCGGACCCCGTTGAGCGGCGCGGCGCGGCGAGCGCTCACCGCCGCTGATCGAAGCGCCGCCCCACCAGGGCCGACGCGATGTTGATCTTCTGGATGTCGATGGTGCCGCCGGCGATGCCCCAGCCCCAGGCGTCGCGCAGGCGCCGCTCCATGGGGTACTCCTTGGAGTAGCCGTAGCCGCCCATCAGCTGCACCGCGGCGCCGGTGACCTCGCGCACCATCTCGTTGCTGAAGCACTTGGCCACCGAGGAGTCGAAGATGGAGGGCAGCCCCTGCTCCGCGTTCACCGCGGCGCGCCAGATGAGCAGGCGTGCCGCCTCCACCCGCATGGCCATCTCCGCCAGCTTGATCTGCACCGCCTGGAACTCGACGAGCGCCTTGCCGAACTGCTCGCGCTCCTGCACGTAGGCGAGCACGTCCTCCAGCGCGCCGGAGGCCTGGCCCAGGGACATGGTGGCGTTGCCGCAGCGCTCGAGATCGAAAGCCTCCATGAGCTGGCGGAATCCGCCCGCCGGAACCACCACGTTCTCCGCCGGCACCTCCACGTGGTCCAGGTGGATGTCCGCGGACGGGATGCCGCGAAAGCCCATCAGCGACTCCGGCTTGCCGAAGCTCAGCCCCGGCGTGTCCTTCTCCACGTACACCGCGCCGATGCCCCGCGCGCCCGGGTCGTCGGACATGCGGCAGTAGACCACGTAGCCGTGGGAGTGCCCGGCGCCGGAGCACCAGCGCTTGGTGCCGTTCACCACCACCGTGTCGCCCTGAAACGTGGCGCGGGTCTTCAGATCCGTGAGGGCGGTGCCGGCACCGGGCTCGGACATGGACACCGCCACCACCTTCTCGCCCCGGCACACCGCCGGCACCACCCGCTGCTTCAGCGCGTCGCAGGCGAACAGCTCCACCGCCCGCACCGGTCCGACGCTGGACTCGAACACCGGGAAGGCGACCGCCGAGGACACCTTGGCGAACTCCTCCAGCACCAGCAGCGCCTCCAGGTTGCCGAGACCGAGGCCGCCCAGCTCTGCCGAGACGTTGATGCCGAGAAAGCCCATCTCGGCAAGGCGCGCGCGCACGCTGTCCGGGACCGGCTCGCCGCTCGCCTCCACGTCGCGCGCCAGATCGCCCAGCTCCTCGCGGGCGAAGCGCCGGGCGGTGTCCTGGAGGGCCTTCTGTTCGTCGCTGAGGGAGAAGTCCATGGCGTCGCGTCCGAGGCAGGGGTGGCGGGTCATTCGCCAGCGTCATCGACGGGACCGGCCCGGCCCGCGTCGCGGCGGACATGGCCGTGAGCGGCGTCCGCATCGGCCGCGTCGGTCGGCGAGACAGGGCGAATTAAGCCCCGATCTGTCCTGGCCGGCAAGTAAAGGCAGACACCGCAACCTGCCAGGCGCAGCCACACGGCTCCGGGCACGGAATGGCGCATTCACGCGCAGCGAAGGAACGGGATGCAGGTCAAGATCATCCCGAATCTGATTCAGAGGCACCGCCCGCTCGTCCACGGACCGGCGCCCCTGGTGCATGTTCGACGGCTCGCGCTCTACGACACGTTGCCAGCGAGGCGCTTCGAATTCGTGCCGCTGTGAGGACTCGGGGCGAAAGGAGAGCCTCGAACCGGCGCTCCGCGCCCGCTCCGGGCCAATGACAGTCCGGGAATTGATCCCCGTCAATGGGGACACGGTCCCGTCGCGACTAACGTGGCGAAACGCGGTGCATGCTGCCGGCCACGCCCATCGAGGGTATATATATGTTCAGCACCATTCTCATTCCCGTCGACGGATCCGAGCACGCCCACAAGGCGGTGGAGGTGGGCGCTGAGCTGGCCCGCCACTACGGTGCCCGAGTGATCGTGGCGCACGTGATGGAGGAGATTGGCACCAGCCGCGTGCCGGAAGGGCTGGAGGAGCTCGCGCACATCGAGCACATGCGCATCACCGAGACCGATGTGCTCGTGGGTGTCGGGCGCGACATCGCTGATCGCGCCATCTTGCGCTGCCGGGAACTCGGGGTGAAGCAGGTGGAGGAGCGGCTGTGCGTGGGTAATCCGCGCCGGGAAATCGTGCGCCTGGCGCAGGAGAGCGGCGCGGATCTCATCGTCATGGGCCGCCGCGGTCTGGGACGGCTCGCGGAACTGGTTCTTGGCAGCGTCTCCCACCACGTCACCCAGGGCGCCGATTGCGCCTGCCTGACCGTGAAGTAGCCGGGCAGGGGACCCTCCGACATGAGAAGCCTGCTGCGCCGCGCAACCCGCAGGCGCATGGGGGCGGTGCTCATCGGCGTGGGCGTGGTCGCCATGGTGCTGGCCCCGGAGTCTCCCGGCGGCTGGGTCGTGCTCGGCATCGCGGTCGCGCTGGAGCTGGTGGGAATGACGCTGGAGCGCCGCGGCTGAGGGGCCTGCCGGCGCGGGCGCGGGCCTCGCGAGGAGCCGCGTGCCGCATTCGTGATCGGTCAGCGGCACTCCCAGAGACAGCCGGCCCGGTACGGGCCGGCCTTATCCACGGATCCCGCGTGCCGGCCTCCAGACCCCGGGCGCACCAGGGGCACGCTACCGCCCCGTGGTGCGCCCTTCGAGTGCCATGGCCAGGTGCCCGGAGACGATGCGACCCAGATTGAACAGCACGCGGCTGGCCAGCTGTGGGTGCGTCGGGGCGAGCCGTTGCAGGAAATGACGCTCCAGAACCATGACTCGTCCCGGCGTCAGAGAGCGCACCGTGGCGACCCGTGCCCCCGGCTCCCGGAAGAAAGACACCTCCCCGAGGACGTCTCCCGGCCCCCGCTCGGCGAGCTTGCGATCCGCCATTCGCATCTCGTGGCGGCCGGTGAGCACGAGATACAGCTCGCGCTCCACCAGGCCCTCGCGCAGGATGACCTTGTCGCACGGGATCTCCATGACGAATCCGCAGCGGCAGAGGGCCTCGACCTCTCCGGCGGTGAGCCCTTCGAGGAGCGGCGAGCCGGTGGCGGCGCCGGGCTGCAGCCGCTCGCGAACCTCCTCGAAGACCCGCTGCGGATCGGTCTCGTAGTGGGCCGGCAGCTCTCGGATAGCGTGCAGAAAGGGTGACAGGTCGGGCAGCGCCCGCCCCGCTGCCAAGTGCCGGCCGAGTAGCAGCGCCAGCGGCGACCCCAGCTCCTGCAGGTGCGCCAGGTCCGAGGCCACCATGAACATCGGCACGCGGATGCCGTCCTCGTTGGGGATCACGAGGGCGGGATAGGGCCTGAAGCCGAACCGTGCGAAGGGGTGAAGCAGTCCCGGCGAGCAGTACAGGAAGCACACGAAGACGTCGTGGCGTGATGCGACGTGCTCGAATGCCGCGCAGGCAAGCGACGACAGGACCGACCCGCCGCGGTGCTCGCTGCGGATGACCAGCCGCGCCACCTCGCTCACGCGGTAGCGTTCGATGCCCGGGAACAGGTGCAGCGAGAACCGTTCGAAGACGTCCTGCGGCACGCAGCCCGGTTCCCATACCTGGACGCGCAGCGTTCCGGTCATGGCGTCCTGTGGACCGGTGTAGAAAACGTAGACGTTGTCCTGCTCGTCCTCGGGGTCCCTGACCCAGCCCCGATCGTGATCGACCACCGGCAGGAACCCCTTGCCCAGCTCCCGGATGTACACGTCGTAGCGCAGGCGGTATACCCCCTCGAGCGCGTCGCGCGTGGTGGCGAGCCGTGCTCCATCCGGTACCTGCGGCTCCGCCCCACGGACGTCTCGCGCTGCAGGCCTGCCGCCCGCCGCTGCGGCGGGCCTCGCGCCGAAGGCGGCCACGACACAGGCCATGCCGTACCAGTGCGTGTGCCGGAAGAACGCGTGCATGCGCCGCGCGAGGGCCTCGATGCCGGGCTCCTCGTCGTCGGCGATCCGCAGCAGCCTCGAGGACACCGCCAGCTCCAGCAGCGCGTCCCTGCCGAGGTCGTCACTGGTGAAGGGCATGACACGGAAGCCCACGCCCGTGAATCCGGCCTCGCGAAGCAGGTGGGGCAGCTTTCGCCCGATCCGGCGATCGCCCCCGGCGTGCGCCTGCCGGGCTTCGAGGATGCGCATGATCCGAGCGAGCTCCGGGGGCTGGGGGTGGAACGCCGTCAGGCCGTCATCCGCATCGGCCAGCACCACCTTCGCGCCCGGTTTCAGCAGGCCGAGCAGTGCACGGAGATCCTCCAGCGGGTCTGCCAGGTGCTGGCACACGAAGCGCGCGTAGGCAAAGTCGAAGTGATTCGCCGGCAGGCGGTTCGCGGCGAGGCTGCCCACGTGCAGGGACAGGCCCGGCTGCCCCGCGAAGGTCGCGCGGGCCAGCTGCGCAAGCGCGGGGTCGGGCTCGAGGCCCACCGTCTCGCCATTGGGATTGCAACGCGCGAGCGCCCGCGTCACGAAGCCGGGTCCGCAGCCCACGTCGAGCACGCGCATGCCATCCGTGAGACCCAGGCGCTCGAGCCAGTGCTTCTCCACGGGCCAGGCGGCCAGCGCCTGGCGGCGCAGGCGCTCCAGCTCCTCCTGGGGCCGGGGATGCGCGCTGAAGTCGTGGCTGCCCCCGGAAGGATTCGACGAGCGGACCATCGATGGCAAACCTCCCCGACTCGGGCGGCAGGACAGCTGCCGACCGCGGCGATTGTCTTCCTCGGCACCGGCGCCAGCATGCATCATCGCCAGCCTCGGCATTCGGGGCCTTGACCGAGATCAGCATGGCGGGACCGCTGTCGCAACGAGCAGCGCCCGTCGGCGCGCGGCACGAGACCAACGCGCTGCGGGCCGCGCCGCTGAATCACGAAATGGTCGTCGCAGATTTCTAAACAGCCTTTTAGCGCGACGCGCCCTTCACCAGCCCGCTCAGCCGGCCCTTGTAGAGCGGCTTGCGCTGCCCGGCGGCGCCGACGCGCAAGGAGATGATCGGGTCCAGGTCCCGCTCGATGCGGAAGCGCTGCTCGTAGCGACCGTCCATCAGGTCGGCCACCTCGCCCAGCGGCCGGGCACCTTCCACGTCAACCTGCACCTCGTGGCCACGACCGGGGCCGAGCAGGTTGCCGAGCCGGTCCACCGGGCGCAGGCGGAGCCGAATCCCGTCGGCAAGCTGCTCCACCTGCACGTCGGACTGCGGCAGTTCGATGGCCGCCGTCTGCACCTGCAGCGTGGCCCGCTGCGTGCGGCCGACTGAGCCACAGGCCGACCCGGTCTCCACGGTGAGCATCAGGTCGTACGGGCCGACGACCGCTGTGTTGGCGATAAACCCGCTGTAGATACCGTCGGCGGCGCGCCAGTCGCCGGCAGCCCGCTCCCCGTTGTCCACCAGCGTGACGGTGCGCGCAGTGCGCCGCTGGAGCTGCTCGACGAACTCCGGCTCGCGGCCCAGCGCACGTACCCGCGCCTCCACCACCGCCTGTGGCCCCACCCGCAGCGTCTGGCCGGAGAACCGCTGAAGCACCTGCAGCGACGCGGGCCTCGGCTGCTTCGCGACCCGTTGCTGGACCAGGGGCAGCCACTGCGCCAGCAGGTTGCCCCGGCTCACCAGCGGCGAGGTCACCCGCACCTGGACCCGGTCAGCGCCGGTGAGCGGACGGCCGAACTCGCTGAGCCGCGCCGTGACGTGGATCGGCTGTCCGGCAAGATGGGCCGTGCGGTCGTAGTCGAGGCCGTAGGAGAAGCACGCCTCCTCGTCCACGAGCACCGACTGCTGCCAGGCCAGGGGCTGACCGGCCTGGTTGCGCAGCTCCACGGTCCAGTTGCCGGTGAAGTCCTGGGGATCGCGATCGCGATCGAAGCGCGCCACGGTGTAGTGGCTGCCCCGGCGAACCTCGGCCGCGACGGCCGGCTGGCCGGCCGGCGTGCGTGCGGTGAGCGAAACCGCGTCGTGCGCGAGCGCGCCTTTCCACGACAGCACCAGCGTCAGGTTGCGCGCGGTGGCGTTGACCGGGAACTCGATGCCCTGGCTGGCGCCTGCCTGCAGCTCGCCGCTGTCGGCGCGCACGATCTCCAGGGTGGCGGACTTCAGGCTCTGGACCAGGTCCTCGGTGTAGAACAGGTCGAGCTCCGCGTCGGGCTGCGAGGTGAAGTGGTGCAGTCCCTCGGTCTCGGTGGCGATGCGCTCGATGAGGGTCTCGAAGCCCGCGCCGCTCACACCCGTGCCAATGGTGTGGATCGTCGCCCCGTGGGCGTCGATGAACTCGCCATCCGGGGTGCTGGCGGCGCCGTCGAGTCCGGCGGCGGTGCTCGCGCTGCAGCGGAACGCGCCGAATGGCAGCGGCTCGCCCGCGGCGAAGGACTTGATCTTCAGCCGTGCCGGGGCACCCTCCTCCGCGATGTACGGATCGATGCTCTGCATGCCGTCGCTGAACAGGATGACCACCCGCTTGTTGCCGCCCACCGGTGCGAAGCTGTCGAATCCCTCCTGCAAGGCCGCGCCCATGGCGGTGCAGCCCGAGGCGTTGACGATCCGCACGTCGTCGATGGCGGGCCCGGCCAGGGTCTGGAACGGCTGCAGCAGCGGCGGCACGCCCGCCAGGCTCGACAGGTTGCTGCTGAAGTAGACGAGGCCGAGCCGGTCTCCTTCCACGGCGTGCAGGCTCCAGGTCTGGAGGAACAGCTCCACCGCCTGGCGCAGCAGGTCGATCTTGTGGCCCACGCCGCCACCGGGCGGCGCGCTGTTCATGCTGTCGGACACGTCCAGGGCCAGGATCAGGTCCACGGGACCGCGCACCGGGCCATTGTCGGCCACCACGGAGTAGAGCTGCGGCCCCTCGGGCACGTGGTGACCGACGATGCGCACCTCCCACGTGCCCGACGCCGGGGCGGCCACCTGCACCTGCTCCAGGTTGTTGGCGTGATCCTCCTGGGTGCGCACGGCGGCTGCCGCGGGCACCGCCGGGTCCAGGGTCCAGGGGTAATGACGGGTTCCGTCCGGCGCCGTCACCACCAGGTCCAGGTCGTTGACCAGCGCGGGGTTGGCATTCTCAAGCGCCGGCGCATCGTCCCAGGCCAGTGTGATCTTGAGCGACGCAGTATTCGCGACGACCGCCAGGTAGTAGGTGTCGGTGGCGCCGTCCTCCACCTCGGCTTCCAGCGCCTCGCCCGCCGTCACCGCCGCCACCGCGGCTTGCGCGTCCACGGCCCCGTAACCGGACGCGTAGTCCGGGCCCCGGTTGTGCCAGGTGCTGGTGCCGTCGTCCAGGTCCCGGGCGGTGTGAACCACCAGAGCCTTCAAGGTGGACGGCAGGGGATCGGGTCGTGCCGGGAACTCCTCACGCCAGGCGTCCAGCAGCAGCGCGTAGACGCCGGAGGTGGCGGCCGCGGCTGCGGAGGTCTGGAAGAACCAGCCGTAGCGGTAGGCGTTGGGGTTGTTGGGGTCGAAGCGGTAGGGCACCCGGTAGCCTTGCTGGTTGGGATTGCCGTAGGTCTCGTTTCCGAACGGATCGACGACCAGGCCGAAGAGGTTGTCGACCACGCTGACGCCCGCGTCCACGGTGCCGTCGTGCTGGCCGGCGGCCACCACCTCGGGCTTGAGACGGCCGTCCAGGGTCGGCCCCCAGCTGCTGTAGGTACTGGCCCGGTCGCTGGCGCTGTCCACCGCGCCCACGGCGAGGATGTTCTTCGCCGACTTGGGATGGTTCAGCGTGAGATAGTTCTCGAACGGGGCGTTGACGTCGTCGATGCAGTCGACGACGTAGACCCCCGCGTTGTCATCCCATACGCCCTGGCGCTCGTTGCCGGCGGAGAAGACGACGGGCACGCGGCGCCCGAAGGAGCCGCGCACCACGCCGTCGAGGAACGGCGCGCGGCCTGCGTAGGAGCCGTAGGGGAAGACGTCGCAGCCGAAATCGCCCCACGAGTTGTTGGCGACGTCCACGCCATCATTCTGCACCGCGTCCTGCACGTCGCCCATGTAATTGGTCGTGGAGTCCACCGCGTCCTCGAAGGAGTAGCTGCGCAAGGTGGCGTCCGGGGCGACCCCGCGCCACTGCAGCGCGCCGCCGCCCCGGGCCAGGGACAGGGTGCCGTCGCCGCCGATCATCCCGGCGGTCATGGTGGCGTGAGCGGTCTGGGGATCGTAGAACACGGCGCCCCCGTCCCCCTGGGCGGCGCGCCCGCCGAAGTCCGGGTGGGCGGCGTAGGCGTGCTCGCCTTCCAGCACGCCGACGGTAACGCCGCTGCCCTCGACACCGTCCGCCTGCACGGGGTCGGCGTGCACGTAGGCCCGCGCGCGGTCCGCCTCGGGCCCGCCCGGGGGCAGGGTCGGCTCGATGAGGCGCACGCCGTCCAGCTCCGCCACGGTGCTCAGCTGTGGACGGGGTATGGACGCCACTATCACCCGCAGGCTGGCCCCCACGTCGCGCCGCACCCGCACGCCGAGCTCCTGAAGGCGCGCCACCACGGCCGTGCTGTCCGCATCGGCAAACAGCTTGATCAGCACCTCCACCCGGCCGGCCTCGCGCTGGGCATGCTCGCCCAGGCGATCGCTGGCGAAGGCGGGCGACAGCCGGTCGTCGCGCTGCAGTGCCCCCACCCAGCGCACCGAGAGCCGCTCCAGCTGCGCCGCGGCGAGGTCGGCGGGCACGCTGGCGAGCCACGCGGTGCCGGGCAGCGGGTGCAGCAGCGTGATGCCCAGGTCCTCCAGCTCCCGGCGCTGGCGTAGATCCGGCACGGCGTCGAGCTGGAGGATGAAGCGGTCCCTGGCGAGTGCGCTCTTGCGAAGCTCCGCGACGATCGCGGCGCCGTCCATGGGCTCGGGCGAGAACTGGCGGGCGCCCAGCTGGATCCGGTACGGCCCGGGGGCAGGAGTGGCACAGGCGCCCAGCACCGCCGTGCCGAGGAGCAGCACGAGGACACCGAACAGCGGTTGCCGGGCAGTCGAAGGTGTCTTCATCGCAGCCTCCAGTCGGTTCGGTCCCGAGGCTCGCCAAGACGCCCGTTACCCGCCTGGACCTGCGCCTTCCACCTCTTCAGGAATCAATATCCCAGGACACGCCCCCTGCTCTTGATCCCCGTCAAGTGGACCTGGCCTCCCTGCTGTATGCGGACCACCGATCATTGGAGCAGGGCTCACTCGGGCATTTTGGTGGACTGGTTGATGAACTCCCCGGCGTCAGGTAGCCGAGCGCAGCGCCCGCGCCCTGACCGTGCAGGGGGCGTGATCGATCCGGGGCGGGTGGAGGCGATGGCAGCGAGGCCCCGTCCGAGCCCGCGTTGACCGGCGTCCCGGTCTGCCGCATCCTCGCCATCGACCCGTTCGGCGACGCGCCATCCGCAGATGTTCTTTGAGGGATTCACGCTCGGATCGGTCCGGCTCCGCGACGGCACGCTGCGTGTCCGTCACGGCGGCGAGGGACCGCCCCTTCTTCTGCTTCACGGCAACCCGCAGACGCACGCGATGTGGCATGCGGTCGCGCCCTCCCTCGCGAAGCGCTTTCACACCGTCTGCCCGGACCTGCGTGGCTACGGCGCCTCGTTCAAGCCGCCGGCGAGCGCCGATCACGCCGCGTACGCCAAGCGCGCGATGGCGGGCGACATGATCGAACTGATGGCGCAGCTCGGGCACTCGCGATTTTGCGTCGTCGCGCACGATCGCGGAGCGCGCGTCGCGCACCGCCTCGCGCTCGACCATCCTGCGTGCGTGGAGCGCCTTGCGCTACTCGACATCATTCCAACGCTCGAGCATTTCGAACGCGCCGACATGGCGTTCGCCATGGGCTATTACCACTGGTTCTGGTTCGCGCAGCCGCACCCCTTTCCGGAGGTGGTCATCAATGCGGCGCCCGAGGCTTGGTTTCGCGCACACACCTCGCGCGAACCGAAAGAGGACGGCTTCTTTCATCCCGAAGCGCTCGCGGATTACCTCGCAGCGGTGAAGAACCCTGACATGATCCGCGGCATGTGCGAGGACTATCGCGCCGCAGCGACGATCGACCTCGAGCACGACCGTGCCAGCCGTGCCGCAGGCGAGCGAATCCGCTGCCCGATGCTCGTGCTCTGGGGATCGAAGGGAAAGATCGAAGCGTGGTACGAGCCCCTCGCGATCTGGCGCGAATACGCGGCGGGTGACGTCGCAGGCGGTGCACTGCCGACCGGCCACTACCTCGCCGAAGAAGCGCCGCTGGCGCTGCTCGAGAAGCTCGACGCGTTCTTCGCATAGGGCGACGATCCCCGTTGCTTCCTCGACGCTCGAACGTCGTCATCACGGCACCCCCGCGCATGAAGGCACTACCCCGCCTCCTGCTTCCTGCCCTCCTCGCGGCACCTCCAGCCTGGACCGCGGACCGGGAGCCCGGCGGCGCCGGCCAGCCCATGGCCTGGAGCGAGCTCCATCCGGATCTGAAGCGGAGATACCCGGACCCGGCGCGCCTGGTGCTCTACCGGTGCGGCGATCTCGTGTCGGTGGAGGACGCAGTGCTGCACAACAGCTTCGACGCCTACTACGACAACGGCACGGGCCGCCTGGTCAGCGACTGCAGCGCCGTCCACTGTCTGTCGAACGGCCGCTCCTGCGCAGCGCGGTGCCCACCCGGTCGGTGGGCCTGCAGACCCCGCGGGCAGTGACCGGCGGGGCGCGGCGACCCGTGCCCACATCCTCCCTGGTCGGTGATCTGCACTTCGATTGACGGCATCCCCAGGGGCGGTCGGACCTCCCGTGAATATCCCGTGGTCCTGCTCGTGGCCTCGACCTCTCGAGGGTCGAAGCCCCCGGGAACTCCGGGGGCCGTTCACCCCAGCACCGAGAACGAGCTGTCCGGATTGATCTCGCGAAGTCGCGAGCAGTAAGAGAGGTCGATGGTCACCCCCGTGTGCTCGAGACGGAACTCGAGCGGATCCGCGTCGTGGTCGTGTCCGTTCTCGCAGGCCTCGACGAGGTGCGCCATCAGCGCTCCGGCCACCGGCGCGTTCTTGAACTGGTTCCCGCTCGTCCCGACTGCCATGTAGAAGCCCGGCAGATCCGACTTGTCGTAGATCGGGATCCAGTCGTCGCACACGTCGTAGAGGTCGACCACCCCCCGCCAGCGGCCCGGTATCCCCAGGGTCGGGATACGCTGCGCCTCGCGGTACACCTGCGCCTTCCACTGGTCGGTGAACGCCTGGCGGTAGTCGTCTGGATCCACGTACTCGCGCGGATCGCACTCCGGATCCTCGCTTCCGATGAGGATGTTGTCGCCGATCTCCGGGCGCGAGTAGCACCCGATGTCGCTGTCGGAGAACACGAAGGGGTACTCTGCGCCCTCGGGGACCGGCACGTGCGCCACCTCCACTCGCAGCGCCCGCGTCTTCACCTTCATCCCGCCCTCGACCCCGGCGAGCGCGTTGATCTTGGCCGAGTGCGGCCCGGAGACGTTGATCACCACCGGCGCGTCGATGGTCTCGCCGGACGCGAGGGTCACCCCGGCGACGCGTGCCCGCTCGGTGCGGATCTCCGCAACGGTGGCGTTGAACCGGAACCGAGCGCCGCGTGCCTCCGCCGAACGCTGCACGTTGTGCGTCGCGAGCTGTGGATCGGAGATGTACCCGGCCGCGGGGAAGAGCACCGCGCCTCGAAGCCGCTCACCGCTCGTCACCCCGAAGTCCGGATCGTCCGGCTGGCGAGGAGGGGCGTAGCAGCGGAGATCGAGGAAGGGCAGACGGGCCGCGACGCGATCCGCATCCCATACCTCGTAGGGGATGCCGAGGGCGTCGTGGTGCCTCAGCACCTTCTCGAGATGACCGTTGGCGTCGGTCTTGTAGACCAGGCAGCCGCACTTGTCGAAGCGCGCGAGACCACGCTCGTCCTCGGCGCCGACGTGCTCCGCCCACTCGTCCCAGTAGTAGACGCCCTCGTAGGCGAGCGCGCAGCCGTCGTGGGTGGAGTAATGAGTGCGGATGATCGCGCACGATGCGGACGTCGACCCATAGCCAGCCGCAGGAAGCTTGTCGACGTTCAGCGTCTTCCAGCCCCTGCACGCGAGGTCGCGGGCAACGGAGGCGCCGATGATGCCGGCGCCGATGATGATGGCATCGTAGGTCTCGGGCATGGCAATCGCTCCCGTCGCCGGATGGCGGTGGCTGGAGTATGCGCAGGCTGGGATCGCCCGGCAACGATCGATGGCCCGTGCCGGAATCGGCGATCTGCCGGGCAAGCCCGGCACGCGACGGAAGCGTGCGACGTATGAGTCGGACACCGCGGCCCCGGCGCGACAGGCCCGGGCCGGTGGCGTTGCCGCTGCTTCGCCCACGGGGGGATACTGATCGCGCTTCCCGCCGGGCGAGCACCCCGTGCGGCGCTCGCAGCGAGGGGGTCCGCCCATGATCGACCTGCCGTTCCAACGTCGCGCCGCCGAGCTGCAGGCCCGGCTGCGCGAGCATGGGATCGGTGTCGCCCTGGTGACCGACAGGGACAGGGTCTACTTTCTCTGTGGCTTCCACGGCTACCTGCACATGGAGTTCGGACGCCCGACGGTGCTGGTGGTCCCGCGGGATGGCGAGTGTGTGCTGATCACCCCGGCGATCGAGCACGAGATGGCCGAGCGCATGGTCCCGTGGGTGCGCGTCGAGCCCTGGCAAGACGGGCTCGGCGACGAGTGGCGCGGACCGCTGCGCAGGGCCATCGATTGCGCGGGCGACCATCCGCTCGGCGTGGAGCCGGACGACATGCCGCCCCTGGTGCGCCGCTTCGTCGACGCGATCGCGGGCGAGGTTTGCGACGTCACGCCGATCGTCGACGGAATGCGCCTGGTCAAGAGCGAAGCAGAGCTCCGCCTCGCGCGCCACGCGGGCGAGGTCGCCGAGGCGATGATGCACGCGGGCCGCGAGGCAATCGGCGAAGGGGTACCGGAGTACGAGATCGGGCTCGCGACGTCGGCGGCGGGCACGCGCAAGGCAGCCGAGCTGCTCGCCCGCCACTACGGCGACGCGCTGATGTCGCCCAGCACGCGCTTCCTGCAGATCATGGCGTCCGGCTCCGAGATCACGATGGCGCATCACCGGGCGACGAACCGGCGCATGCGTCGTGGCGAGCCGGTGTTCCTGTGCTTCTGCGGGATGACGGACTTCCACCACTTCAAGCTCGGGTTCGACCGCACCTTCTGGATCGGCGAGGTGGGCGACCCGCGCCAGGCCGAGATCTACGACGTCGCCGTCGAGAGCCAGGCCGCGGCGCTCGCGGCGATCCGACCGGGCGTGACCGCGGAGTCGGTGCACGCGGCCTATGCGGATGTCATCCAGCGCGCGGGCTACGACTATCCATTCCGCTGTGGGCGCGCGACCGGTTTCAGCTTCCTGGAGAAGCCGGAGCTCGTCTTCGGGGACCGGACCGTCCTCGAGCCCGGCATGGTGTTCGCCGTGGACGGATCGGTGAGCGTGCCGGGCTACTTCCGCGCGCAGGTGGGCGACAGCATCGTCGTGACCGAGGATGGGTACGAGCCGCTCACCTCGCATCCAAAGGCAATCGAGGAGGTCATCGTCGGGCGATGATTCGTTCGTGACATTCGGAGCAGGACGATGAGCTGCCGACGGCGGACACAAATTGCCATTGACGGACTCGAGGCGGTGCTGCATGCGGCACCGTCTGCCCGGGAGGCTGTCCCGCGCCAAATAGCGGTTCCGAATCTCGGATCACCGGCCAAGGAGGCGGGAGGCATGGGTCGAGGCGCCCGTAGGCGGCAGGGACGCCGCCTGCGAGCCCCCAGGGACGGGTTCACGGCGGGGCGCACTGACCCAT
>JBFHNV010000146.1:0-15086 GCA_041593595.1 Gammaproteobacteria bacterium
CGGGGCCGGTCGCCACCTCCCGCGACCTCGGCCGTCTGCCCCGGCGCCTCCTCGGTCAGACGCCCGATGGCCGCGGGTGGCCCGTGGCGTCCAGCTTCGCGCCCAGGCGCGCCAGCAGCCGGTCGAGCTCTGCCAGGTCGATGGCGTCCAGGCGCGGACCCGGCTCGCGGGCGGCGGCACAGGCGATGGCGCCGCGCCGGCGCAGCACCTCCTTGCGCAGCGCGAGGCCGAAGCCGATCTGCTGCTCGTGGCGCAGCAGCGGGAGATACAGGTCGTAGAGATCCTCGGCGCCGTCCGCATCGCCGGCGGCGTGGCGACGCCACACCTCCACCAGCATGCCGGGGAAGGCAAAGCCGGTCATGATGCCGTCGGCGCCCCGGGCCAGCTCCTGGGGCACGTACAGGCCGCCGTTGCCCACCAGGATCGACACGCGGCGCAGCCCCGTCTCCGCCGCGCGCCGCAGGCGCGTGAGCTTCGCGAGGCCCGGCAGGTCCTCGTGCTTGAACATCACCAGGCTCGGGTGGTCCGCGATGAGTCGGTTCACCACCTCCACCGACACGTGCACACCGGTGGTGGGCGGGTAGTCCTGCAGGCACACGGGCACGTCCGGCCCGAGTCGCGCGAGCACCCGGGCGAACCAGCCGTGCACCTGGGCGTCGGTCTCCTGGCCGCGGTTGCCCGCCACCATCACGCCGGCGGCGCCCGCGTCCATGCACCCGGAGCTGAAGCGCGCCAGGCGGTCCAGGCCCGCGTCGCTCACCCCGACGATCACCGGCACGCGGCCGTCCACGCGGGCGAGCACCCGGCGCGCGAGCACGCCGCGCTCCTCGTCGGAGAGCTTGGGCGCCTCGCCCATGACGCCCAGGATCGTCATGCCCTGCACGCCCTCGGCCAGGTAGAAGTCCACCAGGGAGTCGACGCTCGCCAGATCCAGCGCGCCGCTGTCGTCGAAAGGGGTGGCGGCGATGACGTACACGCCCTTCGCCTCTTCGCTGAGTCGTTGCATGTCGTCAGAGGAACAGCGTGTCCACGTCGAGGCCCAGCAGGTGGCGGCCCACCGTCTCGTAGTTGGTGTGGCGGCCCTGCACCTGCTGGGACACGGCGTGGATGTCGCGGAAGCGGCGCTCGAAGGGCTGGCTCTGGAAGATGGCCGTGGCGCCGGCGAAGCGGTAGACCTGCTCCGCCACGTCGGTGGCCTCGTTGATGGCGTGGGTGGTGGCGAGACGCAGGCGTGCGCGATCCGCCATGGTCAGCTCGCCGGAGGCGTCCACCGTCTGCCACACCTGGTGCAGCTCCTGCTGCTGGAAGGCGCGCGCCGCGCCGAGCCGGGCCTCCAGCTCCGCGAGCCGGGTCTGCACCACGGGGCTCTCGCGCATGGCGCCGGCGCCCCGCGGCACCTTGTGGCGGGCCAGGTCCACCAGGTCGTCCAGCATCGCGCGGGCGATGCCCAGCGCCACACCCGAGAACACCGACGCGTACACGTTGGTGGTGGTGAATCGATAGAGCGTCGCGTCCACGCGGCGCTCCGCGGGTGCGCCGCGGTCCAGCGTCAAGCCGTCCGCCACGAACAGGTCCTCCACCCCGTAGGCCTCGCTGCGGGTCGCCCGCAGGCCCAGCACGTGCCAGTCGTCGCCGATGTCGGCGACATGGCGGGGGAAGAGCGCGGTGCGCTGCACCGGCTGGCCCAGTTCATCGTGGCGCGGACTTCCGTCCGCCTCGTGCACCATGCAGTGGCCGCCGAGCCAGGTGGCATGGTGCTCGCCGCTGGCGAAGCCCCAGCGCCCGGTGATCCGGTAGCCGCCGTCGCAGGCCACAGCACGACCCTGGGCGCCGGCGCCCCAGGCCCGCACCGCGTCCGCGGGGCCGAACACCTGCCGCGCCTGCTGCGGATCCAGGTAGGCCGCCGACATGGCGCAGCCCGTGGCCTGCCCCAGGCACCAGGCCGCGCTGGCGTCGCCCATGGCGATGGTCTCGGTGACGCGGGCGAGGGCGTCGGGCGCGAGCTCGGCGCCGCCCAGGCTGCGCGGCAACGCCATGCGGAACAGCTCCGCGCCGTGCATGGCGGCCAGCACGTCCGCGGGCAGGGCGCGCTCAGCCTCGATGCGTGGCGCCGCCTCCGCCAGCAGCGGCCGCAGCTCCCGCGCGCGCTCCAGGAACGTCTCAGCAGCCCCGGCCGCGACCACCGGGCGCACGCCCGCCAGGTCGGCGGGCGCGCTCATCGGCGCGGCGCCGGCTGCACGCGGCTACTCCGCCGCTTCGGTGGCCGACTCCGGCGCGTCGACGATGCGGGTCTTGAAGTTCGCCGGCGCCACCACCTCCAGCACCTCGAAGTCGCTGGAGCATTCGATCTCCTTGTGCGGGATCTGCGGCGGCTGCAGGATGCAGTCGCCCTTGCGGATGGTGTGCACGCCCTGGCCCGCGTACTCGAAGGTGGCCCAGCCGTTCAGCACCAGCACCAGCTGGAAGGTGCAGTCGTGCACGTGCCAGTGCTGCACCTCGTCCTTCTGCTTCTTGCCGTTGGCGCGGATGATGTGGGCGATGTAGTCGCCTCCGGTGGCGGCCTTGATGCCCAGATCCCGGTACTCGAAGATCTCGCGCAGCCCCTCGGTCCACTCGGCCTCGCTGGCCAGGTTGTGGACGAAATCCCACTGCTTGTCGCTCATGTGTCGCTCCTCCTCGTATGCGTCCTCATTCTCCCCGCATTCTCCCGGCCCTCACAACCCGGGGCCCGCCGGTCAGCCGCCCGGTGCCTCGGCGGCCTCCATGAGGGCCCGCACGTCCGGGGCCCGGTCCAGGTCCCAGGCGCGCGCGATCACCTCGTCGGCGTCACATCCCGAACCACCCTCGCGGGCGAGTTCCCGCACCTTGGCCTCGATGTCCGCATCGGTCAGGGGCTTCCCCACGCTGCCCCGGGCGGCGAGCACCGTGGCCTCGTGCACGACTCCGCCGGTGGTCTCCACCCGCACCCTTGCCGCGCCGGTGGACAGCGACGGGTCCAGCTCGGCGCGCACCCGGGCGCGGAGATCCGTCACCTCCGGGTCGGTCACGCAGGCAGGCGAGAACTCGCTCACCCCCGCCCGGCCCCAGGTGAGCGCCACCGCGGCGGCATGGTGGATGCTGACCCGCGCGTCGCGCTCGTTGCCCACGACCCGGTCGCCCCGCGCCAGCAGCAGCGCGTCGCCGGAGACGGTCACCGCGCGCACCTGACCGGGCTCGATGCCGTGGACCTGGCGCAGCTCCAGGCAGGCATCCACCACCGCGTGCATGACGATGCCGCAGGGGTAGGGCTTGTAGGTGTTGCGGGCGAACTCCCAGTCCTCGCCGAGCGCGCCGGTGACGGCTTCCAGGCGCGGCACGTCGCCACAGGCCCGTGCCCAGCCCAGCGGGCCCTCGATGGCGGCGGGCGCAGCGGCGTAGCCGCGCTCGGCCAGCAGCGCCGCGAACAGGCCGTTGCGCGCGGCATTGCCCACCCCCACGTTCTTCGCTGCGGTGGACAGGTTCTCCACCAGACCCGCGGACTGGCTGGCGGCGATACCCAGGGCATGTCCGGTGCGCCCGCGGTCGAGGCCCAGCAGCCGCGCGCAGGCGGCGGCGGCGCCGAACACGCCGCAGGTGGCGGTGATGTGCCAGCCCCGGGCGTAATGGCCTGGCGACACGGCGTTGCCCAGCCGGCACGCCACCTCGGCGCCCAGCACGAAAGCCGCCAGCACCTCCGGGCCGGCCAGGCCGCGCGTCTGCGCCAGGGACAGTGCCGGCGGCGCCACCGGCGCGGTGGGGTGGATCACCGTGGCCAGGTGGGTGTCGTCGAAGTCCAGCAGGTTGCCGGCCACGGCGTTGACGAAGGCCGCGGCCATGGGGTCCAGGCGATCCACTCGCCCGATGAGCGTCGCCCGCCCGGGCCCGGAGTACCCGGACAGCACCGCCACCGCCTGCACCACCGCCGGATCATGCGGCACGCCCAGGGCGCAGCCGATGAAGTTCAGCAGCGCGCGCTTGCCCTCGTGGAGCATACGCGCCGGGACGTCCGCGGCTGCCGTGTCCGCCACGAAGGCGGCGAGGCGATCGCCCGCGAGGTCCGCGTGCGGTGCATGGTCCGCGGTCACTGGCCACCCGTCACGCGGGCAGCCGACGCGCGGCGCGGGCGCAGGCCACCTCGCCGAAGGCCCGATAGAGGGCCCGCGACAGGTTGTGCTCCTCGGGCTTCCACTCCGCGTGCCACTGCACGCCCACCGCGAACGCGCGGTCGTCGTCGAGCCGGATCCCCTCGATGACGCCGTCGTCCGACACGGCCTCCACCAGCACCGAGGGCGCCACCGTGTCGATGCCCTGGCCGTGCAGCGAGTTCACCATCACCTGGCTCTCCCCGGCGAGGCGCTCGAACAGGCCTCCGGGAGTGAGCGTCACCGTGTGCTTGAGGGCGAAGATCTCCTCGTTGGTGACGTCGTCGTGGCGCGGCATCCGGTGGTCGCGCTTGCCGGGGAGCTGGTGCACCCGGTAGTGAAGGGTGCCGCCCAGGGCCACGTTGATCTCCTGGATGCCGCGGCAGATCCCGAACACCGGCACGCCGGCGTCGATGCAGGCGCGCACCAGGGGCAGCACCAGGGCGTCGCGGCCCGGGTCCACCGGCTCGTCGTCGGGAAACGGCGGGCCGCCGTAGTGATGCGGCTCCACGTTGGCGCGCCCGCCGGTGAGCACCAGCCCGTCCATGCGACGCACCAGGTCCGCCACGTCCAGGCGCCCGCCGAGGGGCGGCAGCAGCAGCGGGCAGCAGTCCACCATGGCACCCAGCGCCTCCACGTTGCGCTCGCCGGTGGCGTGCACCATGTGGCGCCGGTTGGCCGCCTCCAGGCGGCTGGCGGCGATGCAGATCAGGGGCTTGCAGGATGCGTCGGACATGCGGGCACGGATGCGGCCGGGGGCGCGGACCCGTGATGGTAGGGCCGCGCCGCCCGGCGCAACAAGCTGCCGGCCCACCGGCGGGAAGGGCGTTCCGGGCGTGGCGCGCGGCGGCGGATCCCGCCCCGCGCGCCTCACACGTAGCAGGGCCCCTCGATGAGGGGATGCGCGGCCACGAAGTCCTCGTCCACATGGATGCCGTGCCCCGGCGCCTCCAGCGGACGCACGCAGCCGGCGGCGTCCAGACGGTAGGGGACGCCGCCGATGGCGTCGCGGAACGGGTTGTGACGGGCCACGTCGCCCTCGAAGTAGCCGGCGTTGTCCACCGCCGCCAGCAGGTGGATGGACGCGGCCATGTTGATGCCGGTGGCCGAGGTGTGGGGGTTGCACGATATCTTCCACGCCGAGGTCATCGCCGCGATGCGCATGCACTCGGTGACGCCGCCCGCCTTGGAGAGATCCGGCTGCGCGAAGCGCACCGCGCCGTCCTCCAGCAGGCGGGTGAAGTCGTAGCGGGTGAAATGGTTCTCGCCGGCTGCCAGCGGCACGTTCCCGAGCTTCGCGGCCTCCTTGTAGGCCCGGTGGTCGTGGGGCGGAAACGGCTCCTCCAGCCAGCCCACCGCGCACTCCTCGTAGGCCGGCATCACCCGGCGCACGTCGTCCAGGCCGTAGCCGGTGTTGCCGTCCACCAGGATCACCACCTCGTCCCCCACCGCGGCGCGCACCGCGCGCACCCGGGCGACGTCGCGCGCCGGGCTGTCGCCGACGCGAAGCTTGAGGGCCCGGTAGCCCTGCTCCACGTAGATCTCCGCCTCGGCGGCCAGCGACGACGGCTCCTGCCAGCCCAGCGAGATCCCGCCCGCGTAGGCCTTGATGGGCCGGGAGGCGCCACCCAGCAGCCGGTACAGGGGCCAGCCGCTGGCCTTGCCGCGGATGTCCCACAGGGCGATGTCGACTCCCGACAGCGCCATGGCCGCCGCCGCCCCCATGCCGTGGCTGGCCAGCTGCATGCGGTAGACCTTCGCCCAGACGCCAGCCACGTCCAGCGCGTCCATCCCCACCACGAGCTCGCTGATGGTGGTGTCGACGAGCCGCGCGATGGCGCCCGGGCAGCGGCCGTGGTGGGCCTCGCCCCAGCCGACGATGCCCTCGTCGGTGTCCACGCGCACCAGCACCGCGTCGCGCTTGACGGCGCGCCCGATGCCCAGGGTCACGTTCTGTCCCTCGGGGACGCGGTAGGAGACGGGCACGGCGCGCAGGGTGGTGATCTTCATGGCGGGTTCCGGTGCTGGCGGTGATCGGGGCTGACGAGATTCACGGGTCGCAGCGGGTCCGGAGACCCGCGAACCTGCCCCCGCGCTGGTAGGGTACTCACGTCACGAAGCACCCTCGCAGGAGCCGCGATGGAAGGCATGAGCGCCGTCGATCTCGCCCGCATGCAGTTCGGGATCAACATCGGCTTCCACATCCTGTTCCCGACCCTGACCATCGCGCTCGCCTGGATCCTGGTGTACTTCCGGGTGCAGTACGCCCGCACCGGCGAGCAGCGCTGGTATGCCACCTACCGCCTGTGGACCAAGATCTTCGCGCTGACCTTCGCCATGGGCGTGGTGTCGGGCATCGTCATGTCGTTCCAGTTCGGCACCAACTGGCCCGGCTTCATGAACACCGTGGGCAACATCGCAGGTCCGCTGCTGGCCTACGAGGTGCTCACCGCCTTCTTCCTGGAGGCCACCTTCCTGGGCATCATGCTGTTCGGCATGGATCGCGTGCCCGGGTGGATGCATATCATGGCCACGGTGCTGGTGGCGGTGGGCACCAGCATCTCGGCGTTCTGGATCCTGGCGCTCAACTCCTGGATGCACACGCCCACGGGCCACGTGATGATGGACGGCACCCTCATCGCGAGCGACTGGTGGCAGGTCATCTTCAACCCGTCGTTCCCCTACCGCTTCACCCACATGATGATCGCCTCCGGCCTCACGGCCGCCTTCGCGGTGGCGGGCCTGTCCGCCTGGCGGCTGCTGCGCGAGCCCACCGACGCGGGTGCGCGGGCGACGCTGCGCACGGGTGTGCTGATCGCGGCAGTGCTCGCGCCGCTGCAGATCGTGGTGGGCGACTTCCACGGGCTCAACACGCTGCAGCACCAGCCGGCGAAGATCGCCGCCATCGAGGCCATCTGGGAGAGCGGCGAGGGCAAGCCGCTGGTCCTGCTGGCGTTACCCAACGAGGCGACGCGCAGCAACGACTACGCCATCCAGATCCCGAAGCTCGCGAGCCTGGTGCTGACCCACGACGCGGACGGCTACCTGCAGGGCATCGACGCCTTCGCGCCGGACGCACCGCCGGTGGCGCCGGTGTTCTGGGCCTTCCGCATCATGGTGGGCACCGGGGTGGCGATGCTCGCGCTGTCGTGGCTGGGCGCCTGGCGCACCCGCGGCGGGCGCGCGGCGCCGGTGTGGCTGCTGTGGACCTTCGCGGGCTTCACCTTCGCCGGCTGGGTCGCGACGCTGGCGGGCTGGATCGTCACCGAGATGGGTCGCCAGCCGTGGCTCGTCACCGGCGTGCTGCGCACCGCCGACGCGGCCGGCACCGTGTCTGGCGCGGAGCTCGGCGCGAGCCTCACCGGCTACCTGCTCACCTACGGACTCATGCTCATCGCCTACCTGGTGGTGCTCACCCACCTGGCGGGCAAGGGCGCCGACGCGGCGCCGCCGGATCCCGTGACCGGGGGCGCGCCCCAGGGAGCGACGGCATGAGCCTCGATCTCCCGCTGATCTTCACCGTCCTGATGGGCGCGGCGATCCTGGCCTACGTGGTGCTGGACGGCTACGACCTGGGCGTGGGCATGCTCATGCCCGCCGCCGATTCCCGCGAGCAGGAGCTCATGGTGGCGTCCATCGGCCCGTTCTGGGACGCGAACGAGACCTGGCTGGTGCTGGGCGTGGGCCTCCTGCTGGTGGCCTTCCCCGCCGCCCACGGGATCGTGCTGCAGGCGCTGTACCTGCCGGTGGCTGCCATGCTCATCGGCCTGATGCTGCGCGGCGTCGCCTTCGAGTTCCGCATGAAGGCGCTGGGCTGGCACCGGGAGCTGTGGAACTGGCTGTTCTGGCTGGGCTCCTTCCTCGCGTCCCTGGCCCAGGGCTTCATGCTCGCGCGCTACCTGACCGGGTTCGCGCCGGGTTTCGGCTACCTGCTGTTCGCGCTCGTGGTGGCGGGCAGCGTGTGCGGCGGCTACGTGCTGCTGGGCGCCACCTGGCTGGTGCTCAAGACTGAGGGCGATCTGCAGCGCAAGGCCATAGCCTGGGGCAAGTGGGGCCTGCTGTGGGTGGCGCTGGGCGTGGCGCTGGTGAGCATCGCCACGCCGCTGGTGAGCGAGACCGTGCGTCACAAGTGGTTCGACTTTCCCCAGACCCTCGCGCTCATGCTGCTGCCCGCGGCCACGCTCGCGCTGGGCGTGACAGTGTGGCGGTCCCTGGGACGCCTCGCTCGCGGCGAGACCTCTCCCGAGTGGCTGCCTTTCATGGGGACCGTCGGCATCTTCGTGCTGGCCTTCCTCGGGCTCGCCTACAGCCTGTTCCCCTACGTGGTGATGGACCGCATCACCATCTGGGACGCGGCGGCGCATCCGAGCGCGCTCAAGGTGGTCCTGATCGGCGCGGTCATCGTGGTGCCGTTCATCATCGGCTACTCCGTGTTCGCCTACCGGGTGTTCGGGGGCAAGGTGCGCGGGGGTCTGTACGAGTAGCCGGCGGCCGTGACCGCCCCCGCCTCGCGCGCGCCGCCGGGATCGTCCGCCGCGGGGATCGTGGGGCTGCTGCGCTCGCTGCTCGTCTACCACCGCCCCGGGCGGCAGCGCCGGCTGCGCCGCTTCTACCGCGACTTCGTCCACCCCGGCGTACTCTGCTTCGACGTGGGTGCCCACGTGGGCAACCGGGTGCGTGCCTTCGCGGCGCTGGGCGCACGGGTGGTGGCGGTTGAGCCGCACCCCGGGTTCGCCGCCATGCTCGAGCGCTGGTACGCGGGACCGCAGGTGACGGTGGTGCAGGCCGCGGTGTCGCGCACGCCGGGGCGGGCGGTGCTGCACGTGAGCAGCCGCACGCCGACCCTGTGCACCCTGTCGCGGGAGTGGATGGACGAGGTCCGCGCCGATCGCCGCTTCCAGGGCGTGCGCTGGGACCGGCAGGTGGAGGTGCCGGCGGTGACCCTGGACGAGCTTGTCGCGCGCCACGGCGAGCCCGCGTTCTGCAAGATCGACGTGGAGGGCCACGAGCCGGACGCCCTTGCGGGTCTGTCCCGGGCGCTCCCGTGCCTGTCCTTCGAGTACCTGCCCGCATGCCTCCCCCGGGCCCACGCCTGCGTGGCGCGCCTCGAGGCGCTGGCGCACTACGAGTACAACTGGTCGCCGTCGGAGACCCTGGCGCTGGCCGGGGAGCGCTGGTGTGGCGCCGGCGACGTCCGGCGCATGCTGGATGCGCTGCCTGCGGGCGCGCCCTCCGGCGATCTCTACGCGCGGCGTGTCGACTGACGCGCCGGTCCCGCGCACACTGTGGCGCGCCATCCGGCGGCATGCACCCACGGGAACCCATCATGACCACCAGCAACGACCTGCGCGCGAAGGGTCAGGCCATGCGCACCCGGCTCTTCGGCGAGGAATTCGAGCAGCGCATGAACGCGAGCACGTACGCCGACGACCCGGTGATGCAGAAGTTCCGCGACATCGCGCTGGAGAACGTGTTCGGGGCCCTGTGGACGCGGCCGGGGCTGGATCTGAAGACCCGCACCCTGGTGTGCGTGGTGACCGACGCCGCCACCGGCCGCGACGCCGAGCTCGCGCTGCACCTGCGCATGGCGCTGCGACAGGGATGGAGCGAGGACGAGCTCGTGGAGACGCTGCTGCACATGTCCGGCTACGTGGGCGTGCCCTTGATCCGCGAGGCCATGCTCACCGCCAGCACGGTGTTCGCCCAGGTGCGCGAGGAGCGCCGTTGAGGATACCGCCCGCGGCGTGATGTCCATGGCGCGGCCTGCGGCGTGAACGCCACGGCGCGACCGTGACCCCGGACCCTGCCACGCCCGGGCCGGCGGTCGAGCGGCGCATCCTGCTGTGGATGTGCGTGCTCATCGCGGTGAACCAGCTCGGCTTCGGCGCCGTGGTGCCGGTGCTGCCCCTGTACGCCCAGTCCTTCGGGGTGTCCGCATCGGCCATCGGCGCCACGGTGGCGATCTACGGCCTCGGCCGCTTCCTCATCGCCGTGCCCACCGGGCGCCTGGCGGACCGGCTCGGCCGCCGCCCCACCCTGGCGCTGGGCGGCGCGATCTCGGCGCTGGGCAACTTCTGGTGCGCCGCCGCGGGCAGCTACGCGGAGCTGGTGGCGGCGCGGCTGCTGGCCGGCGCGGGCGCCGGTGTCGTGCTCACCGCCGGGGTGGTGGTGCTGGCCGACATCTCCACACCGTCACGGCGCGGTCGCACCATGGCCATCTACCAGGGCACCTTCCTGTTCGCCGTCGGCGTCGGCCCGCTGCCGGGGGGCTGGCTTGCCGCGCACGCCGGCCTCGCGGCGCCCTTCGCCGCCTACGGCGCCGCGGCCCTGGCGGCCGGGCTGCTCGCCTGGTTCGCGGTGGGCGAGACCCGCGCCGCCGGTGCGGGTACCGGCGGCGCGGCGCTTGCGCCTCCGCGCTTCGCGGCGCAGCTGCGCATCCTCCTCGCCAAGGTGGGCTTCCGCCTGGTGAGCGCCATCGCGCTGATGAACGCCGTGGCCCGCACCGGGGCGCTGTTCAGCCTCGTGCCCCTGCTGGCCCACGATCGCCTGGATCTCTCCACCACGCGCATCGGCCTCGGCCTGGCGCTGGGCAGCGTCACCGGCATCCTCGCCACCTACCCCGCGGGGGCGCTGGCGGATCGCTACGGGCGCAAGACCGTCATCGTCCCGGCAGCCATCGGCTCGGGCCTGTCCATGGCCCTGTTCTGCATCGCGCCGGACTATGGCTGGTTCCTGGTGGCCTGCGTGGTGTGGGGCGGCGCCATCGCGGTGGGCGGCGCGGCGCCGGCCGCCTACGCCGCCGACACCGCGCCGGCGGGCATGAACGCGGCCGCCATGAGCACGTTCCGCATGCTGGGGGACTTCGGCTACGTGGTCGGACCGGTGGCGCTGGGGGCGCTCGCGGACGCCCAGGGCGCCGAGGCGGCCCTGTGGGTGGCGGCCGGCGGACTCATCGCCAGCGGGCTCGCGTTCGCGCGCTATGCACCGGAGACGTACCGCGCGGGAGCCGGGGCCTGATCGGGCACGGCCCGTCCCCCGAGTCAGGCCGCAGCGCGGGCGCCGCGGCCCGCGAACTCAGGGGCTGGCCTGCGGCGCCGGCGCCGCGGAGTAGGACGACGGCGTGGAGGCGTGGGTGGTGGTGTCGCCCGCCGGTGCCGGCCGCTCCGCGACCCGCGACTCCGGAACCTCCGTGGCGTCTGTCTCCACCGCCAGGCTGAATGCCGGCGTGACCTTGAAGAAGGCCGTCTGCAGATGCTCCAGCGCCGCGCTGCGATCCGTGGGATCCGTGCGCGCGAACAGCGCGATCTCCAGCAGCAGCGGGTGGCCCTCCAGGTGCGCGTTGGCCGCAGCCTCCTCCACGTCCTGGGGCGTGGTGACGGCGCGGTAGCTGCCGTCCACCACCACGCCGGTGATGGTCTTCACGTCCAGCAGGTGCGGAAACACCATGCCGCGGCCCATGAGCAGCGTCTTCTGGGAGCTGGCGATGCGCGCCTTGTGGGCAGGTCCGAGGCTCTGCACCTGGGTGATCACGGGCGTGTCGAAGCGTCCCCGCTCGTCGTCGTGCTCGCTCCAGGTCTCCAGCGTCAGGCCCAGCAGCCCGTCGTAGGGCTCGGGCACCGGTGCCGCGTCCGGCTGCCAGCCCTCGCCTAGGGCGAGCTCCACGGCGGTCACCTCGCCGTCGCGCACCAGGTGGAAGGTGACCGTGTCGCCCGCCTTGTAGCTCTCGATCACGCGCCGCGCGTGCTCCACGTCGCGCAAATCGTGGCCGTCGATGCGGAACACCGCGTCGTGGGCGTGAAGGTGCGACGCCGCGGGACCCTTCTTCGGGTCGGCAGTGAGGATGACCGCGGCGCGCCCGTCCGGGACCTTGAAGATGGCCGCCTCGTCGGGCGTCAGCGTGCTGATGATGTCGTTGATGCCCGCGTCGCCCCAGCTGGGCGGCCCACGGTGCAGCTCCCGGGCGAGGTTCTTCGCGAGGTTGATGGGCAGCGCGTAGCTGATCCCGACGTTGCCGCCGCCGCCGTTCGCGGCCATGGCGGTGTTCAGGCCGATCACCTCGCCGTCTCTGTTGAACAGCGCGCCGCCGGAGTTGCCCGGATTGATGGCCGCGTCGGTCTGCAGGTGCGGCGTCGTGCCGCTCACGTAGCGCTCGGTGTGGGAGATGATGCCGCGGGTGATGGTGTCGGGGTTGCGACCCAGCGGGTTGCCGACAGCGTAGGTCTCGTCACCCGGTGTGAGCGCGAGAGAATCGCCCAGCCGTGCCTCGCGCATGCCCTCGCAGTGCTTCATGCGCAGGATCGCGAAGTCCGATCGCGGCGTGGCATTGACCACCGTCGCGGGAATGCCGGTGGCCTGCTTCCAGCCGTGGGGATACACCTCGATGAGGGCCGCGCCCTCGATGACGTGCTGGTTGGTCCACACCTCGCAGTCCGGCAGCGACACCAGGAAGCCGGACCCGGATCCGGACTTCCACACCGAGTCGCCGACACCGTCGATGCTCACGTGGGAGATGGTGCGTACCGACACGGACACGGCCAGCATGGCGTCGGTGTCCACGCGATTGCTGCGTTCGTGCACCTGGATGCCCAGCGGCACCGCCACGGCCAGGAGTGAGATGACACCCGTGCGCCAAAGGAGTGTGCTTCTATTTGCCATGGTTCCGTCACCCGTGTGTGTGTGGTTGCACCACATCGCACGCCGCTGTCATTCCGTTCCCTGGTGCTCGCCCGATGTGCTGGTGATCTCCTCTTCCCCGGTTCGAACGCTCGTTGGTGGTAACGGCCAGTCGGGCCGTCTGCTTGAGCGGATGCAAGCCGCATGCCAGGAACGGCGTGCCGGCCGTGGGTCGGTCCCTGCAGGCCGCCGGACCCGCCGATCTGCGGGGCAGTTCACGGTCGCACACCGCCGCAGCACGCCCTCAGCATGGGACGTTGCCAACCCGTTCACGGTGCCATCGCGCACCGGAAAGCGCCGATCTGCGCCCAGGAGTGCAAAAAAGCACGGGTTTTTGACGCTCCTGGGCGACAGGTGCCGGGCGATCCGGGGTCCTGGGCCGCCGCGTCTTGAATTTTCCGGGGCCGCCCCCACCATCGCGCTCGTCTGCCGGGGCGCTCCGCCGGCGCCTGCGGGCCCACGGTCCGCCCCGTTACCTCATTCGTGGTTCGTCGCTTTCTGACGAGGAGGACGCAATGACCATGAAGAACCTGACCCGGACCTTCGAGACCCGCTGGCGGGACGCCGCCAACCTGCTCCTCGGCCTGTGGCTCCTGGCGTCACCCTGGGCCCTCTCGTACGGGAACGTGGACTTCGCCACCTGGAACGCGTGGGCCCTGGGCGCCGTGATCGCCATGTCGGCCATCGCGGCGCTGGTGGAGTTCCACGAGTGGGAGGAGTGGGTGAGCGCTGCCTTCGGCCTGTGGCTGGCCGTCTCGCCCTGGGTCCTCGGCTACACCGCCACGGTCCCGGCCCTTTGGAACCACGTGGTGGTGGGGCTTGCCGTCGCCGGCATGGCCGGCTGGTCGCTCTGGAGCACGCACCAGAGTCCCCGCCAGCACGCCTGAGGCGGCCGGCACCGCGCAGGCGGCGCCGACACGACAATTCGAGCACGACACGAGGCCGGCTCCACCGGCAGCAGGGGCGGACATCCGCCCCTTTCTTCGTGCGGCACGCGTGCGCGTGCTAGCGTGCCGCCGTGGCCGTCCCGATCCCCCGCCGCGTCGTGCCCAGCGTCGAGCCCGCGCCGCTGGCACCGGCGCGCGTCGCACGGGAGTTCCGCGCGCTGCTGGCCGGCGGCGCCCGGCTGCGGCCCGCCGGGGAAGCGCGCACCGATCCCCAGGGGCTGCTGCGGCGCGGCTACACGCCGCGCCACCGGATAAGCCTGTTCGACACGGATTTCTGGCTGACCGGCGTGCGGCAGAATCCCGAGATCCGCTTCTTCGTGGCCTACGTGGCGCAGCGCCGGGGCGGACGGCCAGCGCGGTCCGTGTACCCGCGCATCTTCTACAAGGACGTGTCGCTGGTGTGGCGCTCGGCGTCCCACTACATCCGCACCGACGGCGAGACCTGGATCGGCAAGGGCGAGGCGCGCGTCGTCGTGGAAGACGGTTACGAGTACCTGGTCTCCGACGAGGACACCACCAACCTGCCCCTGGAGATGCAGACCGCACTGGAGACCGTGCTGCGCACACACGACCGGGTGCCCACGGACAACGTGGCGGTGGACCTGGTGCTGCGCCGCGGCAGCGCGCGCCGCATCGCGCCGTACGCGGACTTCAGCGCGCCGCGCCGCCGCGCCCAGGAGGATCCCCGCAACCTGCTCAACGGCGGGCGACCCATCGCGCGCTTCACGCGGCGCAACGATCCCACGTCGCTCAGGTTCGCGCGGGGCTTCGAGCCGGATCTCGAGGGCGGTGTCCTGGAGGTGGCCGCGACGCGCAGCCGGCTCTATGGCGGCACCGTGGAGCGCTACCGCGTCGTGTCGCGCAACCGCCTGGCGCAGTACCTGTTCTTCGCCGGCCCCCGGCACGTGTGGATCGGGGCGGGCCAGGCCACCACCACCGAGCTCTCGAGCTTCGGTGTGCGCACCATCGATGCGCCGGCAGACGAGGATCTGTTCATGCCAGGCTACGAGTACGACCTGTTCGATCCCAACGGCGACGCGCCGGAAGCCACCCGGCAGATCCCCGCGGGATTCGAGGGCGCGCCCAGCGAGGTGGACCCGCAACGCTCCGACACCACACGCTGGCTCGACCAGGTGCCGATCATCCGCGAGTTCCGGCGCGTGGTGCTGAAGGAAATCAAGGGGGACGCAGTCGCTTGATTATTGCTGATGCCCCACACGCCACCCTCTCCCCTTCGCCAGCTGGTCGGGGCCGCAGGGTAGCGTCGCTGCCGTGTACGAGGACGCGGCCTACCCGGTGCGCACCG
>JBFHNV010000147.1:0-15055 GCA_041593595.1 Gammaproteobacteria bacterium
CGAGATCCCGTTGCGCGGACCCCAGGAGCACCTGGGTCGATGCGAACGCGGCGCCGATCAGGACGACCAGGGCGACGAATCCGACGAGCAGCCTGTTTCGAAGGCTCATTGCGAAGTGCTGCCTAGACTCAGTCATTTTCTTCAGGCTCCAGTGGATCTCGGGCAGTGGTCGTCATTGAAACGAGCAAGGGTCCTGGGACATCCGGGCAACGCCTCCGGCGCCCGGGCCCGCATCGCCGGGACCGGGGGAGACCCGTTCTACCGGGCACACCAGGTCTCCTCGCCTTCGCACGCGAGCTTCCTCGCGAGCACCGCGCATGGTTTCTGATCGACAACATCGGCGGATACCGTCAAGACTTGAGGGTCGGCCTGGAAGTTTCTGCATCGGCTCGGCATGGAAAGCGGCGGAGTCCGGCTGCGGCGGGGCCGGCAGACAGGCCTCAGATGCGGTCGAAGGCCTCCAGCATCCGCGCCGCATCCGCCGGCCGCGACTCACGATCGACGGCGAGCAACAGATCCAGGAACTCCTGGTAACGGGAGAACTCCGGCGGCAGCCGGGGCCGGTCCCCGTAGGCGTGCTTGTACAGCACCTCCGCGGGGCCGGACCCGGTGAACGGCTTCTCCCCGGTCAGCATCTCGTAGAGCATCACGCCGGCTGCGTAGAGGTCGGAGCGGGCATCCACCTCCTGGCCGCGGGCCTGCTCCGGGCTCATGTAGAAGGGCGTGCCCAGGATCGAGCCGACCTGGGTCAGCTCCGAGGTACCGGAGCGCTTGGAGATCCCGAAGTCCACCAGCGCCAGCGTGCCGTCCTCGCGCAGCATGACGTTGGCAGGCTTCAGGTCCCGATGCACGATGCCCACCGCATGGATGCTCGACAGCCCGCGGGCAATCTGGCGGAAGTAGTCCACGGCGCGCACGGCATCCACGCCATCCGCCATGGCCGCTCGCAGGTCGCCACCGGGCAGCAGCTCCATGGCGATGAAGCCACCGTCGTCGGTAAAGGCCTGCTCGTAGATCTTGACCACGTTGGGGCTGTCGATGTCGATGACCAGCTCCGCCTCCTGGAGAAAGCGCTCCAGGAACTCGTCGCTCTGCAGCAGCTCGGGCGTCACGATCTTCAGGACCACCACCTGGCCGTCGCGGTTGCGTCGGGCCAGGTAGACCTGGGCCGTTGCGCCCTCGCCGAGCTTGGAATCGACGGTGTAACCGCGGACCCGCACGGCCCCGCTCCCCTGGGTGCCGGGTGCCCCGGTGTCGCCCTGGTGGAGCACCGTCGTTCGTTCCGTGGCGGGCAAGTGTGTGCCGGCTCTCGCGGCGCCGATAAGCGATGACGCCGCGACGGTGCTTGACGCACGGCGGTCGGCGATCTGCGCACTGCGTGCCGATTCCAGCACCCGGCCAACCACTGCGGCGAGTCGTTCGCCGTTCACATCCGGCTTGGCCAGGTAGTCCGCCGCGCCCGACTTGATCGCCTGTGCAGCAACGTACGGATCGGCGCTCGACGTGATGACCACGGTCGGCGGAAACGGTCCGAGCGCGGTTACCTTTCTGAGCCACTCGATACCATCGCCGGCATCGCCCAGGTCGTAGTCGAGGAGCACCAGGTCGTGCTCCCCGAGGCCGAATCCGGTGTCCGACAGGCCGATGGTGTTGGGATCCAGCAACGTCACCGCGGCCCCGTCGACGTGTCGGCCCAGGAGCCTCTCGGCGAGTTGCAGGAAATCGGGCGAGTCGTCGATGACCAGGATCGAAACGCTCATATCCACGCACTCCAGACAAGGTGTTGGCGCAGGTGACCGCAGTGCCGCCTCATGCCGCGGGCTCCTGCGCCGGGAGCGCGGCGAGGTCCGGGAGCATCAGGCGATGCATGCCCAGCACCACCGTCGCCAGCGCGTCCGGGAGCGGCCCGTCCTCGTCCGTGACCACTTGCATGCCGTCCCCGGGTGGCGGCAGCAGCTCCGGGGCAGCGCTGAGCAGCAGTCCGTGGCGCGGTGCCGAGCCGCCCGCGCGGCGCCGCAGCACCGCGATCCAGCGCGCCTGCCAGTCCTGCTCCGGTGCCTCGCCGGGAGCGACGAATCGCACCCGGATCACGCTGTCGCCGGACGGTCCCTCCACCTCCTGCCAGCCCGGCGCCAGGGCGGGTGGCAGGGGGACGGGCTCGCAGGAGAGCACCTGCTGCACCAGGGCTGCGGGCAAGACGAGATCCACGCCTCCCGCCGGCAGTCGCAGGCAGATCGGCCACCGCTTCATGGCTGCCACTCCAGGATCTCCTGCATCGCGGCGAGCAGCTCACGTTCCTTGAACGGCTTGCCGAGGAAGGTCCGCACCCCGAGCGTTGCGGCCTGCTGGCGGTGCTTCTCGCCGGTTCGCGAGCTGATCATGATGACGGGAATGTCGCTGAACGAGGCATCGGCCCGCAGGGCCTCGAGGAACTCGAAGCCGTTCATTCGCGGCATCTCGATATCGAGCAGGATGAGGTCGGGCCGCGCTGACAGGAGCTGCGCGAGCGCCTCGCGGCCGTCCCGTGCGAGCTGCACCCGCAGGTGGTTGCGCGTGAGAATGCGCTCACTGACCTTGCGGATGGTCACGGAATCGTCGACCACCAGCACGCGTGGCGCCTGGGCCACGGCCGTGTCCGCGCCCCGGTCCGCCGCGGGGATGCCTGCCGCGGCGGCCCCCGGGTCGAGCACCATCACGCTGCGCCCGTCGTCCAGCATCGCCGCACCCAGCGCCGCGCCGAGGCGCGGTAGCGGATCCGCCAGCGGAATGACGCGGGTCCGGGCGCTGTCGTCGATGGCGTCGAAGAGCAGGGCATGGGTCGGTGCCGGCGCCCCGATCAGCGCGGCGTAACGCCGCGGCTGCGCACCGTTGCCGGACGTGGCCTGACCGCCGATCGCGCCCAGGTCCACCGTGGGAACCGAGGTGCCGCCGGCAAGATCGAGCCGGCCTGCCTGTACCTCGCCCACGTCCGCGAGGCGCAGCACCGAGCTCAACCGGTCCATCGGCAGGGCCAGCTTCTGCTCGCCGGCACGCACGAACAACAGCGCCCGCTCGCCGGCACCTCCCGGGATCCGCAGCTCGAGCCGGCCGTTGTCGCGAACCGTGCGTGCGCCGACGCGCCGCAGCTCGCGCAGGAACGCGCGCGCCGCGGACACCGCCTCGGGCTGCTCCGCAGGCGCCGCCGGATCGAGCCGTGACACGTCGAGGCCGTCCCGGGACCGCACCTTGAGAACGAGATCGCCTGGCTCGACGACCACCTCCAGGCCGAGAGCCAGGTCGGCTGCCGCCGCGGCAGGCGCGTCCCCGCGTGCGCCCCTGGCCACGGAGCGCACGAGCGCATCGAGCAGCACGGCGGCAGCGATCGCGACCTTCGGCTCCAGCGCCTCTTCGGGCAGCTCACCGTCGATCTCCAGGGTCACGCCATCCCAGTCGGCGCTGGCTGCCGCCTCGGCACGCAGGGCATCGAGCATCGCCGCAGCGTCCCCGGGCACGACGTGCCGGATGGCCTCGCGCAGGCCACGCAGTCGCGATCCCCGGCGCACCAGCGATGAATCGAGCATGCGGCGCGAGCCCTCGAGCTGCGCTTGCAACCCCTGCAGGTCCGACGCGCGCTCCTTCAGCTCCCGGCACAGCTCATGGGCATGTCCGTAGCGATCGAGCTCGAGGGCGTCGAAGCCGCTGGAATCGGTACCGGCGCGCTCGTCGAGACCCATGTCCACGCGCACTTCCAGCTCCTGGATCGCCGGGACGACCCGCGACAGCGCACCGCGCAGCTCGGCGCTGGCCTGCGCGATATCGCGCAGCGAGCCACGTGCCCCGGCATCGGCTTCGGCCAGTGCCTCGACCTCGTGTAGCAGGCGGTACAGGCCACGCAATGCGGGCGCCTCGCCCATGAGATCTGGACCGTTCATGCGGCCATCGCCTCGGCCCGTTCGCGCACGCTGTGTACGGCGGGAGGGAGAGGCGCGCCGCTGCGAAATGCCACCAGCATCTCGGGCAGCACGTCTGCCGCCTCGCTGACCAGGGTCCCGATCCGGGGCGAGGAGCCCAGGTTGCCTTCTATGAGACGGTTGAGCAGCTGCTCCACGGACCAGGCGAAGTCGCCGACCTCGAGGGCGCCGACCACCCGGCCGCTGCCTTTCAGGGTGTGGAAGGCGCGCCGGATCTCGACCAGAGCGTCGCGCCGGCTGGGGTCGCCCGACCACTGCGGCACCTGCTCGCGCAGCACGTCGATGACCTCGGTCATCTCCTCGGCGAACACGGCCTTGAGCTCCTCGTCCATCTCCTCGTCGCTCTCGTGCGCGCCTGCCGGGGTCGCAGCCATGGCGGGCACCGCCGCCACGGCCCGGGCAGGCGCGACGGGCACGCACGGCTTCGGCGGGGCGGGCGCATGTTCCGCGGACGGCGACGGGCTGCGCGCCGCGGCCGGCCGCGGCGTGTCCACCCACCGGGCCGTTGACGCGTCCACGACCTCGTCGAGATCGGCTTCCACTTCGAGGATGGCGTGGGCGAGCTGCTCCAGCGCCCTGCGCTCCAGCGGCGTTCGCGAGCTCTCCGCAGCGCTCTTCAGGACCCAGATCCAGGGCGCAAGGGCCGCTGCCGGAGCATGCCCCAGCAGGCGCAGCACCCCCATGGACCGCTCCGTGCCGTCGGCGACCGCGAGCAGCTCGGCCGGCTCGGCCTGCCCTGCGGCAAAGGCGTTCAGGCCCTCCTTGACCGCAAACAGCTCGTTGCGCACCTGCGCCACGGCCTGGGCTACGGCCTCGCGATATCCGATGCTCGCGATTTCCGCCGCATCGGGAATGCCCGCGACGCCCGGGCGCGTGAGCGAAGCCACCACCGCCCGGGCACGCAGCAGGTCTTCGGCGAGCCCCAGGTAACGCGATTCCGCACGGCCCTCCTCGGCCGGCTCCTGCAGCTGCTCGGCCCGGGCCTGCAGGGCCTTGCGTGGCCCGTCCGCGCCCAGCAGGCCGAACGTCACCGCGAGCTGGCGCACCCGCGCAGCCAGGGCGTCAGGGTCCACGTGCTCCGCCTGCGCGCCCAGCGTTTCCTCCAGCTCGCCGAGCTGCTCCTGCAACGGCCCCGCCACGGCGCTGAGGGCCGCCGCGTGCCGCGCCGCGCCCGTGCCGCTCTCACTGCGCACGAGAAGCCGGTCGAGCTGGAAGACGGCCTTCACCGCGCCGCTGCGCCCGTCGCGCACCGCCGAGCTGCCCACGTAATAGAGCATGTGTCGCAGCAGCTCGGGTGCCGGCCTCGCGTCCAATGCGGCCGTGCCGTCGCGAATCAGATTGCGCATGCCGGCATCGAGCTCGGCCAGCAGGCGCTTGACGGCGACAGTGAGCTCGATCTCGCCACCGGCCAGGTCCTGGACCAGCGCGCGTGCCACCCACCACTGGCGCAGGGCGGGACGGCCTGCGGCCAGCATCTCCACACGCTCGAGGATCTCGTCCATCTGCAGCAGCGCGTCGCGGGCGCCGGACTCGCCGGCGCGCAGGACCGCGAGCAACGACGCCTGGTAGAACGTGCGCAGGCGCCGCACGATGTCCGCCACCGGCCGGCGCAGCCGCACGGAACGTGCCGCATTCGCCGGCAATTCCCTCCACAGAGGCGGTGCGAACAGCGCGCCCGGACTGACCAGGGGCGCGCCCCTCGCGCTTCGCAGATCGTTGACCATCTGCAGCAGGTCCAGCGGGTGCTCGCGCCAGCCGGCACGCAGCCGATCCAGGTGCCCCGCGAGATCTACCAGTGAACGCATGAGCGCCTCGTGAGTGTCCGCGCTGCACTCGATCCGCCGGGCGAGCAGATCTCCCGCCAGTGCGCCGGTTTCCTCGACCAGCAGCGCGGCGCCGTGCAGGCCGATCAGAGACAGGACGCGGTGCACCTGGTGCACCAGCTGCGCGCAGTGCTCGAGGTGCTGCCAGTCCTCGGGCGCGATTGCATGGCTTTCGACCGCCAGGCGCGCCTCGTTCAGACGCGACCGGATCTCGTCGTGCACCCACTGCAGGTTGCCGGGGTTCATGATCCGTACACCGTTACCGGGGCCCGTCACGCCGATGGCGACATCAAGGTGCCTGGCCGGCGCCCGTCGCGCTCTTGAGCTGGGCGGGCTTCAGCACGATGGTGCCGGTGTTGGTGGTGTTGGTGGTCCTGGCAGTCCGACCGGCCGCTCGCGCTCCCGATGTCGCGGCCTCGGCGGCGGTGTCCGTCGCGTCGTCGTCGGCGATCCGAAACGGCTCCTGGGCCCGACGCAGGGTGGCAGCGTGCTCCGCCACCTGCTCCAGGGCCACGCTCACCGCGAGGGAGTCGCTCTGCAGTGTCCCCAGCCCGCGCTCGGCACCGGCCACCTCGCCGGCCAGCGCCACGGCCCTCTTCCCCTGTCGCGCGAGGGTACCCGCGACACCTTCCACGGCGTTCGACAGACTCTGGGCGACCTGCTCCGCCTTGCGCAGCGATGCCCCGCCGGAATCGATGGCCTCGCCTCCGGCGACGAGCTCGGCGGTGGCCTGCTCCGCAGCCTTGACGGCCTGCGCGGAATCGTTCTGGATGGCCCGCACCAGCCCCTCGATCTCGCGGGTCGCGGCGCGCGCCCGCTCCGAGAGGCGACGAATCTCTTCCACGATGATCGCGAAGCCGTCTTCTGCGTCGCCGCCAGCGACCGAGGCCTGGATGGCGGCGTTCACCGCCAGCACGCCGGTCTGGTCCGCCACGTCGTCAATCACCCGCGTGGCGAGGCCGACCTCCTGACAGCTTTCGGCCAGGCGCTTGAGTCGCTTACCGGTCTCGTTCATCGACGTACGCATGCGGTCACGGCTGAGCGACGCCTGCTCCGACTCGACGTGCGCCTCGCGCACCATCTCGAGGGACCGCGCCGCCACTTCCCGGCACTGCTCGGCGCTGGAGTGGCAGCGTTGCGCGGCCGAGACCAGTTCCTGGGACGCCGCGGTGGCGCTCGTCAGGTGCCCGCGCGTCTCCTCCATGCCGCCGCCGAGACTGGCGCTGCGTTCGCGCGCCCTCTCCACGCTCTGCACGAGCTGCTCGCTGCCGGCACGCACCTCGAGCACCAGTCCTCGGAAGCTGCCGAGCGCGTGGTTCGCCGCATCCGCGAGCGGACCGGTCTCATCGCCGCGCACCGGGGCGCGCCCGTCCAGCCGGCCGGTGCTCGCCCGCATCAGCAGACGGGCCAGCTCCTCCAGGAATAGCTGCTGCTTTGCATCGCTCATCGTGTCCTCCTTCGCGTGCCGGCCCCCAGGTTCACCCGGAGGGTCCCAGCCGTGTCGCGAATGCCTCCAGATCCAGTTCCCGCGCCGCGGCCGTGGCGCCGTCGGCGAGACCGTGCACCGCGTCTACCGGCACCGCCACGGTGCCGGTGCCCAGGCGCAACACGACCAGCGTGTCGAGGCCGCGGGGCCGATCCGTGGCAGTGCCCGCGAGTGGGGCCGGGTCGACCACCGCCAGCACCCGCATTCCGTGGCACACGGCGCCCAGCACGCCGGCGGCGGCTCCGGGAACCGCCAGGACCTCGGGCGTGCGCAGCACCGCCTCGATCCGCTCCACCGGAGCGCTCACTGTCTCCCCGGCGAGCTCCAGCACCGCGCGACCGGCACCGTGCCGGGCCGGGCGGATCGACGGATCACGGGCCGACTCGCGGCCGAGGTGCTCGAGCTCGAGCAGGTGCTCACGAAACGCCTCGAGATCCATGACCGACACCGCGCGATCTCACTGCAACCGCTGCACGTTGCGCGCGATGGCGCCGAGCAGCTCTTCGCGGGTGAACGGCTTGGTCAGGTACTCATCGGCGCCCTCGCTCTGGCCTCGTGCGCGGTCGAACAGTCCGTCCTTGCTCGACAGCAGCACCACCGGCGTGCTCTTGAAGTCCTCGTTGCCCTTGATGAGGGCGCAGGTCTGGTAGCCGTCGAGGCGCGGCATGACGATGTCGCAGAACACGATGTCCGGCTGGTGATCCACCACCATGGCAAGAGCCTCGAAGCCGTCTGCGGCGGTGATCACCTCGCATCCGGCCTTGGACAGCAGGAGCTCGGTGGTGCGACGGATGGTGCTGCTGTCGTCCACGACCATCACCTTCACGCCTGCAAGGTCGACGTCGTTCGAATTGCTCATTGGTTGCCTTCCGTTTTTGCCCCGCGGTACCGCGAAGCCTGTTTGATTCCTGTCCACCCGACCTGGCGCGCACGCACGGTCGGTGCGGGGTTCGAGCCTGTTCTCGTCCAATGCTCGCTGGCGGTCATCACGACGCGACCACCACGGACTCATCGGCGACGAATCGCCGGATACGCTCGCCGATGCGCAGCAACGGCAAATCCTCGCACGCAGCACCGATCTCGTGAGCTGCACGAGGCATGCCGTAGACGATGCTGCTCGCCTCGTCCTGGGCGATGGTGTGCGCGCCCGCTCCGCGCAGAGCCAGCAGGCCGCGTGCACCGTCCCTGCCCATGCCGGTGAGCAGCGCCGCCACGCATTTGCACGCCCGTGGCGCCTGCGCGACCGATTCGAAGAGCACGTCGATGCTCGGGCGGTAGGACACGCCCGGAAGCTCCGACGTGATCCGCAGTATGCCGCCCACGAGCCGCAGGTGGGCGTTGTCCGGAGCGAGGTACACGTGCCCGCCCTGCGGGATCTCTCCGTCGCCTGCGACCGCCACCCGCAGGTGCCGCAGGTGGCTGTCCAGCCACGCCGCCATACCTTGGATGAAGCCTTCGGTCATATGCTGGGTGATGAGCACCGCCGCCGTCGTCTCGCTGTCGAGCGCCTCAAGCACCGTTCGGATCGCGGGCGGCCCCCCGGTAGACGCGCCAATGCACACCAGGGCCCCGTCGCTGCGCGCGGATCGACTGGCCGACGGGCCCGCACCCCGCGGGGCGGGCGCGGCCCGCTCCGCGGCCGCGCGTGCGGGCGTGGCGGGACCGCGATCGCGGCTCCGCCGGTGGCGGCGTACCACCGGCACACAGGCATAGGTCCTGATCTTGCGCAGCAGCGTCGAGCGAGCGTCACCGTCTCGCAACGCCTCGTAGGATGGCTTGCGCATCACGTCGAGGGCGCCGGCTTCGAGGGCACGGAAGCTCAGATCCGCCTGGCGACCGACCAGCTCCGACACCAGGATGATCCGGCACGGCGCCTCGCGCATGATCTCACGCGTCGCGTCGAGGCCGTCCATACCGGGCATGAGCACGTCCATCAGCACGACATCCGGACCGTGCCGCACCGCGCCCTCGATGGCCGCCTTGCCGCTCGTCGCCGTGGCCACGACCTCGATGTCCGCTGCCTCGGATACGAGGTCGGCCAGCACCCGCCGACTGACCGCGGAATCGTCGGCAATGAGAACCCGGATTGCACCTCGCGTGCTCATGTCAGGCGCGCCACCGCCTCGAGCAGCTGCCGCTGATCGAACTGACCCTTCACGATGTACTCGTCGGCGCCTGCCTGGGCCCCTGCGCTCAGATCGTCCTCACTGCCGAGGCTGGTCACCAGGATGATCGGCAGGTCCCGGTGCTGTTCGCTGCCGCGGATCCTCGAGGACAGCTCGAGACCCGTGCAACGAGGCATCTCCACGTCGGACACGACCAGGTCCACGGAAGTGTTCTGCAGCGTCTGCCAGCCTTCCTCGCCGTCCTTGGCGACCACGACCTCGTAGCCGGCACTGCGCAGGATGTTGCGTTCCAGCGTCCGACTGGTGACGGAGTCGTCCACGACGAGCACCCTGGTTACCTTCGTCTGCTCGGGCTCGGCGGGCGGGGCGATGGCGACGGCACGCGCATTGACCAGGTGCGCCACGTCCAGCACCAGGCACACCCGTCCGTCGGCCAGGATCACGCCGCCCTGCACACCGGGCACCGAACCGAGATTCCAGGGCAGGCGCTTGGTCACGAACCGTTCCTCGCCGACGATCGCTGAAACCATCAGGCCGACCCGCGAACGGCCGTGGCGCACCACCACGATCGTGAACCGCTCAGCGCGCTGCTCGGTCTCTCCCAGCACCCCGGCGAGGGAGCGCACCACCAGCGGCGCGCCGTCTTCCAGCTCCAGCACCTGCTCGTTGGCCACCTCCTTGAGCGCCGTGGTGCTCACGAGCAGAGTGCGCTCGACGTCATTCATCCCGAGCACAGCCACCGTGTCACCGACCTGGACGAGAAGACCGCGGTCCGAGGCCAGGCTGAGGGGAATCAGCATCTCGAAGGTTCCCCCGCCCAGGCCCGCGTCCGTGGCGATGTGCACCTCGCCTGCAAGCGCCTCGACCTGGCTGCGCACCACGTCCAGCCCGACGCCACGACCGCTGAGGTGACTCACGGTGTCGGCCGTCGAGAAACCGGGCAGGAACAGCAGCTCCAGCATCTCGTCAGAGGACATGCGCTCCACGTCACGCTGCGCGACCAGATCCCGCTCCACGGCTCGAGCGGCGATCCGCTGGACATCGAAGCCACGGCCGTCGTCGGTCACGCTGATGGCGACCCGGGCACCGTGGATGCGCGCGCGCACCGCGACCTTGCCTACCGGCGGCTTGTTCGCCCGCTGGCGCTCGGAAGCATCCTCGATACCGTGGCCCACGGCGTTGCGCAACAGGTGCATGATGGGGTCGCGCAGGGCGTCGAGGACATGCTTGTCGACCTCGATGTCTCCGACTTCGAGGGAAAGCGTGACGCTGCGCCCGGTCTCCTGCGACGCCTCGCGCACCGTACGCCGCCACTGGGCCGCAAGCCCCGAGAGCGGCAGCATGCGTAGGCGCTTCATGGCAGTCGTGATCTCGTCGTTGAGATAGCCTGACGCACGCACGCCCTGGCGCGTGTCCAGCACCAGCTCGTCGGCCTCCCGCCACAGCCGCTCGAGCTCCGCGCGTTGCTCCGCAGGCACGCTGCGCATGTGCTGGCGCAGGGCACCGGCGAGCCGTTCCAGGCGCTCCAGCCGCGCGGCCTGGCCCGAATGCGCCACCAGCAGCTCCCCCGTGTACCCCATCAGACGGTCCAGCCGCGCCACGTCCACGCGCACGCTTCCGGTGGTGCCGGTGCCTGACGTGTCCTCTCCTGCTGCGGCCGGCGCGGCGGTGCCGGCCTCCTCGCCTCGGGGTGTGTCGGCCGTCGGGGCCGCGGCGCGCGCCGGAGCGGGATCGTCATCCACGTTGGCCGCGGTCGTCTCGACATCCTGCACGGGTGTCGCGAGCGCCGGCTGCGGCGCGTCGGGCGCGCCGTCACCGCCGCCCCCCGCGAGCATCCTGTCGACGACTCCCTGGGCAGCGGCTGTCTGGTCGCCACCTTCCACGGCGCGCTCGATGACGGTGAGCGCCTCGAGCATTGTCGCCACCAGCGCCGCGGTCGGCGCCTCGCCCGAATCGCGGTACCCGCTCAGCACGTCCTCCATCGTATGCGTGATTGCCACGACGGTGTCGTGGCCCACCATCCGTGCCGCGCCCTTGAGGTTGTGGGCATGGCGAAAGGCCGCGTCGACCTCCTTCGCATGGCCGTCCGTGGGCTTGCGCAGGGTCTCCAGGCACTGCGCCAGGGAGTCCAGAGTCTCCGCCACCTCGTCGTGGAAGACCGCCAGCAGTTCCGGATGCGCGCTCACTGCCCGGCCCGTCTCTCGGTGTGCTTCAGGCCCGGCATCGCACCATGACTCGCGCCGGCGTTCTCGCAGGCACGGTCCGGCCCCCGTCCGGGGGCGTCAGGTTCCGGCCTCCCCGCGCCGGATCGCGCCCGGCCATCGTCGCTGCCGGCACCGCCCGGGCGAGCGCCGCGACGAGGGGCGGACGCTGCGATACGGCGTCCACCATCGGGCGAGCCGTGTCCGCATTCTCCCTGTGACCGGTCGTTCACGTGTGTTCCAGAAGTTGAGAGTGCGCTGTCGGAAGTACGGTCGGCTTGCGGTCTCGTGCCGCTATCGGGCGACGACACCCTCGGATTCGAGAATGCGGGGCACGTCAAGGATGCTGACCAGATCGCGGGTCGCCGCGATCACGGGTCGGGTGGTGGCATTCAGGCCGTCGACCACCTCGTCCGCGAACACCGGCCGGAATCCCTCGACCGAATCGACCGCGAGCGCGATCGGGCCCTGCTCGGCATCCAGGACCACGGCGAAGCCCTGCGAACCGGCGTCACTGGCCTCGACCAGCGCGGCCCCGTCGATCACGCTCATCAGCTGGCCGCGAAGCTGTGTCAGTCCGCGCACCAGCCGCGGCTGCGCGGGGAGCCGGGTGAGGGTCGTGAGCGGCGCAATGTCGCGCACGTGGTCCGCAGGCACGCCGAGGTGCTGGGAGCCGATGCGCACGAGCGCCACCTCGTAGAGTCGTACGCGTGCCTCGCTTGACCGTGCCGTTTCGGCGAGTCGGCGGGCGCGCTCCTCGAGCACTTCCGCGAGTCGCTGATCTTCGCCAGCCCCGCTCATTGCACCCCCTCCAGCAGGAAGCTGCGCGCGGCGCTGAGCTCCGCGACGCTGATCCCGGCCTCGTCGAAGCGCCGGTCCGCGGGCAGCTCACGCAGGATCAGCCCCAGGGCCTCGAGCTGAACGAGAGCCTTCTTGAGGCGGCCCCCGGCCAACAGCGCCTGCGCGTACCAGAAGCGCGCCAGGGCGTGCTCCGGAGCCAGGAATACGGCCCGGCGCATGTGCTCGATCGCCGCGTGCCCGTCCTCGACACGGCTGCCGGCGAGATGCATCTGGCCGAGCAGCAGGTGCGCCTCCGCATCCAGGGGGCTGGCCGTGACGAGGGCCGCGGCCTGTTCGATGGCCTGCGCAAGGTCGCCGGCGTCGGCCAGCGCCCGGATCGCCTCCGGCGTTGGCGGGGCAGGCTGCGCCGGCGCGACGACCACGCCCGGCGCCGCCACGGTCTCGCATGCGACCGGGGGCTGAGGCCGGCGGCGCTCGCGCCGCGGCCAGGCCGACGGCGAGTCGCCCTCGGCGCGGGGACCGTAGATGCCCGTGCTTTCGTGATCCGTGCGCTGGAACAGGCCCCGCGGCGGGCGCGGGTCGCTCGGCGCCACCACCAGCAGGCCGTCCGGCCGCAGGATGCGGCGTAACTGGCTGTAGATCTCTGCGAGGTGCTCCGCGGACAGGTAGATCCCCACGTTGCGAAAGAGCACCGCATCGGTGGACCCGTCGCCCAGGTCCGCGACCTGGCTCGAGATGGAACACTGCCGGAAGACGACCCGCTGGCGGACGTCCTCGGTCAGGCGATGGCGGCCCTCGGGAGTGGTCTCGAAATGGCGAGCCAGCAACCAGTCGGGCACGTCGCGAAACGACCACTTGCCGTACGTCGCGGTGCCGGCCCGGGCAATGGCATCGGGGCTGATGTCGCAGGCACGAACCCGAATCTGCTCCGCACGGTAGTCACCGAGCGAGCGACAGGCAGAGCACGAGGGAATACGGCTCCTCGCCTGTGGAGCAGCCTGCCGAGAGTACCTCGAGGGACGCCGCGCCCCGGCGAAGCCGCATGACCAGGTGCTCGGTGACCTGCTCGAGCTGGCCGCGATGGCGCATGAAGAAGGTCTCGGGAACGGTGAGCGCCCCGGCGACCCGCTCCACCAGGGTCGGAGCGAGGGGGCCGCGCAGCGCGCTCGCGGACACCGCCATGTCCCGCAGGACACGGTCGATGGCCGTATGCCAGTCCCCGCGGGGGACGAGTCCGTGACTCGCGGCGATGGCGTCGGCGAGGCGCTGCACTTCGTCCGTCATCAGCCCCTGGCCTCGCCGGATCGGCGCCCGGCTCCGGAGAGCGCCGCGACGTCGAGCACCACCACCTGCTCGCCACCGTGCACGAAGGCACCGCGCAGCAGCGAGCCGTCCAGGTCACTGGCGACGTCCCCGGACAGCGTCGTCACCTCGGCGCGCACGACATCCATCGCGGCGGCAACTTTCAGCCCGAGGCGCCGTCCGCCCGTGTCGCAGGCGAGGATCAGGTCCGTGCGCGTGAGCGGCGAGCGCCCCTCGCCCAGGCGCTGGGCGAGGTCGTACACCACCAGCGGAGCACCGCGCAGGTTGAGTGCACCCAGCACCGATGCGTCCGCATCCGGGAGATCCATCAGGCGCGCAGCGGGCAGGACCTCCGACACCACGGTCAGGGCGACGGCCAGGGTGCGCTCGCGGGCGCGACAAAGCAGCAGATCTTCCGCTTCCGGTTTCGAATCGACGTGCGCCGCAGCCTCGGCCGGCGCGAGGAGGGTGCGCAACGCGCGCAGCTCGCGCTCGAGCTCGTCGACTCGCGCGAGCACCGTCTCGTCCACCGCGACGGCACTCATGCGTGGATCTGCTGCAGCTTGAAGGCGGACACGATCCCGGCCAGTGTGCGCGCCTGCTCGGTGAGGCTGCTGGCGACCGTGGCGTTGCGCTCGGCCTCGGTCTGGGTCTGACGGGTGACGTCGTTGACGTCCCTGAGCCCCTTGTTGATCTCCTCGATGCCGCGCACCTGTTCCTCGTTCGCGCGCACGATCTCCTCCATCTTCTCCGCCATCTGGGCAACGGCCTCGGCGATGGAGGTGAGGGAGCGTCCGGTCTCGTCGGCCCGCTCGCGGCTGTCCTGGACGTTGCGTGACGATCGAACGAGCAGCCGCGAGGTGTCCTTGGCCGCCTCGGCACAGCGTTGCGCGAGCGCCCGGACCTCCTTTGCAACCACCGTGAATCCGCTCCCGGCCTCGCCCGCGCGGGCCGCCTCGATGGTGGCGTTGAGCGCCAGCAGGTTGGTCTGGAAGGCAATCTCGTCGATGAGCGTGACCACCGAGGTGATCTCGCGGGAAACGTCTTCGGTCTCGCGCATCGATTCCTGGAGGCGCGTCATTGCAACGGCCCCTTCGTCGGCCAGCCCACGGGCCTCGTCGGCGGTTTCGTGGGCGGTGCGAGCCTGGCTGGCGTTGCTGCGAGTCTGTTCGGCGAGCTGTTCCACGGCGGTCGCGATCTCGCTGATCGTTGCCGCCTGCTCCGCCGAGCCCCGGGCGAGCTGCGTGCTGCCCGCAGCCATCTGGCGTGCCTCACCATCGAGGGTGCTGGCCGCAGAAGATACCTGGCCCACGTCGGCGTTCAGGTTCTCCAGCATGCCGCGCAGGGCCTTGCCGAGCGTGTCGCG
>JBFHNV010000148.1:0-14938 GCA_041593595.1 Gammaproteobacteria bacterium
ACCAGCGTCTTGCCCTCGCCCGTGCGCATCTCGGCGATGTGGCCCTCGTGCAGGGCGATGCCGCCGATGAGCTGCACGTCGAAGTGGCGCATCTCGAGCACCCGCCGGCCCGCCTCGCGCACCACGGCGAAGGCCTCCGGGAGCAGGTCGTCGAGGGTCTCGCCGGCCTCCACCCGGGCACGGAACTCGCCGGTCTTGGCCTTCAGCGCCGCGTCGTCCAGCGCCTTGAGCCCATCCTCCAGGGCGTTGATGCGGGCCACGCTCCGGCCCATGCGCCGGAGCTGCCGGTCGTTGCGGCTGCCCACCAGCTTCTTGAAGAAGTTTCCGACCATCGTGGGGCTATTCGTGGTTATGCCTTGGTGCAGGACGCGGGACCCGCGCGCCGGGCCCCGTGCGGGGGCGGCCAGGCGGTGGAGTTTAACAGGGCGGCATGACGCGGCGCCGCCGGCCGGGGCATTCGTGATCGGTTAACGGCATCCCCAGGGGCGGCCGGTCCGCTGCGGCCCGCGGGGACACGCCGTGAATACGTCCCTGTACGCTCGACGGCCGCATCCGAAGCGGCCGACGGTGCCCGCGACCCGCACCGGATCGGCCCGGTCCGAACAGGAATGCGCCCGGGGGCCTCAGCCGGCGCCGCGGGCGGCGCGGATGAACGGCATGGGATCCAGGGGCCGGCCCTCGTGCAGCACCTCGAAGTGCACGTGATTGCCGGTGCTGCGCCCGGACGAGCCGAGCTGGGCGATGGCCTCGCCCTTGTCCACCCGCTGCCCCACCTTGACCAGGTTCTTGAGGTTGTGGGCGTAGCGGGTCAGGTAGCCGTTGCCGTGGTCGATCTCCACCACGCGTCCGAGCCCGGCACGCGCCGCGGAGAACACCACGATACCGGCGGCCACCGCCCGCACCGGGCTGCCCCGCTTGCCGGCGAAGTCGATACCGTAGTGCATGCTGCGCTCGCCGGTGAGGGGATCGCTGCGGAAGCCGAAGGTGGACGAGATCCAGCCCCCCAGCAGCGGACGTCCCTCCGGGCGCGTCGCATCCGCCAGGCGGCCGGACAGCAGGCTCGACTCCAGCGCCGCCAGCTCCTGGCCGCGCAGCTCGAGGATCCGCTCCAGCTCCTCCAGCGCGGCGACGAAGTCCGGCACCCGGTTAGGCTCCCCCGGGCCGGACGGGGCGGGACCGCCCCGCGGCGGCGCGGCGCCGAAGCTGAACTCGGCCTGGTCGAGGCCGCCCAGGGCCACCAGCCGCCCACCCAGGGCGTCGAGGCGGATGGCGCGCGCCTGCAGCTCGGACAGGCGCAACGCCAGGGCATCCAGGTCGTGGCGTGCCTCGCCGAGAGCCGTGTCCACCCGTGATTTCTGCTCGTCCACCTCGCGGCGCATGGCCGCGGCGTAGAGATCCGGGCGCGGGTCCGCGGTCATGAGCGGCTCGTGCAGCTTGAAGCCCAGCCAGAACGCGCCCGCCAGCAGGCCGACGCCGGCTACCGCCCCCAGGGCCACCAGCGGCCCACCCACGTGCACGGCGCGCTGGATCCGCCGTCTTCGAGTCAGGACAATCAGCTCCACCGTGACATGCCCTCGTTGTCCTCACCTGGCCGCGTTCCGCGGCATCCCCGGATGACCGGCCCGCGCCGGGTGTCCCGGCTGCTCGGGGCCGACGCCTCGCTCGCGGCGCTGGTCCGTGCCAGCGAGCGGCGCAGTCGGTATAACGACCGCCTGCGCGAGTTCCTTGACCGCCCGCTGGCGGACCACGTGCAGGTGGCCCGGGCCGACGCCGGCCTGCTGGTGCTGGTGGCCGACACGCCCGCGTGGGGCCACCGCATTCGCTACCTCGCCCCCGCCATCCTTGAGCAGCTCCGCCGTGACGAGCCGTCGCTTCGCGACGTGCACATCACGGTGCGACCCGCGCCCGACGCGCCGTCACCGCCGCGCGCCCCGCCCCGCCCGGCCATCTCGCGTTCCACCGCTTCCCTGCTCGAGGAGGTTGCCGGCAACTGCGGCAACCCCGAACTGGCCCGAGTGCTCGCGCGCCTCGGCGAGCGCGGGCGCTAGCGCAGCAATCAGCCTGCCGACGCGGGCTGGACGAAGATGATTGGCACGTCCACCTGATCGTCGAACGTGGCCATCTCCCACGCCGTCTTGCTGGCGAGCAGCGTGCGCAGGAGCTTGTTGTTCAGGGCGTGACCGGACTTGTAGCCGCTGAAGGCGCCGATCAGCGGGTGTCCGAGAAGATAGAGGTCGCCGATGGCGTCGAGCACCTTGTGCTTGACGAACTCATCCTCGTAGCGCAGGCCATCCTCGTTGAGGATGCGGTAGTCGTCCACGACGATGGCGTTGTCCAGGTTGCCGCCCAGCGCCAGGTTGTTCTCCCGAAGGCGCTCGAGATCCCGGGTGAAGCCGAAGGTGCGCGCGCGGCTCACTTCCTTCACGAACGACGTGGTGGAGAAGTCCACGGTGGCGTAGTTGCTGCACTCGCGGAACACCGGATGGTCGAACTCGATTCCGAAGGACACCTTGAAACCGTTGAACGGCTCGAAACGCGCCCACTTGTCGCCATCCTCCACGCGCACCGTCTCCTTGATGCGGATGAAGCGCTTGGGGGCGTTCTGCTCTTCGATTCCGGCGGACTGAATGAGGAACACGAACGGACCGGCGCTGCCATCCATGATGGGCACTTCGGGCGCGCTCAGGTCGATGTAGGCGTTGTCGATGCCGAGCCCGGCCATGGCGGAGAGCATGTGCTCCACGGTGGACACGCGCACGCCTTTGCGGCACAGGGTGGTGGACAGCGTCGTGTCCCCCACGTTCTCCGGATGGGCCTTGATCTCGACCGGCTCTTCCAGGTCCACGCGCCGGAACACGATGCCGGTGTTGGGCTGCGCGGGGCGCAGGGTCAGGTAGACCTTCTCACCCGTGTGCAGTCCCACGCCGGTGGCGCGAATGACATTCTTCAGCGTGCGCTGACGGATCATGCTGCAGGGCCCCCCCGAGGGACGCGGTTCTTAGTCGTTCTGCATCGCCCACCGGAGTTACGCCCGCGGCGGAGATGGCCGCGAATCCTACCATAGGGCGAATCGGCAGGCGACTCTCCGTCCCAGCCGAAAACCCCATGGAATCCGCGGGCTTGGGCCACAGGCCCCGGGCGACCCGGGGCCGCGGGCAGGTCCCGCGCCGGACACCGCGCGCACCATCATGGTGCGCGCGGGGCCCGTCTCAGTCCGCCTGGCGACGCAGGAACGCGGGGATGTCCAGGTAATCCGGATCCTCCGCCAGGGCCGCCACGGCGCTGGTGGCCTCGCGCACCGGCTGGTTGCGCACCACCGTGGGGGTGTCGAAGCTGCGGTAGTCCACCTCGCCGTTGGCCGTGCGCACCACGCGCAGGCCCTCGGGCTTGCCGGGCTTCGCCTGCGCCTGGGTCCCGAGACCCGTGGCCACCACCGTCACCCGCAGCTCGTCCTTGATGGTCTCGTCCAGCGCGGTGCCGATGACCACCAGGGCGTTGTCCGAGGCGAACTCGCCGATGGCCTCGCCCACCGCCGCGAACTCGTCCATCCCGAGATCCGGCCCCGCGGTCACGTTCACCAGGATTCCCCGCGCCCCGGACAGGTTCACGTCCTCCAGCAGCGGGCAGGCGATGGCCGCTTCCGCGGCGCGCCCGGCCCGGTTCTCGCCGGTCGCGCGCCCGGATCCCATCATGGCGCGGCCTTTCTCCGACATCACCGTACGCACGTCGGCGAAGTCCACGTTGATCATGCCCGGGCGGGTAATGAGCTCGGCGATACCCTGCACCGCGCCCAGCAGCACCTCGTTGGCGGCACGGAATGCGTCCTTGAGCGAGATGCCGCGACCGAGCACCGAGAGCAGCTTCTCGTTGGGCACCGTGATGAGCGAGTCCACGTGCTCGGACAGCGCGGCGATGCCTTCCTCCGCGATGTTCATGCGGCGCTTCAGCTCGAAGGGGAACGGCTTGGTGACCACGGCCACGGTGAGGATCCCCATCTCCTTGGCGAGCTGCGCCACCACCGGCGACGCGCCGGTGCCGGTGCCGCCGCCCATCCCGGCGGTGAGGAACACCATGTCGGCCCCGTCGAGCACCTCCTGGATACGATCGCGATCCTCGAGCGCGCTCTGGCGGCCGACCTCCGGATTGGCGCCCGCGCCGAGCCCCTTGGTGACGTTGTTGCCGAGCTGCAGCTTGCAGTGCGCCGAGGACGAGCGCAGCGCCTGGGCGTCGGTGTTCGCGCACACGAACTCCACGCCCTCGACGTTGCTCGCGATCATGTGCTCGAGCGCGTTGCCGCCGCCGCCGCCCATGCCGATGACGCGGATGACCGCGCTGCTCTGGCTGTACGAGTCCATCAGTTCAAACATGGATGCCCCTCCTGCTACGTCCTGTGACTGCGAAAGTTCAAAAGTTCCCCTGGAACCAGCTCTTCATCCGGTCCCACACCGCCTTGAAGCCCCCATCGGAGACGGCGTCCGACGCGCGCGCGGTGCTGTTGCGGTATCCGAAGAGCAGCAGCCCCACGCCCGTTGAATACACCGGGTTGCGCACCACCTCGCCGAGCCCGGTGATGCTCTGCGGTGCGCCCAGGCGCACCGGCATGTGCAGGATCTCCTCGGCCAGCTCGGCGAGCCCTTCCATCTTCGAGCTGCCGCCGGTGAGCACCATGCCCGCCGCGCACAGATCCTCGAAGCCCGAGCGCCGCAGCTCCGCCTGCACCAGCTCCATCAGCTCCACGTAGCGCGGCTCGACCACCTCGGCGAGACGCTGGCGCGCGAGGCGTCGCGGCGGGCGATCGCCCACGCTCGGCACCTCGATGGTCTCCTCGGGCGCGGCAAGCTGCGCGAGCGCGCAGGCATACTTGATCTTGATCTCCTCGGCGTTCTGCGTCGGCGTGCGCAGCGCCACCGCGATATCGTTGGTGACCTGGTCGCCGGCGATGGGGATCACCGCGGTGTGGCGGATGGCACCCTCCGTGAACACGGCGATGTCGGTGGTCCCGCCGCCCACGTCGACGAGGCACACCCCGAGATCCTTCTCGTCCTCCATCAGCACCGACTCCGACGAGGCGAGCTGCTCGAGGATGATGTCGTCCACCTCCAGGCCGCAGCGGCGCACGCACTTGATGATGTTCTGCGCCGCGCTGACCGCGCCGGTGACCATGTGCACGCGCGCCTCCAGGCGCACCCCGGACATGCCCACCGGCTCGCGGATCCCCTCCTGGTTGTCGATGATGAATTCTTGCGGAAGGATGTGGAGGATCTTCTGGTCCGCAGGGATCGCCACCGCCCGTGCGGCGTCGATGACGCGATCCACGTCGCTGGCGCTCACCTCCTTGTCGCGGATGGCCACGATGCCGTGGGAGTTGAGGCTGCGGATGTGGCTGCCGGCGATGCCCGCGAACACCGAGTGGATCTGGCAGCCCGCCATCAGCTCGGCCTCCTCCACGGCGCGCTGGATGGACTGCACGGTGGATTCGATGTTCACCACGACGCCCTTCTTCAGCCCCCGCGACGGGTGGAAACCGATGCCGATGATCTCGATGACGCCGTCGACACTCACCTCGCCGACGATCGCGCACACCTTCGACGTGCCGATGTCCAAGCCAACGACCAGCTTGCGGTCGTTCTTCTTCACCCGTTGCCCCCCTCGGTGCGCCAGCGCACGGCGAATCCGTTGGCGTAGCGCATGTCGATGCGCGCGGCCTCCTCGAAGCGCTCGCCCAGGACCCCCGGCAGGGCGTGCGCGAAGCGCTTCACCACGTCCACGTCCAGGGGGGCGCGCGGCACCAGCGTCAGGCCGTTGCCGAACTCGAGCTCCCACTGGCCGCGCGCGCTCAGGCTCACGCGCTGCACCCCGCCCGCCAGGGTGCCGAGCCCCGTGGCGAGGCGCTTGAACTGATCGAGCACCCGCGCGTGGCTCCCCGGCGGCCCCTCGAGGCGCGCCAGGTCGTAGCCGTCGGCGCCCTCCGACGGCGTGAACACGGTCGCGTCGTCCTCGATCAGCGCCGCATCGTTCCAGCGCGCCACCGCGATGCGCTCCACCACCGCAATGTGGATGCTGTCGGGCCAGATCCGGCGCACCGTGACCTCGCGCACCCAGGGCAGCGCGAGCGCCGCGCGCCGCACCCGGTCCACGTCCACCGCGAAGAAGCCGCCGGCCCGATCGAGCTCGCCGCGAACCGCGTCCTCGAGCGCCGAGCGGGACACCCGCTCGAACTCGCCCGCCACGCGCACCGAGAGCACCGGGCGGCGCAGCAGGTCCTCGGCCAGCGGCAGCGCGCCCACCGCAAGCCCCGCCAGCAGCCCGGCGGCGGCCAGGGTGCGCCGTACGCCGCCGCTCACCGGCCCGCCTCCAGGATGCGCACCACCAGATCCTCGAAGCTCAGGCCCGCCGCGGCAGCGGCCATGGGCACCAGGCTGTGTGTGGTCATCCCCGGCGCGGTGTTGACGTCGATGAAGAAGGGATTGCCGTCGGCGTCGCAGAGCAGATCCAGCCGCCCCCAGCCCGATGCCCCCACCGCGTCGAAGGCCTCGAGGCTCATCCGTGCAAGCCGCGCCTCGTCGCCCGCCGACAGGCCGCAGGGCACGTGGTAGCGGGTGCCGGAATCGTCGGCGTACTTGGCCTCGTAGTCGTAGAAGGCGCGCGCGGGCTCCAGGCGGATGAGGGGCAGCACCTGGCGGTCGAGGATGGAGGCGGTGTACTCCGGGCCGTCGATGCGCCGCTCGACGAGCACCTCGGTGTCGTAGCGCGCCGCCTCGTACCAGGCCCGCTGCAGGCTCTCCTCGTCGTCCACCGGCGCCATGCCGACGCTCGAGCCCTCGTGCACGGGCTTGACGAAGGCGGGGAAGCCCGGTGACGACGCGGCCGCCTCCAGGTCCGCCTCGGTGCGCACCACGTGGAACTCGGGCGTGGGGATCCCGAGCGCGCGCCACACGAGCTTCGTGCGGTGCTTGTCCATGGCCAGCGCCGAGCCCAGCACGCCGCTGCCGGTGTAGGGCATGCCGATGGTCTCGAGCGCCCCCTGCACGGTGCCGTCCTCGCCGCCGCGTCCGTGCAGGATGATGAAGGCACGATCGAAGCCGCCGTCACGAAGCCTAGGGATCAGGTCCCTGCCCTTGTCGATGCCGTGGGCGTCCACGCCGGCGTTGCGCAGCGCCTTCAGCACACCCGTGCCGCTCGCCAGGGACACCTCGCGCTCGGCAGAGTCGCCGCCGTAGAGGACCGCCACCTTGCCGAAACGCTTGACGTCCGCCACGGCGCTCATCCGGGCACACCCACCACGCGCACCTCCGGCACCAGCACCACCCCGTGGTCGCGCTCCACGCGCGCCATCACCCGCTCGATGAGCGCCTCCACGTCGGCGGCCCGTGCCACCCCCACGTTGAGGATGAAGTTGGCGTGCTTCTCGGAGACCACCGCGTCGCCGACGCGCTCGCCCTTCAGCCCCGAGACCTCGATGAGGCGCGCCGCGAAGTCGCCCTCCGGGTTGCGGAACACCGAGCCGCAGCTCCGCATGCCGGTGGGCTGGGTGGCGCCGCGCCGGCGCAGCAGCTCGCGGATGCGCGCCTCGCTACCGGCGCGCGCGCCGGCGGCGAGGGCGAAGTGTGCCGCCACGAACCACTCGCCCGGCGGCACGGCCACGTGGCGGTAGCCCGTCTCGAGATCGGTGCCGGCGCGCACCCGCCGCTTGCCGGCGCGGGTCACGGTCTCCACCCGGGCGACGATGTCGTAGGTCTCGCCGCCGAAGGCGCCCGCGTTCATGGCCAGCGCCCCGCCCACGGTGCCGGGGATGCCCGCCATGAACTCGGCGCCGGCCAGATCCGCCTGGGCGCAGAAGCGCGCCACCTTCGGGCACGGCACGCCCGCCTCGGCACGCACCGTGTCTGCGTCCACGCGCTCGATACGGGTGAGCGCACCTGCCAGGTGCACCACCGTGCCGCGGATGCCCCCGTCGCGCACCAGCAGGTTCGAGCCGAGCCCGAGCCAGAACAGCGGCTCGTCGGCGGGCAGGCGCGCGAGGAACGCGCACAGATCGTCCAGATCCGCCGGCCGGTACAGCCGCTCGGCGGGCCCGCCGATCCCCCACACCGTGTGGCGCGCCAGGGGCTCGCCCTCGCGCAGGCGTCCGCGCAGGCCCTCCATGGGCACGCGTCCGGCGGCGGCCATCATGTGCGGACCTCCGCCGCGGGCCACGCGGCGCACAGGGCCGCCGGCACCGCACCGATGTTGCCGGCGCCGAGGGTGAGCAGCACGTCACCATCAGCGATCAGCGCGTCCAGCACCCCGGGCAGGGTCTCGGGGCCATCCACGAACACCGGGTCCACCCGCCCGCGGGCCCGCACCGCGCGACACAGGGTGCGGGCGTCGGCGCCGGCGATGGGCACCTCGCCTGCCGCGTACACCTCCAGCACCAGCAGCGCGTCCACCTCTGCCAGCGCGGCGGCGAAGTCCTCGATGAGGTCACGGGTGCGGGTGTAGCGGTGGGGCTGGAAGGCCACCACCACCCGCCGCCCGGGCCAGGCCGCGCGGGCCGCCTGCAGGGTGGCGGCGATCTCGCGGGGATGGTGCGCGTAGTCGTCCACCAGCAGCACCGTGCCGGCGGGTGCCTGGCGCTCGCCGTGAGACTGCAGCCGGCGGGCGATGCCCTGGAAGCCCTCCAGTCCGCGCTTCAGCGCCGCGTCGCTGACCCCCACCAGTCGCGCCACGGCCACGGCGGCAAGCGCGTTGCGCACGTTGTGCAGCCCGGGCAGGTTGAGCGTCACCGGCAGCGGCTCGGCGACGCCGTTCACCACCACGAAGTGGGTGCGGGCACCCTCGGCGCGGATATCCACGGCCCGCAGCTCCGCCTCCGGGTCGTCCACCCCGTAGGTCACCACCGGCTTGGCCACGTCCGGGAGCATGGAGGCCACGGTGGCATCGTCGGCGCACAGCACCGCGCGGCCGTAGAACGGCAGGTGGTGAAGGAACTCGAGGAAGGTGGCCTTGAGCCGCGCGAAGTCGCCGCCGTAGGTCTCCATGTGGTCGGCGTCGATGTTGGTCACCACCGACATCACGGGCTGCAGCAGCAGGAACGAGGCATCGCTCTCGTCGGCCTCCGCCACCAGCCAGCGCCCGGCGCCCAGGCGCGCGTTGACGCCCGAGGCGTTCAACCGCCCGCCCACCACGTAGGTGGGGTCCAGGCCGCCCTCGGCGAGCAGGCTCGCCACCAGGCTGGTGGTGGTGGTCTTGCCGTGGGTGCCCGCCACGGCGATGCCCAGGCGAAGCCGCATGAGCTCCGCCAGCATCTGCGCTCGCGGCACCACCGGAACGTGCAGCTCCCGGGCCGCCACGAGCTCCGGGTTGTCCTCGCTGATGGCGGTGGAGCGCACCAGCAGGCCGCTGCCCGCCACCAGCGCCGGGTCATGGCCGATGTGCACCTTGACGCCCAGGTGCTCCAGGTGACGAGTCATGTTGCCGGCGTGGGCGTCGGAGCCGGAGACCAGGAATCCGAGCGTGTGCAGTACCTCGGCGATACCGCCCATTCCGGCCCCGCCGATACCGACGAAGTGGATGCGCCGCACGCGGCGCGCCCACTCCGCGGGCACCCGGGACGCATCGGCCTCCGCGGCGGAGATCAGGTACTTGAGCGGCTCAGGCATGCACCGCCTCCAGGCAGCAGCGTGCCACCCGTCGGTCCGCGTCGGGCACCGCCAGGCGCCGTGCCGACTCGGCCATGGCCAGCAGGCGGTCCCGCGCGCCGGCCAGCTCCTCCAGCAGCGCGCCCAGGCGTGCGGGCTCGAGCTCACTCTCGGGCAGCAGCAGCGCGGCGCCGGCGTCGCTCAGGTGGTGGGCGTTGGCGCTCTGGTGGTCGTCAACCGCGTGGGGGAACGGCACCAGCACCGCGGCACAGCCCGCGGCGGCCAGCTCCGCCACGGTCATGGCGCCGGCGCGACACAGCACCAGGTCGGCCCAGGCGTAGCTCGCCGCCATGTCGTCGATGAAGGGCACGGGGTCCACCGCGAGCCCGTGCCGGGCGTAGGCATCGCGGGCCCTGACGAGATTCCGCTCCCCGGCCTGGTGGCGCACATCCAGCGCGAGGCGCGGCGCGAGCATTGCCAGCGCCGCCGGCACCGTCTCGTTCAGTGCCCGCGCGCCCTGGCTGCCGCCCAGCACCAGCAGCCGGAAGCCGTTGCGCGGCGTCGCCAGGCGCGCTGCCGGCGGCGGCAGCGCGGCGATGTCCGCCCGCACCGGATTGCCCGTGTGCAGCGCCCCGGCGGCGCCCGGGAAGCTGCCCGGGAACGCCTCCAGCACAGCCACGGCCAGCCGCGACAGGACCCGGTTGGTGAGGCCGGGGATGGCGTTCTGCTCGTGGATCACCAGGGGGCGGCGCAGCAGCCAGGCAGCGAGCCCGCCGGGACCCGAGACGTAGCCACCCATGCCCAGCACCACCGCCGGGCGCACCCGGCGCAGCACCCGCACGGCGGCCACCACCGCACGCAGCAGCCGCGCCGGCGCGAGCAGCCAGCCCGTCACGCCGGAGCCGCGCAGCCCGCGCACCGCCATCGTGTGAAACGGGAATCCGCGACCCGGCACGAGGCGCGCCTCCATGCCACCGCGCGACCCGAGCCACTCCACGTGCGCCCCCTGGCGGCGCAGGCACTCTGCCACCGCCAGCGCCGGGAACACGTGGCCCCCGGTGCCGCCGGCCATGACCAGCACGGTGAGCGGGTTGCTCATGTCGCGTGCTCCGGCAGGACGCTCACGGCGCGCTCGGGCACGACGCTCACGGCGCGCTCGGGCACGACGCTCACGGCCGCACGTTCCCGGGGGGGGGCGGCGATCTCGGCGTCCACGCGCAGCAGCAGGCCGACGGCGATGGCGCTCGCCACCAGGCTCGATCCGCCGTAGCTCATCAGCGGCAGGGTCAGTCCCTTGGTGGGCAGCAGACCCAGGTTCACCCCGATGTTGACGAACGCCTGCAGCCCGATGAGCAGCGCGAGGCCGTAGGCCAGGTGGCCGCCGTAGGGATGACCGGCGGCGACGGCGCGCCGCCCGATGCCGAACGCGCGCCAGGTGACGAAGGTGAACAGGGCGATCACCACCGCGCCGCCGGTGAGCCCGAGCTCCTCGGAGAGCACCGCGAACAGGAAATCCGTGTGTGCCTCGGGCAGGTAGTGCAGCTTCTGCACGCTCTGCCCCAGCCCCACGCCGAACCACTCGCCGCGGCCGATGGCGATGAGCGCCTGGGTGAGCTGGAAGCCGCTGCCGAAGGGATCCGCCCAGGGGTTGATGAAGGTGAGCAGGCGCTCCATGCGATACGGCGCGGATACCATCATCAGCGCGAACACCGACACGATGGCCAGCACCCAGGCGGAGAAGCTCACGAACGGCACGCCACCGAGGAACAGCATGGTGAGCGTGGTGGCGAACAGCACCACGGTGGCGCCGTAGTCTGGCTCCGCCAGCAGCAGCAGCGCGATCACGGACATGAGCACGATGGGCTTGAAGAAGCCGCTCAGGCGGCTGCGCACGTGGTCGCTGCGGCGCACCAGATAGCCGGCCAGGTACAGCACCGAGAACACCTTCACGAGCTCCGAGGGCTGAAGGTTCACGGGTCCCAGCGCCATCCAGCGTGTGGAGCCGTTCACCTCGCGGCCGATGCCCGGCACCAGCACCAGCGAGAGCAGGCCGGTGCCCAGCAGCAACAGCCACGGACCCAGCCGCTGCCACACGGCGACGGGCACCCGGGTGGTGAGCAGCATCACCGCGGTGGCCACCGCGGCGAAGGCCAGCTGGCGCCAGAACAGCGCCAGCGGGCGCCCGGTGTCGGCAGCCGCGGTGCTGATGGACGCCGACGCCACCATGACCAGCCCGAGCAGCATGATCACCGCCACTGCCGCCACCAGCGGCGTGTCGAAGACGAGCGCCGCCGCCACACGCGGCGCGGCACGCGCAGCCGGCTGCATGACCGCGCTCACCCGGCGCCCCCGCGGCGTACCGCGGCGGCGAAGGCCTCGCCGCGGGCCCGGTAGTCTTCGAACATGTCGTGGCTGGCGCAGGCGGGCGACAGCAGCACGGCGTCCCCCGGCCCGGCCGCCCGGGCCGCCACGGCCACCGCCTCGTCCATGCTCGCGGCCGTCTCGCAGCGCACCGTGTCCGGCGCCACCGCCCGGATCACCGGCGCGTCACGGCCGATCAGCACCAGGGTGTGCACGTGGCGTGCGAGCGGCGCGGCGAGCGGGGAGAAGTCCTGGCCCTTGCCCAGGCCGCCGGCGATGAGCACCAGATCGCGCCCCCGGGCGATGCCCTCGATGGCCGCCACGGTGGCGCCCACGTTGGTGCCCTTGGAATCGTCGATGAAGCGCACGCCTCCACGCTCCGCCACCAGCACGCAGCGGTGTGGCAGGCCGCGAAATTCCGAGATGGCACGGGCCATGACGTCCCGCGGCACCCCCAGTGCCTCCGCCATGGCCATGGCAGCCAGCGCGTTGGCCAGGTTGTGGCGTCCGGCCAGGGGCACCGCCGACGCCGGCGCCACCGGCTCGCCGCCCAGCGCGAGCCATTCGCCGCCGGCGTGCCGCACGAGCCCCGCGCGCGCGTCCGGGTGACCCTCGACGCTGAAGCCGGCGGTGCGCTCCGCGTCGTGGTGCATCGCCGCCACCCGCGCATCGTCCAGGTTCAGCACCGCCACCCGCGCGCCGGCGAGGATGCGGGCCTTGGCCGCCACGTAGGCGGCCAGATCCGGGTAGCGATCCATGTGATCGGGGCTCACGTTGAGCACCGACGCCGCCGCTGCCGACAGGCTCCAGGTGGTCTCCAGCTGGAAGCTCGACAGCTCGAGCACGTACAGGTCCGCCTCGCCCGCGCGCAGCAGGTCCAGCGCCGGCGTGCCCAGGTTGCCGCCCACCCGGGTGCGCAGGCCCGACGCCGCCGCCATCTCGCCCAGCAGCGCGGTGACCGTGCTCTTGCCGTTGGAGCCGGTGATGGCCGCCACCGGCGCCGGCGCCTCGCGCACGAACAGCTCCACGTCGCCCACCACCTCGACGCCGGCGGCCATGGCCTCCTGGATGGCGGGCTCGGCCAGGGCGACGCCCGGGCTCACCACGAGGCGCGATGCGCCGCACAGCCGCGTCGCGTCGAAGGGTCCGAGGGTCACCGGCACCCCGGGCAGCTCGCGGGCGAGCGCGGCCAGCCCCGGCGGCGCGGCCCGGGTGTCCACCACCGCCACCGGCTCGCCGCGGGCCGCCAGGTGTCGCACCGCGGACAGCCCGCTGGCGCCGAGCCCCACGACCACCACCGGGGCGGCGCGCGGATGAGGCGAGGTGTCGCTCATGGCAAGTGCCCGCATGGTGGCCCTTAGCGCACCTTGAGGGTGGCGAGCCCCACCAGCACCAGGATCACCGTGATCACCCAGAAGCGCACGATGACCCGCGGCTCCGGCCACCCCTTGAGCTCGAAGTGGTGGTGCAGCGGTGCCATGCGGAAGATGCGCCGCCCGGTGAGCTTGAACGACGCCACCTGCAGGATCACCGACACGGTCTCCATCACGAACACCCCGCCCATGATCACGAGCACCAGCTCCTGGCGCGTGAGCACCGCCAGGACACCGAGCGCGGCGCCCAGCGCCAGCGCGCCGATGTCGCCCATGAACACCTGCGCCGGGTAGGTGTTGAACCACAGGAAGCCGAGGCCAGCGCCGACGATGGCGCCGCAGAACACCACCAGCTCACCCACGCCCAGGATGTGCGGGAAACCCAGGTACTTGGCGAAGTTCGCGTGGCCGGTGACGTAGGCGAAGATGCCGAGCGCGCCGGCGACCATTACCGTGGGCAGGATCGCGAGCCCGTCGAGGCCGTCGGTGAGGTTGACCGCGTTGCTACTGCCGACGATGACGAAGTACGCCAGCGGGATGAACATCCAGCCGAGCTCGACGGCAACGTCCTTGAACACGGGCACGATGAGCTGGGTCTGCGCAGGCTCGCTGGCGGTGAAATAGACGAACATCGCGCAGCCAAGCCCGAAGATCGACTGCCACAGGTACTTGTCGCGCGCGCGCAGGCCCTTCGGATCGCCGCGCACCAGCTTCTTGTAGTCGTCGACCCAGCCCACCGCCCCGAAGGCGAGGGTGGTGAGCAGCACCACCCATACGAACCGGTTGCCGAGATCCGACCAGAAGAGCGTGCCGATGGCGATGGCCACCAGGATCAGCGAGCCGCCCATGGTGGGCGTGCCGGCCTTGATGCTGTGGCTCTGGGGCCCGTCGTCGCGCACGGTCTGACCGATCTGCAGCGCGGTGAGGCGGCGGATCATCATCGGCCCCACCAGCAGCGAGATGGCGAGCGCGGTGAGCACCCCCAGGATGGCCCGCAGGGTGAGGTACTGGAACACCGCGAAGCCCGGATCCACCGCGGACAGCCATTCCGTCAGCTTCAGCAGCATTGCGCCTCCTCCTCGAGCAGCGCCGCGACCACGGCCTCCATGCCCATGGCTCGCGAGCCTTTCACCAGCACGGTGGCGGCCGCGCCGATGCCGTCGTCGATGCCGCTCCTGATGTCACCTTCCAGGGCGCGGCACAGCGCCTCGCGGCTGTCGAAATGACGCGCTCCCTCGCCGAAGGCCTCCACCGCGAGCCGCGACAGCGGGCCCGTCGCGAGCAGCCGCTCGACGCCGAGCGCGCGCGCCGTGGACCCGGCCTCGCGGTGGAACGCCGCCGCGGTGTCACCGAGCTCGCCCATGTCCCCGAGCACCAGCCAGCGCGGCGCCGGGAACTGCGCCAGCGTCTCCAGCGCGGCGCGCAGCGACAGCGGGTTGGCGTTGTAGGAGTCGTCCAGGATGCGCGCGCCGCCCGGCGCCGCGCGCAGCTCGAGGCGCCCGTGCACCGGGCCCATGGCCTCGAGGCCGGCGCGGATGCACCGGGGCGGAACGTCCATGGCCAGCGCCGCGGCGCTGGCCGCGG
>JBFHNV010000149.1:0-14923 GCA_041593595.1 Gammaproteobacteria bacterium
GCCGGGGCCGGCGCCGGCGGCGCGTCGGTGCCGCCGCCGCGCGCCGGCGAGGCGGCGGTGGCGGCCGCGCCGCACGATGCGGCGGAGGCCGCCGCAGCGGTGCCCGGCCGTGGCGCGGCGCCCGGACCGGGTGCCGACGCCGGCGACGGGATGGCCGCCGCCGCCGCGCCGGACGGTGCGCTGGGCGCCTTCGCTGCGCGGCGCGACGTGGCCGTGGAGCGGGGCGCGTCCGGCGGCGGTGCCGGGCCCGCTACCGATGTCACGGACGCTTTGCCCACGGCGCCGGAGCCGCAGGCCCTCGCGACCGTCACGGCGGTCGCACGCGCGCCCGTGACGCTGATGCCCCTGTCGCCTGCCGAGCGTGCGTACGCGGATCGCTACCTGGCCATCCTGGAGCGCGGGCGGTGAGCGTGGCCCGGCTGGCCTCGGAGGGGGACGTGGCTCGCTTCCGGGACGACTTCGCACGCCTTCTTCAGGTACTGGACGGCGTGCTGGCCGGCCAGTCCACGCTGGTTCGCGACCTGCTGGTGGCGGTGCTGGCCGGCGGCCACGTGCTGCTGGAGGGGCCGCCGGGGCTGGGCAAGACCAGCCTGGTCAAGGCCTTGGCGCGTGCCGTCGGCGTGAGCATGGCGCGGATCCAGTGCACCCCCGACCTGATGCCCTCTGACATCACCGGCAGCGAGGTGCTCGCCGGCGAGGGCGCGAGGGGCACCCGGGAGCTGGAGTTCCGCCCCGGTCCGGTGTTCGCGTCGCTGGTCCTGGTGGACGAGATCAACCGCGCCACCCCGCGCTCCCAGTCGGCACTGCTGGAGGCGATGCAGGAGCGCCAGGTCACCTGCGCCGGGGTCCGCCACGCGCTGCCGTCGCCGTTCTGGGTGCTGGCGACGCAGAACCCCATCGAGTTCGAGGGCACCTACCCGCTGCCGGAGGCGCAGCTGGACCGCTTCATGGTGAAGCTGCGGGTCGACTACCCCGGCCGCGACGCCCTGGTGGAGCTGGCCGGCCGCACCCTGGACGAGGAGCCGGCGCAGGGTGTGGCGCTGGTGCTCGAGAGCGGCCGGTTCCAGCAGATGATGGCGCAGGCCCGCGACGTCGTGGTGGCGCGCGGGGTCACCGAGGCCGCGGCGGCGCTGGTGCTGGGCACCCACCCCGGCGGCGACGGCGCCTGCGCCGCGGCCCGTGCGCACCTGCGCTACGGCGCCAGCCCGCGGGCGCTGCAGTCGCTGCTGCGCCTCGCGCGCATCCACGCGCTGGCCGACGGTCGCGGGCACGTGGCGCGCGAGGACCTGCTGGCCGGCGCGCTGCCGGTGCTGCGCCATCGCGTGCTGCTGGGCATCGACAGCGAGCTGGCCGAGGTGGACACCGACGCGGTGCTGGGCCAGGTCGTGGACGAGTGGACGCAGCGGGGCTGAGCACGCTCCGGCAGCCCATGCTCCTGCCGGACCTGGACGAGTCCGCCCTCATGCGCGTAGCGCGCCTCGCCGATCGCGTGCTGGCGGCGCCGCCGGGATTCCGGCCCGGTCCCTGGCAGCACCCGCGACGTGCCGGCGCCGGGCAGGAGTTCCTGGACTTCGAGCCTCACGCCCCGGGGAGCGATGCGCGGCGCATCGACTGGCGCGCCAGCGCCCGCGCCGGGCGGCTGCTGGAGCGCCGCTTCCAGGACGCCACCGCCTCCGAGTGGTGCGTGTGCCTGGATCGCAGCGCGTCCATGTCCGTGCCCGGCGCGGGCAAGGCCCGGCTCGCCGCGGAGCTCGCCGCCGCGCTCGCCTTCGTGCTGCTGCACCGGGAGCACGGGGTGTCCTTCCTCGCCTTCAGCGAGCGCGTGGAGGAGGTGTGCCCGGCCGGACGGGGGCGGGCCCACTTCGCGCGGGTGTTGCAGCGCCTCGCGCGCAGCGCAGAGCCGGGCGCCGGCTCGCGCCTGGAGCTGTGCGCGCAGCGGGTGGCGCGGCGCTGCTCCGTGGTGGTGGTGAGCGACTTCCTGGCCCCGGACGCCATGCGCCCCGGATTGCTGCGGCTGTTGCGGCGCGGCGGCCGGGTGCACGCGCTGCAGGTGCTGGACGGGTCCGAGTGCACCGTGGACGCCCGCGGCCCGGCGCTGCTTCGCGACGCCGAGAGCGGGCAGGTACTGGCTGTCGGCGACGCGGGCGCGGCGGCTCGCGCCGCGGCGCGGACGCTGGCCCGGCAGCAGCGCGAGCTGCGCCGGTTCTGCCGCCGGCACGCCATCGCCTACAGCGCCTGTCGGGCCCACGAGGGGTGGCAGGACGTGCTGCTGCGCCACCTGGGGCGGGCGCGCCGCTTCGATGCCTGAGTGGGCCGCGCCCGGATGGCTGGCGGCGGCGCTGGCTGCCGCACCGCTGGTGTGGTGGCTGCACGCCCGCCGTGGGGCAGGCGAGGCGATGGCGGTGGCCGCCCTGTACCTGTGGCGCGACGCCCCGCCGGCACAGGCGCCGCGCCCCGGCGGCGGGCGGCGCGATCCGCGCTGGCGCCTGCGGGCGCTGCTGGCAGTGCTGCTGTGCGTGGCCGCGGCACGGCCGTTCCTGCCGGCGGCGCCGGCGGCGCGGGTCGAGCTGTGGCTGGACGACTCTTCGGCCATGCTCGCCGACGAGGCGGGGATGCCGCGGGCGCGGCGGGCGGCGCGGGCGGCCCGCGCAGCGCTGGCGGGCACCTCCGCCGGCCAGGTGATCGCGCGCCGGCTGCGCACGCCGGCGACGGCGGTGTCCCTGGATGCGCGCGCGCCGGACCTGGAGCGGCTGGAGGCGCTGCTGACCCCGCAGGCGCACCGCAGCGGTGTCACGCGCAACGCGTTTCCCGCGCCGGTCATGCTGCAGGCCGGCGCGCAGCACTGGCTGGTCACGGCCGGCGCCGATCCCGCGCTGGCGGCGTGGCTGTCCACGGCGCCCGTGACCCGGGTGATCCAGGTGGGCGAGGCCAGCGAGAACGTCGCCCTGCTGCGCCTGTCCGCGCGCCCCTCGGCGGCCCGTGCGGACTCCGATCGAGTGCTGGTGGAGGTGGCCAACCTGGGTCGCGCCGCGGCCGGGCGGCGCGTGTTCCTCGAGGTCGCGGGCAGGATCGTGCACGACGAGCCGGTGAGCCTTGCCCCTGCCGGGCAGGCGGGCGACCGGGCGCTGCTGCACCTCACCCTGCCCGCGGCCCGGCGCGGCCCGCTGTTGGCGCGGCTGTCGCCCACCGACGCCCTGGCCGTGGACGATCTCCTGGAAGTGGACACGCGGGATCTGGAGCCCGTCGCGGTGGTTGTGGACCGGGGCTGCGGCGGCGCGGTGCGCGCGGCGCTGGCAGCACACCCCGGCCTGCGCGAGGGCGAGCCGGCGCGGCTGTCGGTGGCCTGCGGATCGGCGCCCCCGGATCTGGCGCTGCCGGTGCTGTGGTTTCGGGCGGGCACGGGATCGCGGCCGGTGAACGGCTGGCCCGTATGGAGCCTCGACGCGGGCGATCTCGCCGCGGTGGCGCTGGCGCCCCGGTGGCTGCGGGAGGTGGTGGCGCCGGCGCCCGAGGGCGCGAGCCTGCTCACCGCCGGCGGCCGGGTGCTCATCGCCGCGCGCGACGGGCCGGCTCCGCAGCTGGAGGTGCGCCTCGACGTGGCCGGGGGCGGCCTGGTGCGACGGCGCGAGTTCCCGGCGCTGGTGGCGGCCCTGGCGGACAGGCTCGTGAGCCGGGACACGCTGGCGCCGCTCGCGAGCGCGGTCCGCGACGCCGGTGACAGCCGCATCGCACCGGCGCCGCTCCCGCACCTGCCGGCAGCGGCGCCGGCCGCCCCCGCGCCACGGTCACATGACCTGACGCCGCCGCTGCTGGCCGCGGTGTGCCTGTTGCTGGCCGCGGATCTGCTTCTCGCTGCCGGGCTGTCGCCGGCGTGGCCGCGGCGCCGGCGCGCCGCGACGTGAGCGCCCGGGTTGCCGTGACGGGCACCGCCAGCCGGCGCCGCGCGCCACGGGGTATCGCCGCCCGGCTGCTGCTGCTTGCGGTGCTGGCCGTTGCGTGGGCGGACCCACCGCTGCCGGCGGGGGCGACCGGGTGGCTGGGCGGCCCGGTGGACGTGCTGGTGGTGCGCGACCGCTCCGCCGCGGCGCTGCGCCGCGGCGGGCACGGGACGGCCCTGGCCCGTGCCCTGGACGCGTTGCCCGCCGGCAGTCGTGCCGCCTTGGTGGACTTCGCTCACGGCGCGCTCAGCGTGCAGCCCCTGGACGCGCCAGCGCGGCTGCGCTGGAACCATGCCGCGGGGCCCGCGGCGAGCCGCGCCGGGGGCCTGGCGGAGGCGGTGGACACGGCCGTTGCCCTGGCGGTGCCCGGGCGCGAGTCGCGGCTGGTGCTGCTCGGCGACGGCGCCGAGATCGGCAGAGGCGAAGGTGCGGATCCGGCGCCCGCGGTGCACGCCGCGCTGGCGCGGGCCAGGGACGTGCCGCTGGCGCCGACGTGGCTGGACCTGCGCGCGGAGGCGGCGCCGGCGGGCGCCTGGATCGAGGCCCTGGCGGTGCCCGGCCATGTACTCCCCGGGTCGCGCGTGCCGGTGGCCGTGCAGGTCGGCAGCCAGGGCGCGGCCGCGGCGATGCTGCGGCTGCAGGTGGACGGTGCCCCGGTGGAGGCATCCCCCGTGCGGCTGCCCCTCGAGGCAGAGCGGCTGTTCTGGATCGGGCCGCTGGGCCCCGGCGAGCACGAGGTGCTGGTGCAGGTGAGCGCGCCGGGGGATCCCGTGTCCGCGGACGACCGGCGAGCGGCGCTGGTCCGGGTGCCGGGACCCGCGAGCGTGCTGTACCTGACACGGTCGCCGGACCCGCCCCCCCTGGCGACCAGCCTGGCCGCGGGCGGATGGCCCGTGGTCCGCATGTCGCCCCGGATGCTGGCCGAGGGCCTGCGCGGGCAGCCGGCCCTGGTGGTGCTGGACGACGTGCCGGCGCACGACGTCGCCGCGCCGGACGTGGCCGCACTGGCCCGGGCGGTGCGCCGCCACGGCGCCGGCCTGCTGGTGCTGGGTGGGCCCGACGCCTTCGGCGCGGGCGGCTACCGCGGCTCGGCCCTCGAGGCGCTGCTGCCGGTGACCGCGCAGGCGCCGGGGCCGGCCGCGCCGGTGGCAGCGCTGTTCCTGGTGGACACCTCCGGCAGCATGGGGCGCGGCGGGGCCGGGGCAAGCGCGCTCGCCATGGCCCGGCGGGCGGTGGTGGAGACCGCGGCAAGCCTGGAGCCGGGCGACCTGAGCGGCGTGTACGGCTTCGACGTGACCCACCGTGAGCTGCTGCCCCTGGCGCCCCGGGAGCGGCCCGCGGAGCAGGCGCTGCAGGCGCTGGGAGCTGCTGCCACCGGTGGCACCCGGCTGGCCGGCGCGCTGCGTGGCGCGGTGCAGGCGCTGGCGCGGGCCCCCGCGCAGCGGCGGATCCTGCTGGTGGTCAGCGATGCGCGGCTGGACGCCGACGACGACCTGGCCGACGCGGCATCACAGGCGCACGCGGCGGGGATCCAGGTGCTGGTGCTGCTGGTGGGGGATGCGCCGCGAGTGCCGGCCCTGGACGCGCTGGCACGGGCGGGCGGCGGCGCGGTGCTGCGCATCGCCCGGGAGGCCGAGCTGCCACGCATCATGCGCCAGGAGCTGGACACGCGACGGGCCCCCGCCCATGTCGGTCCCGTGGTGCCGGTGCAGGTGGCGTCGCCGCCGATGCTGGGCCCGGTGCTGCGCTGGCCGGTGCTGCACGGATTCGCGCCCACGCGGGCGCGCGACGGCGCCCGTGTCTACCTGGTGGCGCCGGGCGGCGCTCCGCTGCTGGCGGTCCACGACGCGGGCGCCGGGCGGGTCGCGGTGTTGCCCGGGGGGCTTTCGGGCTGGGCCGTCGAGTGGCTGCGCTGGCCCCGCTTCGGCGAGCTGGCCGGGGGGCTGGCGAGCTGGCTGTCCGCCCCGGGGGGCGGCGGTGCGCTGCACCTCCAGGTGCACGAGGCAGGTGGATCGCTGCGAGTGGTGCTGGATGCCCTGGCGCCCGGCGGCGAGTGGCTGCGCGACGGCGCGACCCTGGTGGCTGTCTCGCCGGGCGGCAGCGCGCAGCTGGCGCTGGCCGCCACCGCGCCGGGCCGCTTCGAGGCGGCGCTGGCGGCGCCTGCGTCCGGGCGCCACGTGTTCACGGCGCGCGCGGGTGGACACTCGTCGCGCCACGTGCACCTGCAAGCACCGGCGGGGTACGACGGCGGGACGCGGCAGCAGGTGCTGGAGGGAGCTGCCGCACAGGGGCTGGTCAAGCGGGTGACGGATCCGGAGCGGCTGTCGCTCGCGGGCGGCGGGACGGCCCGGCCCTGGTTGCTGGCGCTGGCAGCGATGGGATACCCCTTGCTGCTGGCCCTCGAGGGCGCCGGCACGCGGCGCCGCGTTCGGCCGCGCCCGCGCTACCGGCGCGACACCACCAGCACCACCGGCGTTCCCGGCGCCGGCGTGACCGCCGGGTCGTAGCCCACCGCGCCGTAGTCGCCCAGGCCCAGGCCCGTGCGGTGCTCGATGATGGTCTCCGGGGCGTGCACGAAGCCCACCAGCACGCCGTCGGCCTGGGCCATGAAGCGCCCCTCCTCGGTCATCACCGAGCCGGTGTAGACCCAGTCCTCGCGGGGCGGGCCGACGGCGGTTCGGATCAGCTCGGCGGCGCCGCGGCGGATCCTGCGCCCGTCCTGTTGCCACTCCACGTACACCTCCACCGCGTCGCCCTGCACGGGCTCGGGGTCGAAGTGCCACCGCGCGGGGCGTCCGCGGGCGGCGTCCAGGCCGATGAGGATGCATGCCACGTTGAACTCCACCGCCCCGGTATCGAGCTCGATGAGGCTCTCGTAGAGCTTGACGCCGTTGCGCGCCGCGGCCAGGAACTCCACCGGCGCGTCGGGCGCGCCCAGGTCGACGATCACCCCAGGGACGGTGAAGCGGCGCTGGGCCTTGTCCAGGATGATGCTGCCGATCTGGTAGCGATCCCCCTCCAGGTGATGTATCGGCGGCGCGTCCCCCGGCACCGGCACGGTCGCGGTCTGCGCCGTCGCGGGCGCGGCGGCCGCCGCGGCCAGCAAAATCGCCACGGCACGAGCGCCGGCGTGGCGCGCCAGGGCTCTCACGCGGCCTCTGGCCGGCGCGCGGTCACGAGCCGGTGCGGCATCGGTGGCGGAAACGCCTGGATGTTCGCGTCCGCAAGGCCCGCCTCGTCCATCCACGCCGCCACGTCCACGTCGGCGTACACACCACCGTCCGGCGCGCTGAGCAGCATGTTGAGCCCGAACAGCGCCGCGAAGGGCGGGCTCGATCCGCCCGCGTCGGTGAACACGTCGCTCACCACCAGCAGCCCTCCCGGCACCAGGCTCTCACCCGCGCGCGCGATGAGTCGGCGCGCACTGGCCTCGCGTTCGCGGTGCAGCACGCCGGAGATGAGCACCACGTCGTTGTCCGGCGGGAACTCGGTGTCGTGGTAGTCGCCGGCGATGACGGACACGCGCTGCGACGCGCCCATTGTCTCCAGGATCTCGCCGGCGATGGCGACCACTGCCGGCAGGTCCAGCACCTGCGAGCGCAGCTGCGGGTAGCGTTGCGTGAACAGCGCGGAGTAGGTTCCGGGACCGCCGCCCAGGTCCAGCATGCGGCGCCGCCCGGTCAGGTCCACCATCCGTACCAGGGCCTGGCCGACGCCCACCGCGCGGGCGTGCATGCCGTGGACGAAGCGCCGGGTGCGCGCCTCGTCCTCGCCCAGGTACGACGCGCAGGCCGCCACCGGGGCGTCCTCGCGCAGGGCCCGCTCGAGCTCTCCCCAGGCGTCGTACATGTCGCGGGCGTAGCCCAGGGCGTCGCCCAGGTAGGCGGGGCTGCCCGGCGCCAGGAACGCCGCGGCCACCGGGGTGTTCGCGAACAGTTCCCCCTGGCGGCGCACCAGGCCGAGCGCCGCCAGCGCCTTGAGCAGCAGCCCGGTGGGGCGCGGCCGGGTGCCGGTGGCCGCCGCCACCTGCTCGATGCTGGCGGGGCCCTGCGCCAGGCGCGCGAAGACGCCCAGCGCCACGGCCGCGAACAGGGTCTGGGAGCCCCAGTAGCTGGTGGCCATGGCCATCAGAGGGCCGGGATCCGGTGCCTGGCCGCTCATGCGCCGGCGCGCTCCACGGCGGCGCGGTCCAGGTCGCACTCGAGCTGCATGTAGGCGCAGCGGTGGCACATGAAGCCGTCCCAGATGGTCAGGTCGTGGCGCGCGCGGATCGCCCGGTACCCCAGGTTGAGCCGCTCGAAATAGGCCAAGAGGTCTTCCAGGTAAGTGCCACGCTCGCGCCCGCCCAGTGGCCAGTACAGCGAGTAGATGGGGACGATGCCGCGCGCGCAGAGGGTCTCGGCGCCTTGCAGCGCCAGCGCCGCCGCCTGCTGCCAGGTCAAGGCGTGCTCGGGCTCCAGCTCGATGCCAGCCACCATGGCGGTGTACACGCGTCCGCGGCCGAAGCGCGCCACCGCCGCTTCCAGCGCGGCGATCCAGCGCCCGTAGCCCACGTAGCGGTGCTTGCCGGGGCACACTTTCGCAAACAGTGGCTCGGACCACACCTCCAGGTTGAAGCACACGCTGTCCACCAGGCCGTCCCCGTGCAGGACGTCCAGAGCCTGCTCCGGCAGTGCGCCGGATCCACAGGTCACGGGCACCGCGTGGCGCACCACCTGCTGCACCTGGCGCGCCAGCTCGATGAAGCGACGGCCCTCGGCGTGCCAGTCGCGCAGCGACCCGCCCACCAGGTAGATGTGGCGGACGTCGCCCTCGGCCAGCACCGCGGCCAGGGTCTCGTGCAGGCGCCGGTACGTGTGCGGCGGCAGATCCACGGCGTGGATGTCCTGGCCCAGGGACTGCATTCGCGCATCCGGCGCGCCGTAGGTGCAGAAGGTGCAGCGCGTGCTGCCGCCGGCGGCCTCGTCGGGCAGGAAGTACTGGCAGCCCGGTGCCACGTTCACCACTGCCATGTCCGCGTGCAGGCTCACCCCGGCGGCGGCCATGGGCACGCCGTCGGAGGTGCTGCGGCCCAGCCACGCGGGGCGTGGCTCGAACTCGACCGGCAGCGCGCGTCGCGGCGCATCCCGGTGCTGCAGCGCGTAGCCTTCGTCCGGCGCTCCGGACACGCACCACGGCGAGGCGCCCGCGCCCTTCACGCGCAGCGTGGTGCCGTCGGCAAAGCGCATCAGGTACGGGATCGCCGCCTTGCCCTGACCCGTGGGATCCGGCTCGCCGGGCGCGAAGCGGTACGGATGGAAGTTGGGGAACGCCTGCGCGGCGGCGGCGCCCAGCGCGTCGGTGTAGCGCACGCCGCGAAACAGCAGGTCCAGCTTGCGCTGCGCGGCTGCTGGCAGGGCGGGCTTGCTCATGGGCGGTGCAGCGTTTCTCGTGGCCTGCGCCGGCGCCCGCAGCCGCGGCTCCGGCGGGCGGGGGAGAGTGCCACGGGGGCAGTGGTGGCACAACGACGCGGCGCCGACGTTGCGACCGGTGCACGGTGGCCGGTGCCGCCAGTGCCACGATCCATGACGCGTGGGCGGGGTCCTGCGCGTGACGATGGCTGGACCAGGTCGAGCCGATTTGTCGGTAATCTTTACACTCGTGGCCAGACCTCCCGTTCCTCGTCGGGTAAGTCACTGAATGCAATACGTCACTCGGATGGAGGCACGATCCTTGCTGGGATCTCCTCGAATCAGGGTCCGCCTTCGAGATGGCGTACTCCCCGGCAAGACAACGGCACCCGAATCGACGTGAAGGCACTCACTCGCACTTTCCTGGTCACCGCGCTCCTCGCCGCGGGCGGAAGCGCCCGGGCGGCCACCATCGAGCTCTTCGACTGGGCCTTCAACGTGGACGGGATCACCGTCGATTCCCTCACCCTGAGCGGGTTCTCGGGCTACTACACCCCGGCGGCGGGCGATCTCGCGGCGCTGGCCGCGACATTCGACCTCTCCGGGTTCGACTTCTCCACCGATCCCGGAACCGGTGGCGGCGGGCTCGGTGGCGGCCTGGGGACGATCTCCATCTCGTTGGCGGGAGCCGGGAGCCACTTCGTGGGCGCGTTCTTCGATCACGAGATCACGGAAGCAGGAAACACCTTCTTCAACGAGGACAGCGCAGCGGTGGGCGCGCCTGCGGCGGGCCAGTCCTGGGAGCTGGACGATCCCTTTTTGGGCGACATCTTCTTCAACCTGCTCGACAGCGCCGACGTCGTGCCGGGAAGTGCGCTGGACAACATGAACCAGGCGCCCACCGGCGCCGACGTGGCGATGGCCATGGGTTTCGAGTTCGCGCTGGCCACGGGCGAGCAGGCGGTCATCGATCTCGTCATCAGCGGCATCACGCCGTCATCGGGCTTCTACCTGTCGCACACCGACCCGGACAGCCTGATGACCCTATACCTGTCCGGCACCCTGGACATCCGCGCCATTGCCACGCCCGAGCCCGGCACCGTGCTCCTGCTGGGCCTGGCGCTGGCGGGCGTGGGCGCCGCCCGGCAGCGTCGGGTTTTCTGATCCGGGCGGAGCCAGGGGCCGGCACGGCCTGCAGCACCTGACACGCGGATCGTGCCGCGGGCGCGGCAGCGCCGCAACGGGCCATGCCCCCGTGTGCACCGGGCGGCGAGCCTGCCTATAGTGCGCGTCCCCGCGCCCGCCGCCCGCCAGGATCGAAGCATGAGCCTGTTCCAGCGCACCGAGTACCGGATGGCTTCCGGGGGCGTGTCCCAGTACCGCATCGACTGCGACGCGCTGGCGGAGGCGGACCTGGACACCCTGGCCTGGCTGGTGGCGAGCAAGGGCGCGTTCCGCGCCGTGGCGACGGCCTCGCAGCGCGGGCAGCGCTTCGCCGCGGCGCTCGAGCGTTACCGCTCGGACGCGGGCGTGCGCCTCATCGTGGACGACGTGCTCACCACCGGCGGCTCCATGGAAGCGGCCCGCGAGCGCACCGGCTGGCACGACGCGGTGGGCATCGTGCTGTTCGCCCGCGGCCCGTGCCCGGCGTGGGTGCTGCCCCTGTTCTCGATGCAGTGGATCAACACCAAGGACCGGTTCTGACGCCGCGGCCGATGCCCTACAATCCGCCGCGCGACGGGAAGTGAAGCGGAGGGCAACGACATGGCGATGATCGACGCCGCGGCGCCCGCCCCGGACTTCACCCTGCCCAACCAGGACGGCGCCCAGGTGCGCCTGTCCGATCTCCGGGGGCAGTGGGTGGTCCTGTGGTGGTACCCGAAGGCCGACACACCGGGCTGAACCATCGAAGGCAAGGGGTTCCGTGATCGAATCCAGGACTTCGAGGCGAAGAACGCGGTGGTGCTGGGCCTGAGCTGTGACACGCCGGCCGACAACAAGGCCTTCAAGGAGAAGTTTGCCTTCCCCTACGACCTGCTGTGCGACACCGACCGTCGCGTGAGCATGGCCTACGGGGCGGCCGACTCGCCACAGGCGAAGAGCGCGAAGCGCATCAGCTACCTGATCGACCCCGAGGGCAAGGTGGCGCGGGCCTACGCCGAGGTGAAGCCGGCGGATCACCCGGACCAGGTGCTGGCCGACCTGGGCTGAGCCCTGCCACCGGGTCGCGCGGCCGGTCCCGTTCGCGGGATTGGCCGTGCCCGCCGGCCGCACCGAACGCACATGCGCCCATCCATCCTCGTCATCGACGATTTCTACGACGACGCCGACGTGGTGCGGAGGAACGTCTGCGCGCTCGAGTTCCCCGAGCCCCTGCGCCAGCAGAACTATCCCGGACGCAACTCCATCCAGAAGTTCCTCCCCGAGGGGCTGGACCAGGCCGTGTCGCGGCTGGTGCAGGAGCCGGTGGTGGGCTCGCAGCACAACGTGCACGGCCACTTCCGGGTGTCCCTGGCGGGCGAGGACGCGCGCCGGCGCTACTACGTGCACGTGGACGGCGACGCCCACTGGTCCGGGATCCTGTACCTCACGCTTCCCGAGCACTGCCGCGGCGGCACCGAGTTCTACCGCCACCGTGAGTACCAGACGGACCAGGCCTTCACCCGGGTGGAGGACGCTCGCGCCCGGGGCTACGACAGCTGCGCGGCGCTCGCCTCGGCCATCATCGAGCGCGACGGCAACGACCTGTCGAAGTGGCAGCACCTGATGACCATCCCCATGCGCTTCAACCGCCTGATCCTGTTCCGGCCCTGGTTCTGGCACACCGCGGGGGAGTCCTTCGGCGACAGCATCGACAACGGCCGGCTGGTGCAGCTGTTCTTCTTCAGCAGCCCGGGGGCGGCGGGCGCGGCGCCGGGGCGATGAGGGTGCGACTGGGGGAGGGGGGCGTCGCTGGCGCTCCTTTCGCTCGGCCCGGACGTCACGAGCGCGGTACCGGATCGCCTCGAGCGCCAGGCAGCGCGCGCGAAACGCGATTCGCTGCCGGGCTCATGAGCTGCCCGTGTCCGAGAAGTCGAACTTCGGGCACGCCGATTGAGCCTTTGCAATCTGTGCGTTCAACGTGTCGAACTGGCGTTGCAGGGCCCGGTTCAGCGGTCCGAGTAAATTCAATACCAGCTTGGGCTGTCGTTGAATTTCCTTGCTGGTTCGAGAGATGACCTGCCGCGTCAACCGGATCGACTCCTGCGCGCGCTCGCATGCCGCCGACGCCTGCGTGACGGCCACCAGCATCTGCTCGCGCGCGACCAGGGCTTCGGCCAGCGCCTGCTCCGCCGAGTTGCGTGCCGCGTCCGCATCCACCCGTGCCTGCTGCGCTGCGCTGCGCTGCGCGTCGGCCACGTTCCACGAGTAGGCGGCGAACGCGCCGAAGCTGACGGCCACCAGCGTCCCGAATGCGAGCGCCCGGGCGCGCCGACGCTGGGACTGGCGCCGTGCCTGCTTCCGGTCCCGGGTCGCGATGCTCTCGGTGATGAAGCGGCGGTCGGCGTCGCCCAGATCGGACTCCCGCGTGCCCGACCAGCCCTCGGCCTGTGCCAGCTTCACCCCCTGCAGCAGTGCGTCCGGATCCCGGTCGGCCTCCTCCCAGACCCTGCGGTCGTGCTCGAGCTGCCCCTTCCAGCGCAGGAACTCGTGCTCCTCGGTGATCCAGCCTCGAAGCTCGTCCCACTCGTGCAGCAGCACCTCGTGCGCCACCTCGGCGCTCGGCTCGCCGGCCTCGTCGCCGGTGGTCAGCAATCGCCAGCGCTCGCCGCAGAGCGCTTCCACCAGCGTCCACTCGAGCGCGCTGCACTCGTCCTTTCCGGCTCGCCGTCTCACCACCTCGCCGTCGAGCGGGACGTGAGCGAGCTTCAGCGTGAAGAGCCGCTTCAGCGCCTTGCGCTGCTCGTCGTCGCAGGTCTCCAGGAAGTCCCGCGCCCGGCGCGCCAGCACGCGGTGCACGCCCACGAGCTCCGGGTGACTCGACCACTGCAGCACACCGTCGGCGCGCGCCTGCATCGCCTTCCACATGTCTTCCATCAGGTACGACAGCAGCGGCAGCGCGCCGGGCTGGCGCGCCGTGGAGGATGCGATCATCTCCACCATCGCGTCGTCGCTGAACCGTGCCTCCAGCTTGCGGGCAGGCTCGCTCACCACTTGCTTGAGGGCGGGTTCCCCCAGTGGCGGCACGTCGACCCGGGTGGTGCGAGGGAACAGGACCTCGTCGCTTTGCAGGAAGCCGTAATGATCCGAGCGCAGGCTGGCAAGCACCTGGAATGCGGGGTCGTCCAATCCTTCCGCGAGCACCTGCGAGAACCGGTCGCGCGCCGCCGAGGAGCTGCGTGTGTAGAGCTCCTCGCCCTGGTCGATGACGAGCACGAACCGCGTGGGCGGTACCCCGTGCGATTGCGCGAAGGCTTCCTGCGCGGCGTGGATCAGGCCGCGCAGGCCCTGCTTCGACTGGAGACTTCGTGCCCACGAGAGCGCGAGCTCGCCACGCTCCGGGTCGAGCGGCCCGGTCCACTGGCTGACGAAGGCGCGGGCCAGGCCGTAGAGCGGATCCTCGCCGGGGGTCATGGCGAGGAACAGCCAGGAGCGGCTGTCCTCGAGATCGCTCGGCCACGCGTCGGGATGCTCGCCTGGGAACCGTTGCCGGCGAAGCGCGGCCACCACGCCGGCATCGACGATGGAGGACTTGCCCACACCGGAGTTGCCGACGAGCCACACGGCCCGCTCCCCGGCCCGCATGCGTTCGATCACCTCGCGGGTCAGCTCGTCGCGCCCGAAGAAGAAGTCGGCGTCGGCCGCCCGCAGGGCGTGGAGCCCGCGGTACGGATTGACCAGTCGCCACGGCGCGTCGACGCGCTCGTGGGCCTGGCCCGCGATGGCCGCGCGCAGGAGCGCGACGCCGTCCGGTGCGCCGGGATCCGGCAGCTTCACGATATGCAGCGAGCTCAGGAACGGCAGCCGAGGTGCCTCGTCGACGAGCAGCACCGGAATCAGGGCGAACGACGGCGTCGTCGTGCGCCGGTCCAGCGCTGCGTAGTACTCGAGCTGCTGCCAGGGGCCCGGGCCCTGCGCCCCCAGCAGCATCACGAACGCGTCGGCCTGCTCGATTGCGGAGGACAGCTCGGGCTGCCAGAACGCGCCGGGCCTGAGCGCCCAGGGTGCGAAGAAGACCTCTGCGTCGTCGCTGCGCAGCGCTTCGGCGAGCGTCTTCGCCGCTGCCTGATCCGGGCTGTGATAGCTCAAGAAGATGCGAATCATCCGCTTCGATGCTCCTGCTCGATGCCAGACGCGGCCGCAAGGGCGTGGCTCACGTCGGCGCAACGGTACACCGCGGATATTGGCCTGCGCACCGCAGCTTGCCGCTCGCGTCGCCGGCGGCACGCAGAGCGCGCTCCAGGAGAAGTCGGCGCTGCGACGAGTGAATGCCCGCAGCCGGTTCGCGCGCGACTGCGATCAGCGCTCCAGTCGATAGATCACGTCGGCCCCGTGGCTGCTGCCGGACTCTGCCTCCACGCTGATGCGGTCGGTGACCTTGTAGTCAAGCTGCAC
>JBFHNV010000150.1:0-14913 GCA_041593595.1 Gammaproteobacteria bacterium
CGCGGCGCGCATCGCCTGCGGCTCGTAGACGTTGCGCAGATCCACGAACACCCGGCCCGCCATGCGCTCGGCCAGCGCCTCGAGATCCAGGCCGCGGTAGGCGTTCCACTCGGTCATGAGCACCACCGCGTCCACTCCGTCAGCGGTGGCGTAGATCTCGTCGCAGTACTCGATACCGGCCGGCAGCAGTTCCCGGGCCTCCTGCATGCCCTTTGGATCGTGGGCTCGGATGATGGCGCCCTTCTCCAGGAGCGGCGGCAGGATGGCCAGCGCCGGCGCGTCCCGCATGTCGTCGGTCTCGGGCTTGAAGGTGAGCCCCAGCACCGCGATCCGCTTGCCCGCCTCGGTACCGCCGAGGGCCTGGCGGATCTTCTTCACCATGCGCGCGCGCTGCGCCGCGTTGACCTCGACCACCGCCTCCACGATCCGGCACGGCGTGCCGTGCTCCTGCGCCGTGCGCACCAGCGCCAGGGTGTCCTTGGGGAAGCACGATCCTCCGTAGCCCGGGCCCGGGTGCAGGAACTTGCGCCCGATGCGCCCGTCCAGGCCCATGCCCCGCGCCACCGCGTGCACGTCGGCGCCCACCGTCTCGCACAACGCCGACATCTCGTTGATGAAGCTGATCTTGGTGGCCAGGAAGGCGTTGGCCGCGTACTTGATGAGCTCGGCGCTCTCGAGGCCGGTGACCAGGATCGGCGTCTCGATGAGATTCAATGGGCGATACAGCTCGCGCAGCAGCGTCTCGGCGCGCGCGCTCTCCACGCCCAGCACCACCCGGTCCGGGCGCATGAAGTCCGCGATCGCTGCGCCCTCGCGCAGGAACTCGGGATTCGACGCCACGTCGAAGTCCGCGTCCGGACGGGTTTCGCGGATGATCCGGGCGACCTGCCGCGCGGTGCCCACCGGCACGGTGGACTTGTCCACCACCACCGTGTAGCCGGTCAGGTGCGCGGCGACGGACCGGGCCGCGTCGAACACGTAGCTGAGATCCGCGTGGCCGTCACCGCGCCGCGACGGCGTGCCGACTGCGATGAACACCAGGTCGGCGTCGGCCACGGGCTCGCCCAGGTCGCCGGTGAAGCTCAGGCGACCGGCCGCCACGTTGCGCGCCACCAGCTCTTCGAGCCCCGGCTCGTAGATGGGGAGCCTGCCCGCCCGCAGGGCTTCCACGCGCGCGCTGTTCACGTCCACGCACGCCACCCGCGCCCCGAACTCCGCGAAGCAGGCGCCCGACACGAGCCCCACGTATCCCGATCCCACCATGACCACGTTCATGTGCGCGCTCCCAGGCCTCGCGTGCCGGGCGCCGTCCCGGCGCCGTAGTAGTCCAGGTACCAGTCGACGAAGCGCCGCACGCCCTCCTCCACCGTGGTGGACGGCCGGTAGCCCAGGTCCCGCACCAGGTCATCCACGTCGGCGTAGGTGTCGGGAACGTCGCCTGGCTGCAGGGGTAGCAGGTTCTTCTCCACGCTGCGCCCCAGGCAGTCCTCGATCACCTGGATGTAGCGCTCGAGCTGCACCCAGTCGTTGTTGCCGATGTTGTAGAGGCGGTACGGCGCCCGGCTGCTGGCCGGGTCCGGATGCGCCGGATCCCAGTCCGGGTTCGGCGCCGCCGGGAGGTCCAGCACCCGCACCACGCCCTCCACGATGTCGTCCACGTAGGTGAAATCGCGGCGGTGGCGGCCGTGGTTGAACACGTCGATGGGCTCGCCGGCCAGGATCCTTCGGGTAAAGATGAACAACGCCATGTCAGGACGGCCCCACGGGCCGTACACGGTGAAAAAGCGCAGCCCCGTGGTGGGAATGCCGAACAGGTGGCTGTAGCAGTGCGCCATCACCTCGTTCGACTTCTTGCTGGCGGCATACAGCGACACCGGGTGATCCACGTTGTGATGCACCGAGAACGGCAGCGTGGTGTTGGCGCCGTAGACGGAGCTGGACGAGGCGTACACCAGGTGCTCGACGCCCGTGTGGCGGCAGCCCTCGAGGATGTTGATGAAGCCCATCAGGTTGCTGTTCACGTAGGCATGCGGGTTCTCCAGCGAGTACCGCACCCCGGCCTGCGCTGCCAGGTTCACCACCCGCTGGGGCCCGTGGTCGCGGAACAGCCCCTCCATGGCCTCCCGGTCACCGATATCGGCGCGCACGTCGGTGAAGCCGTCGAATCCCGCCAGCCGCTCGAGCCGCGCACGCTTGAGATCCACGTCGTAGTAGTCGTTGAGGTTGTCGACGCCGACCACCTCGTCTCCGCGCTCGAGCAGCACCTTGGCGAGCGCGTTGCCGATGAATCCGGCGGTGCCGGTGACCAGGACCTTCATGTCTCGGGGTGTCTCCTCGGCCGGCGCCCGCGCCGAGTGCCCGCGGCGCTCCGGGCGGCGTCCCCGCCGGGCCGCGCGGGAATGGTGTTCATTCGTTGAACAAGGCGGCGGGAAGTGTAGCAGGCGACGGCGCGCGGGCGAAGGCGCGGCCGGATCCGCGCAAGGCGGGCCGGCGCCAGGTGGGCAGCGCCGGACGAGCCACCGGATTGGCCATCGAACTGGCGACCCCAGGGGGATTCGAACCCCCGTTACCGGCGTGAAAGGCCAGTGTCCTAACCACTAGACGATGGGGTCGGATAGCAGGAGCGGTCTCGCCAAAGCAAAGAGGCCCCGGAATCGTCTTCGAGGGCCTCTTCGCGCGGGTTGGTGGAGCCAGGCGGGATCGAACCGCCGACCTCTACAATGCCATTGTAGCGCTCTCCCAGCTGAGCTATGGCCCCGGCGTCAAGCCGGGCAATGTAGTTACGCCCTCCGGGGGTGTCAAGAAGCCGCGGGACCCGCGGACAGTCGCGCCAGCGCCCGATCCATGCGCGCGAGACTGCGTTCCCGGCCCACCAGCGCCAGGGTCTGGTCGATGGGGGGCGACGCCGCGGTGCCGGTGAGCGCCACCCGCAAGGGCTGTGCCAGCTGACCGAGCTTCGCGCCCGCGGCTTGCGCGGTCTCGCGTACCGCCGCGTCCAGGGCCTCCTCGCGCCAGCCGTCCAGCGCCACGAGGCGTTCGCGCAGCGCCGCGAGCAGCGGCGCGCACTCGGCGGTGAGGTGCTTCGCCGCCACCTTCTCGTCGTAGGCCTCGGGCTCGCAGTAGGCGAACAGGGACTTCTCGGCCATCTCTGCCAGGGTGCGAGCGCGCTCGCGCTGCACAGCCACCGCCTGGGCGAGCGGCGGCCCCGCGGCCGGCTCCACACCCAGGCGCGCCAGCTGGTCGGCCAGCAGCGGCGCCAGCGCCTCGGCAGGTGCCTGCTTGATGTAGTGCTGGTTGAGCCACGCGAGCTTCTCGGTATCGAACACCGACGCCGCCTTGTTCACGTCGTGGATGTCGAAGTGCGCCACCAGCTCCTCGCGAGAGAAGATCTCCTGGTCACCGCGCGACCACCCGAGCCGCGCCAGGTAGTTCACCAGCGCGTCGGCGAGGTAGCCCTCGTCGCGGAACTGGGTCACCGCCACGGCGCCGTGGCGCTTCGAGAGCTTGCGCCCATCGGCGCCATGAATCATGGGCACGTGGGCGTACGCGGGGCGCACGCCACCCAGGGCCTCTAGCATGTTGATCTGCTTTGGCGTGTTGTTGAGGTGATCGTTGCCACGAATCACGTGGGTGATCTCCATCTCCAGGTCGTCGACCACCACGGTGAAATTGTAGGTGGGCGTGCCGTCGGATCGGGCAATGACCAGGTCGTCGAGCTGGGCGTTGGCAAAACGGCTCTCCCCCAGCACGATGTCGTCCACCACCACCTCGCCTTCGGTGGGATTGGCGAAGCGCACCACCGGCTCCACCCCCGGGCGCGGCTCGCGTCGGGTGCGGCAACGCCCGTCGTAACGCGGGTTCTCGCCGCGCTGGCGCTGCGCGGTGCGCATGGCCTCGAGCTCCTCGCGGGTGCAGTAGCAACGGTACGCCCGGCCCGCGTCCAGCAGCCGCTCCACCTGCTCGCGGTAGCGGTCCATCCGTCGGGTCTGGAAGAAGGGCCCCTCGTCGAAGTCCAGGCCGAGCCATTCGAGACCGTCCAGGATGGCCTGCACCGCCGCGTCAGTGGAGCGCTCCCGGTCCGTGTCCTCGATGCGCAGAACGCAGCGCCCGCCGCAGTGGCGCGCGTACAGCCAGCAGAACAGCGCGGTGCGCGCACCGCCCACGTGCAGATCACCGGTGGGGCTGGGGGCGAAGCGGGTTCGTATGGTCATGGCGACAGTGTCATGGCGAAGGGGGCATGGCGACGGCTCCCGGTGAGGCGGCGACGCCTCGCCCGGCACCGGCGTCGATCCCGGAGGTTTCCTGCAGCGCCCAGTGTACCGTCCGCGCGCCGGCTCGCCGCGCGTCATTGACCTGCGCGGCGGGGCACTCCTAGAATTTGCGCGTCAGGGCGATTAGCTCAGTGGGAGAGCACTGTCTTCACACGGCAGGGGTCGGTGGTTCGAACCCACCATCGCCCACCATCGAGATCCGCTCCCGGGTCACCCGGCGCCCGCCTCCCGGCGGGCGCCGTGCTTTCGAGCCGGCGGTGACGGCCACGTGCTGGCTGCCCTCCCTTCGCTCCCGCGACCGTGCCTCGCCTCGCGCCCATCAGCGCATTCGTGATCGGTCAACGGCATCCCCGGGTGCGGCCGGCCCGGTACCGGCCGGCCGTATGCGAACACGGACGTCCATCACCGCGACGCCCTCGTGGCACGGCCGCGACCGGCCGCCGACGTCCGCACGCAGACGCCGTGGGCACCCATGTCGGTGAGGATGGGGCAGCCCGCTTCGGCCGGCGACGCCGCCGTACGATCCGCCACGGGAGAAATGCGCTCCTTCCAACGATCCAACCGGCAGGGCTCGGCGGCTCAGAGACGGGACGGCCCCTGAGCCCGAAGCGATTCCGACCCGCAGATGTCCGGGTGTTCCTTGAAATACAGCCACAGGGCTTCGGCCGCCCAGCGGTGGCCCTGCTCGGACCAGTGTCCGTCGCGACTGAAGTGGGCCTCGGTAACGCTGCCGCCCTGGCTGATCAGGTACGCATGCTGGTCGATCAGCGGCACGTTGCGGCTCGCCAGCAGCCGCGAGACCCGTTGCAGGTGACCGTTGTCCACCATGCTTCGTCCATGGCGATTGCGGTCGTCACCGAAGCGCTGTGACAGACCGTACGAAGCCAGGGCAAGTAATCGGAAGCCGTGCTGCTCGCCGCGCTCGAGGAAGGCATCGACCGTATGCTCGGTTGCCGCCACCGCCTCCTCGAAGACCTCGGGGATCTCGGCAGCGAAGAACATGGTGTCCATGTCCAGATCCTGCGGCAGGTTCCAGCCGTCGAACACGCCTGCGAGCTCCGGCATGTCGTTGAGCACCGCGAGTCGGTACGCGAATACATCAAATGCCGGCGGGTCCGTCACGCTCGCCGCAATCGCGGGAAACCGCAACGAGATGTTGGAATATAGCCAGCGATAGAAGAGGCTGCGCGGATGCAGCCAGCCATGCAGCGCCTGCAGCTTGCTCGCGCCCGGTTTGCCCGTGGCCGCTTGAACGGGCAATACATGGTCGCTCCAGTCCTCAACGCCCGAAATGGCCTGGAAGCTCGAACCCCCGCGCTTTCTATGAAAGAACAACCGCGGCGGCTTGAAGGGATGCCAGCCGTTGCGAACGCTCTCGAGCGGGCTCGAGTTGTTGGCCAGATCGTTGTTGACCCATACGAACACCACCACGTCCGGATCGAACTCCTGACCGAAGTAGTCGTAGAACGCCAGCTGATTGGTCTGGCCCGTGCCGCTGATCCCCATCGCCAGGGTTTGAATGGGTCGGGAGAATCCCTGTTCTGATGCGATGTCCTCGAACACGACCTGCAATTTCTGCTCGATCGGCACCTGTGCGGCTTCCACGAAGGAATCGCCCAGGAACAGCACGCGGCACCCGTCCGCGGGCCTGACGACGGGGGGTTCGCGGTCGAGGAATCCTAGCGAATTGGCCCTGGTCTCCTGCCAGAAATCAACGTGGTTGGTATGACGCACCGTCTTTCCGGGAAGAAAGGTAAAGCCGTAGGCGGGGTCGAACCGGGTCGGCCACGAAGTGGTGAAGAAGGGCTTCTGCAGCCTCATGTAGGACTCTGCAATCCCGAAGAAGATCGCCAGCGTGATTGCCGACATCGCAAGGGACGGCACCAGCCAGCCAAGCGTTCGATGAAGAACGGGCGCACGACCAAGCAAGGCGACTGGAACGCGCGCAGCGCGCCGGAGATGACGCCAGACCAAAGCCAGTCCGGCAAGTGCCAGCAGGAGCTGGGCGCCGTCGCGCAGCTCCCGACGGCTCACTCCAAACCATTCATACGGCAGGAACTCCCAGTGATTGCCCAGTCCGACGTGGGGTCCCAATACGGCCACGAGCAGCAGCAGGAGCCCGGGGATGAGCAGGGCAAGGAACAGGCGTCTGTTGAGCGGGGTCAAGAGCGAGGTCTCGGCAGCGGTCATCGGCACCGTCGACGGAACGGTTCGTCGTTCCCGTCCAATCAGCCAATGTGCTTCTTCTGTGCGGCGTTGCGGCGCGGAGCCTACGGATGCAGGCGGCGATTATAGAAGATCTCGATGGAATGTAGACGTGCGTATCTGCTGGTGCAATCACCCGGACAGCGAGTCCTGGCAGCTTCGCCGGCGTCAGCAACGCGCCGGCCGCCCCCGGGGATGCCGTCAACGGATCACGGATGCGGCGCAGCGCGGCGCTCGCATCAGGCGTCCCGCGGCGCCCAGGCCCCGAGCAGCTTCGGCAGGTTGCCGAAGCGGGCGATGAGGCCGAACACGGCAATCGCGATGAACACGAACAGCACGGCCACCGAGGCCATCACCGGCGTGTAGCCGTAACGCAGACTGTTGAAAATCTTGATTGGCAAGGTCTCCACGGTGAAGCCGGCGACCATGTAGGCGATGATGTACTCGTTCAGGCTCAGAACGAAGGCGAACGCGTATCCCGAGATCATGTACGGGCGCACCATGGGCAGGACAATCGTGGTGAAAACCGACCGGCTGTCGGCACCCATCGACTGGGCCGCCTCGATCACCTCCGAGTCGATGGATTCGAGACCCAGTGAGATCGTGACCAGTGGCAGGGTCACGAAGAAGATCGCGTGCGAGACGATCGTGGCGGGCAGCTTGCCGTACATGCCGATCGTCACCCAGAACGAGAGCAATCCGAGCGCCGTGATGACGGGCGGGAGCATGAACGGCGCGATCCCGAGGGTGAACAGCGCGCGCGCGTAGCGTACCCGGTAGCGCCAGATGAAGTAGGCCAGCGGCAGGGCCATGGACAGCGCCAGCACTCCCGACGTGGTGGCGACGAGGAGACTGTTGTACAGCGCGTTCAGCCAGTCGCCGGCCGCAAGGAGTTCTCCGTACCAGCGTAGCGACAGCCCCTCGGGGGGAAAGGCGAGCTGTCGCTTCTCGTTCACCGAGACCCCGGCCACCACGACCAGCGGCGCGGCCAGGAACGCGACCACCACCGCGATGAATGCATTGCCGAGACACCTGCTCATCATCGCAGCGCCTCGCGCGAACCCAGCATCATCGTCAGCCCCACCAGGGCCAAGCTCACGAGCATGAGAAAGATTGCCATCGCCGCGGCGAAGGGCAGGTTCGACTGGAAGATGGCCTGGTCCGTGATCAGCACCGACAGGGTCCAGTGCTGAGGCCGGCCGAGGACCTGCGGCAACAGGTAGGCGCCGAGCGTGAACACGAAGACCATGATCAGCGCTCCCAGGATGGTCGAGCGCATCGCGGGCACGACGACGGTGAAGAACGTGCGCAGCGGAGAGGCGCCGAGCATACGTGCTGCCTCCGGGAGCTGCGGGTCCAGCCGCGACAGCGGCGGGTACAGGATGAGCACGGTATACGGGAAGCCGAGATAGCACAGCCCGAGCAGCAGCGCGGTCAGCCCCGGGGACCAGGCAGCCGGGGCGTCCATGAGGCCGAGCCACACCAGCAGGTTCGAGATGCCAGCTGTGCGCGAAAGCAGTGTCGACCACGAGAAGCCGATGATCACCTCCGACAGCGACAGCACAGCAAGGATGTACACCAGCAGCACCACCTGCCAGCGCCGGCCGAGGCGGGTGACGAGATAGGTGAAGGGGAAGCAGACGATGACCGAGACGAGTGCGGCGAGGCCGGCGACGAGCACCGAGAACCCCAGCACCCGTGCGAAGAAGGCAGAGAAGAAGCGCGCGTAGTTGTCGAGCTCGAAGCCGGGCTCGTAGAACCCGCCCTGGACGCGGTGGAAGAAGCTCACCGCCAGCATGATGGCGAAGGGGACGATGAAGAACACCCCGAGCATGAGCGCCGGGTAGATGACGACCAGGTGCTGGCCCAGGCCGCGCGGGACGGGACGTGTCATGATGACAACGCGATACACGCGGCCGGCGGCAGCTCGACCATCGCCCGCTCGCCGACCCGGGCGCCGGGACGCTCCTTGGGCGTCGTGATCGCGAGCACCGTGAGACCGCCACAGTCGACGGAGATCTCGACACTTGCGCCCAGGTCGCGGATGAAAGTGACCTCGCCCGGCAGGCGGTTGTCGCCGCCGGCATCGGCGGCAAGAACATGGACCTCCTCGGGACGCACCGACAGCGTCACCTCGACGCCGCGAGACAGCTCCTTTCCGGCGCCGACCCGGATCGGCACGTTCGCGACGGTGACCTCGTCGCTGCCGGTGGCCCTGCCCGGGAGCAGGTTCGTGATGCCGATGAAATCCGCCACGAACGTGCTGGCGGGATTGCGGTAGATCTCCAGCGGTGGGCCGATCTGGCGGGTGTGACCGCGCTCCATGACGACGACGACATCGGCCATGGTCATCGCCTCGCGCTGATCGTGGGTGACGACGATGGTGGTGATGCCCAGGCGTTGCTGCAGCATGCGCAACTCCACCTGCATCGCCTCGCGGAGCTTCGCGTCCAGGGCCGAGAGCGGCTCGTCGAGCAGGAACAGCCTGGGATCGAGCGCGAGTGCACGCGCGATGGCCACCCGCTGGCGCTGCCCCCCGGAGAGCTGGGAGATGTGGCGATTCGCGACGCCGGGAAGGCGCACCAGCTCGAGCAGTTCCTCCACGCGCCGTCGGCGCTCGGCCCTGCCCGTGCCGCGGATACGCAGCGCGTAGCCGACGTTCTCGCCGACGCTCAGGTGCGGAAACAGGGCCAGCGACTGGAACACCATGCCGAAGCCGCGCTTGTGGGCCGGGATGCGGGTCAGATCCTGGCCGTCGAAGCGGACTCTGCCGGTGCTCGGCTCCTCGAGCCCCGCCACCAGGCGCAGCAGCGTGGTCTTGCCGCACCCGGAGGGACCGAGCAGGCAGACCAGCTTGCCCGGCGGGAGGTCGAGGTCGACGCCGGCCACGGCGGCGAAGGTACCGAAGGACTTGCCGACTCCTTCGAGTTTCAGTCCTGGCATCGCGCTGTGCTCCCCATGGGGCGGAACCCGAACCGGCGGCCCGACGCGCCGCGCACCCTTGCCCTGGCTGCGACCAGGCACGGGTGCGCCGGTGGGCGGCGCCGCGCGTCAGCCGACGATCATCTCGGTCCAGCGCTGATTGAGCCAGTCGCCGCGTGCCTCGTACATGTCGTAACGCGGGATGATGGGGGGGATGTCGCTCGCCACCGCGCTGAACTCCTCGGCGCTCAGGTCGGTGAGCTCGCGCTCGACGGTGGGCGCGGTGCCCACCTTGCGCGAGAGGGTCGCCTGGATCTCCGGCTGGCTCATGTAGTCGATGAACACGTGCGCGGCGTCCAGGGCCTTCGACGCCTTCGACACGCACCAGGATCCGGAATCGAGCACGCCGCCTTCGGCCGGGAACGTGGACCGCACGGGCTGGCCTTTCGCGGCGGCAAGCCCGGTCACGTCGTGGTAGTACTGGCCCATGGGGATCTCGCCGGCTTGCAGCGCCTGCTGGAACTGACCCTCGTCGCGGTACCACAGATTGACGTTGGGCTTGACCTCCGCAAGCTTGGTCAGCGCCTCGAGGATACCCTCCTCGCTCGAGAGCAGGTCGGTGCCGCCGAGCCATGTGGTGGCAGTGATCTCCAGCAGGAAGGAGTTGCTGACCAGGGCGAGCAAACCGAGGCGCCCCTTGTTCGCAGGGTCCCACAGGGCCTTCCAGGAGGTGGGTGCGGTGGGGTAGACCTTGGTGTTGGTGACCAGGGTGATGTACCACGATACCGCGCCGACGCTGCTCACCGAGCCGTCCGGGTAGCGGCTCACGGCGTGCGCCAGCAGGTGCTTCGAGTTCGGCAGCCGCTGCTCGTCGAGCGGTGCCCACAGGCGGGTCTTCTCGCCCTTCAGCCGTGCCACCTGGGCCATCATCGACACGTCCGCGGGTGCCACGCCGGCGCGGGCCGCGGTGTCGAGCTGCACCAGCCAGGCTTCCCCCGTCGGTTCGGCGATGGATTCCACCTCGATCCCGGTCTTGCGGGTGAAGTCGGGATAGATGTGCTTGTCGAACGAGTCCTTGAAGAAGCCGCCGTAGGTGCCGACCTTGAGGCTTTGCGCCGCGCGCACGTGCACCGCCGGGAACCCGAGCACCGCGGTGCCGGCCAGGACAGCCGACGCGGACAGGAACCGGCGCCGGCCAGTGACGTGACGGCTCGTGCTATTGCGCTTCGTGGTCATTGTCTCTGTCTCCTTCCCAGGGTATCGATACGGGCGTGCTGACGACGCTCGATTGAAATGGGGCCGGCCGGGATCGGCATCGCTGTGCCCCGCGGTTGCTCGTGCCAACGGTGGCCGCTCCGGATCCTGGTCATTCTCGATAGGCGACTCCCGGCAACACGCAGAGCATCTCGTAGAGCAGGTTCGCGGCCAGCAGCGAGGTGTTGCCCGTGAGGTCGTAGGGCGGGGCCACCTCGACGAGATCGCCGCCGATCACGTCGAGCCCGCGGCAGCCACGCAGGATCTCCAGCACCTGGGGCACGGTGAGCCCTCCGATTTCGGGTGTGCCGGTACCCGGTGCGAAGGCCGGGTCGACACCGTCGATGTCGAAGCTGATGTACACCGGGCCGCCTCCCACCTGCTCGCGAACCTCGGCCATCAGCGGCACCAGGGAGCGGTGCCAGCACTCCTCGGCCTGCACCACGCGAAACCCCTGCTCGCGCGGCCAGTCGAAGTCGTCCGCGGCGTAGCCGGTCGCTCGCAGCCCGATCTGCACCACCCGCTTGCAGTCGAGCACCTGTTCCTCCACCAGGCGACGGAACGGCGTGCCGTGGGCGATGGGCTCGCCGAACATGGTGTCGTTGATGTCGGCGTGGGCGTCGATGTGCACCAGCCCGACGGGACCGTGCCGGCGCCGCAGCGCGCGCAGGATGGGCAGCACGACGGTGTGGTCACCGCCGAGGGTCAGCGGGCGGCAGCCGGTGGCGGCGACCTCGTCGTAGAAGCTCTCGATGATCCCGATGCTCCTGGAGAGGTTGAACGTGTTGATCGGGACGTCACCGATATCGGCGACCTGCAGGCTGTCGAACGGCGCGGCGCGGGTGGCCATGTTGTAGGGTCGGATCAGCGCGGATTCGGCCCGGATCTGCCGCGGTCCGAAGCGGGTACCGGGCCGGTTCGACGTGCCGATGTCGAACGGCACCCCGACAAAACAGGCGTCCAGGCCCCGGGCCGAGGGCTGTGACGGCAATCGCATCATCGTGGCGGGGCCGCCGAAGCGCGGCATCCGGTTGCCACCCAGCGGCTGGTTGAACTCGCTCACGGCCGACCCCTCCTCGGAACGTCGCGACCGAAAGTGCGCCCAAGATATTCCTGGTGGGCGTACCTTGCCAGTCGGGGCGAGGTGGATGGTTGGTCACGACGCATGGGTCAACGCCGCCCCCTTCCCGGATGACGGGGCGCCCGCCTCCGGCGCGCGCCCGTGCTCTCAGCCGCAGGTGAAGCTCACGAACTCGGTGGCCTCGCTGAGCTCGCGCCCGAGCGCGATGCGTCCCTCTCCCGTCAGCACCAGGTCCTCACGGCGCAGGTAAGACGGCCCTTCCGAGGTCTGCACGTAGGTTCCGTTGGTGCTCATGTCGGTGAGGATGAACTTGCCACGCCGACACTCGATGCGGGCGTGCTCTCGCGACGCCATCGAATCGTTGATCACCATGTCAGCCTTCTTGCCGCGCCCGAGAATCAGCGGGTCCATGTCCTGGTCCAGCTCGCGCTCCAGGCCGTTGTAGTTGAGCTTGAGCTTGGCCTCCCTGGTCTGGTCCGAGAGCAGGCCCGTGGCCATGCGGGTCACGTCCTCGGCCTGCCAGATCACCTCGAAGATGTCGATGTCCTCGGTCTTGCCCTTGACCGAGATTCGGTCCAGGTGGCGCGTGCTCGCGCGCAGCGTCTGCGACAGCTTCTCGGCGGTCTCCTGGGTGGTGATGATCTGCCCGCCCTTGGCGAGCCCAGCCATGCGCGCCGCCACGTTCACCGCGTCGCCGAACACGTCGCCGCCTTCGAGGATCGCCGGTCCGAAGTGCAGCCCCACGCGAATGGTCAGCGTCGGCGGCGTGTTGGGATTGCGATCCGGCAGGTCCTCGGTGACCCCTTCCTGCATGCCCATCGCGGCTTCCACGGCCTTCTCGGCGGTGGCGAAGGTGCACATGATCTCGTCGCCGATGGTCTTGATGACCGTGCCGCTGTACTTCTCGATGGACTCGGTCATCACCGCGAGGCACTCGGCGACCAGCTCCCGCGCCACGGCGTCGCCCAGCGTCTCGTACAGACGCGTGCTGCCGCTGATGTCGGCGAACACGATGGAGAGGTTGGCGGACTTTCTCGCCATGGAATCAGCCGGCGCATGGGCCGGGGGATGATTGCCGGCGCAAGCCATCACACCTCATGCGCTTCGGCATGTTCAGCCGCCGCATGCGCGTGTTGGCGTATCTCATTGATTATCCTGGCGAACCTCACATCGGTCAGAGTATAGAACAGATTCCTGCCCAAGCGTAAGAGGCCCGGTGACGGCCGTCACCGGGCTGGGATCACCGTCACGTTGACGCCCCCGGGCGGCGCCGTGGCACACGGGGCTCGCGACGGTGACGCCCGGATTCAGCCGCGGGGTGTCACCGGGCGGGGCCAGGCGCCACCGGGGGCGCTCCAGGTGCGGGGCTCGACGCCAATCCCGCCGGCCGCCCAAGGGCGTCCCGCGTGGCCCAGCCGAAGCGGCGCGGAGCCCGGTGAGCCCTGCCGCAGCGGCGCGCCGGACGGTGCCGGCTGCTGCTGGTCCGGCGGCAGCGGCGCCTCGCGGGCCCGCTCCTCCGCGGCGAGCTGGCTACGCTCGCGCTCTCTCACCGCCTCGTAGTAATCGATGACGGACTGGAGCTCGACGGTGACGACGGCTTCCACCGCGGCACGCTCCTCCGCGCTCGCGTTCTCGCCGAGCGGATACCTGACCGCAATGTACTGGCGCACGACGTCCTCGAAGAACGCCACCCATGCCAGGTTGTCGTCGGGATTCTGCGGACGCTGGTCCGAGGGGAAGTCCGGATCGCCCAGGATCGGCAGGAGCAGGTCGCGGCCGCTGCTCTGGTACGTAGGCGGGAACAGGAACACGCCCTCGTCGATGAAGCCCAGCTCCTCTTCCTGCTGCTTCGGCGTGGTGATGGAGACGATGGTGACATCCACGCCGACGATTGAGTTGAGGTCGCCGACGATGGCGTTCAAGGCCGCGATGTTGTAGGCCCGAACCACCTCGATCACGGACGAGGACGACAGGGCCGACTTGTTGCGGTTGTCGATCTGGGCCTCCCCCTGTGCACCCTGAGCGACCGACAGGTTGTTCGCGTCCACGTTGAGCAGCAGACCTTCGCCGCTGGTGCTGCCGAGCTGATTGGCTGCCGCCAGCTCCACCGTGTTCGCCTTGATGAAGGGGCCGATGGCCGGCTGCAGGCGCGGGTCGTTGTCACGGATGTTGCCGCTATTGGGAACGCCGCTCTTGCCCAGCGCCAGGATGGTCACAGTCCCGTCGAGTGCGTTGGAGGTGATGCTGCCGCCGTTGAAGATCACGCTGCCGGCGTTCGCCAGGAACACGTCGCCGCTGGTCGTGAGCGCCTCGGTAACCTCGACGTCACCCAGCAACTGCGCGGCCGCCGGCGGCGTGTCGCGCGTGCCGCCGATGCTCAGCGTGCCCGTGTAGGCGTTGGAGAAACGGCTCACGTTCGTGGCATTGAGCACCGGGTCGCTGCCGCCGATGATCGTGTTCGTACCGGTGCTCCGCAGCAGGGTGAGCGCACCGCCACCGGATACCGCGCCGGACAGGGTCAATGCCTCCGTCGTCAATGTGCTGTCGCCCTGCACCGCCAGCGGGCCCCCGAAGCTGATCTGGGACGCGGGGCCGATGCTGGCCTGGAGCCCCGTGGTGCCCGTGCCGGTGACCGCGAAGCTGGTCCCGGCTGCGGTGATGGGGGCGCTCAGGGTGAGTGGATTGCCGGAATTGTTCACGGAGAAGCCCGCGCCCAGGGTGTAAGCCCCGCCCAGCTCGGCCCCGCCGGCGCCGACGGTGATCAGCCCGCCGGCGCCGGCAGCCAGGGTCGTGGTGCCCAGGGCCCCGCCGTCCATGCGCCCGCCGTTCTGCAGGGTGACCGGTTCCTGGAACGCGGTGCCCACGGCGAAGGCGCCCAGGCTGAGAACGCTGCCGGCACCGCTGACGGTGGTGCCCGCCGCCGTGCCGCCCAGCGCCGCCGCGTTCGCCGCCGTCAGCGTCCCCGCGTTCACGTTCGTCGCACCGCCATAGGTGTTGGCGGCCTGCAGCGTCAGGGTGCCGCCGGTGATCTTCGTGAGCCCGCTCCCACCCTGGACCACCCCCGCCGCGGTACCCGCGCCCACCGTCAGCGTCGCGTCCAGGTTGGTGGTGCCGCCACCCGCACTGTTCAGCGTGCCGATGGTCTCCGCGGTGTCCACGTCGAACGTGCCGCCGGCGTTC
>JBFHNV010000151.1:0-14898 GCA_041593595.1 Gammaproteobacteria bacterium
CGCAGCCGCTCGCGCACGTCCGGGGCCATCTGCCGCAGGGCCGGGTCGGCGCTCACCGCGGCGGCCGCCTCGCCGTTGAGCACGGCCAGCAGGGCGGATGCGAAGGACGGGTACGAGCGCACGGTCACGTCGACCCCGGGCACCAGGCCCCGCTCGCGCAGCAGCCGGATCCCCAGCATGGATACGATGGCCAGCCGGTCCGGTGTGGCCACCACCGCGCCGCGCAGCGACTCGATCCGGTCCGCCCCGCCGGCCCTGGGCGTGACGATCACCGCGCTCAGCCCGCGCACCGCGCGCACCAGCGGCACGTAGCCCGACCGGGTCTGCGCCAGGCGCGCGAAGTGAGGCGCCGTGATCAGGTACTCGTAGCGCCCGGCGCGGGTGCGCTCCACGAGGGTGTGGTAATCGGGTGCGGTGACCAGGAGCACCGGTCGATCCAGGCCGCGCTCCAGGTACTCGCGCAGCGGGCGGTACAGCGCCATCAGGGCGCGCGCGTTCAGATGCGGCAGCACGGCCAGCTCCAGCGTGCCGCCGGCCGCCGGGCAGGGCGCCGGCGAGGCGGCGGCCAGCGCGGCGACCAGGGCTGCGGCGCCGCAGCGGTGACGGCGTCCGGGCCGGGTGCCGCGATCGGGTGACGGGCACGGAACGCTGTCGGACACGGGGGAATGCACGCCTGTCACGGTATCGCATAGAGTAGTCGCCACAGAAGAGGCACCGGCAGCTCCAGCGTCCGCGAAGAGGCGTCGGCCGGAACGCGGGTGGACCCAGGGCCAGGATCGGCAACGTGCTCGCGTGCCCCGCATGAATGACCTGAGAATCCGCTCGCTGCGCTGGCGCCTCGTGCTCGCGAGCGTGCTCGTGGAGGTGGTGCTGCTGGGCATCCTGGTGCTCAACAGCCATCGCCTCATTCACGGCGCGCTCATCGAGCAGGCCCAGGCGCGGCTGGAGGAGATGGGTCCCCTGCTCAACGCCTCCCTGGCCGCGCCCCTGGCCGAGCGCGATCTCGCCACCCTGGTCGACCTGCTGCGCGAGAGCCGGCGCGAGCGCGGCATCCACTACCTGGTGCTGCGCGATCACGCCGGGCAGGTGGTGGCCGCCGCGGGCTGGGACCCGGCGCGCCCGCTGCCCGCGGCCGAATCCCACGGGCCGCGGGACGATGACGACGCGCGCTACGACACCACGCTGCCCATCGAGCTGGCGGGCCAGCGCTACGGCACGCTGCACTTCGGCCTGTCGCTCGCCTTCCTGCGCGAGGCGGAGTCCGACCTGCTCCGGCAGAGCCTGCTGATCGCGGCCGCGGAGGTCACCCTGTCGGTGGTGCTGCTCACGGTCATCGGCCTGTGGCTCACGCGTCACCTGGCCCGGCTCACGGAGGCGGCACGGCGCATCGGTCGCGGCGAGTTCGGCCATCCATTGCCGGTGACCACCGGCGACGAGGTGGGTGCGCTGACCGGGGCCTTCAACGCCATGTCCGCCGAGATCCGGGACCACCTGCGGGACCTGGCGGCGTCCGAGGAGCGCTACCGGCGCCTGGCCGGGGCGGAGCAGCGCGAGCGCGCGCGCATGGGCGCGCTGCTCTCGGCCATGAACATCGGCATCCTGTTCGAGGACGAGGCCGGCGACACGGTGTACGTGAACCCGGCCTTCGCGCGCATCTGGCGCATCCCGGAGGGCACCGCGCTCGAGGGGACGCCGGCGCGGGATTTCATCCGCCACTCGCCGAACGTGCTGGCCCGCCCCGACCACTTCTCCCGCCACCTCCTGCAGGTGACCGCCGCCAGCGAGATGAGCGAGAGCTTCGAGATCGTCCTCGCCGACGGCCGGCTCGTGAGCCAGATCACGTTCCCGGTGCGCGGCGACGGCGACCGCATCATCGGCCGGCTGTGGATCTACGAGGACGTCACCCGCGAGCGCCAGACCGCCGAGCAGCTCATCTACCTGGCCGAGCGCGACTCGCTCACCGGCCTGTACAACCGGCACCGCTTCCAGGAGGAGCTGAACCGCATGCTGGCGGCCGGCGAGCGGCGCGGGCGCCGCGGGGCGCTGCTGTTCTTCGACCTGGACGAGTTCAAGTACGTGAACGATACCTACGGCCACCGCGCCGGAGACTCGATGCTGATCCGGGTCGCCGGCGAGGCGGGCACGCTGGTGCGGCGCAACGAGGTGCTGGCGCGCCTGGGTGGCGACGAGTTCGCGGTGCTCGTGGAGGACGCCGACGAGGCGGAGGCCACGGGGCTCGCGGACCGTATCGTGCGTGCGGTGTCGAAGATCCCGTTCCGCATCGAAGGCCAGAACCTGCGCCTCACCACCAGCGTCGGCATCGCGCTGTATCCGGACCACGGCACCGCCGCCGAGGAGCTGGTCTCCCATGCGGACGCCGCCATGTACCAGGCCAAGGATGCCGGCAAGAACGCGTGGCGCGTCTACCGGCCGGACCTGGACGAGTCGCGCGTGCAGGTGAGCCGCATGAACTGGCGCGACCGGATTCGCCGGGCCCTGGAGCAGGACCTGCTGCGCGTGCATTTCCAGGGCGTCTATCACGCCCGTGGCCGCGGCCTCAGCCACCTGGAGGCGCTGGTGCGGATGGCGGACGAGCACGACCCCACCCGGCTGGTCCTGCCGGGACACTTCATCAGCATCGCGGAGCAGTCGGGCCAGATCATCGACATCGATCGGTGGGTCATCGCGCGATGCGTGGAGGTGCTGGCAGCGCATCCGGACCTGCGCGCCATCGCCGTGAACGTGTCCGCACGCTCCTTCGACGCTCCGGGCCTCGCCGGCGAGATCGCCGACCTGCTGTCGCGCGGCGGCGTCGAGCACCACCGGCTCGTCGTGGAGCTCACGGAGACCGCGGCGGTTTCGGATCTGAGCGACGCCCAGCGCTTCATCGAGTCGCTGCAGCGCTCGGGCTGCGAGGTCTGCCTCGACGACTTCGGGACCGGCTTCGCGTCCTTCGCCTACCTCAAGCACCTGCACGTGGATGCGTTGAAGATCGACGGCATGTTCATCCGCGATCTGCCCAGTGACCGCGACAACCAGGTGCTGGTGCGCGCCATCTCCGAGGTGGCCCGCGGGCTGCGCAAGACCACCATCGCGGAGTACGTGGAGGACGAGGAGACCCTGCGCATGGTCGCGGACATGGGCGTGGACCTGGTGCAGGGCTACCACCTGGACGTGCCCCGCGCCGACCACCCCGCCCTGGGGGGCCGCGCCCGGGCGACCGCTCGCGCCGGCGCTGGCGGTCCACCCGCGCCGTGAGGCCGCGGATGGCGCGCGCCGGAACCCGGGCGCGGTCGAGTCGCGTCTGCGCGTAGAGTCCCGGTGCCGCCACAGGCCCGCGTCGAAGCCGCGGTGCTGCGGGGCGCGAGCGAGGGCATCGCCGCGCACCAGGCGCTCCGGCGGCGGCGAGTCGAGTGCCCGCGCCGGCGGGGACCGCGGCGATCAGGCAGCTGGACAGAAGGGAGGCACCGATGACACGAGCGGCGACACCGAAGAGTCCGTGGCCGGCGCGCGACGCCCGCCCGCGGCCATCCCGCCCGGCGGGCGCGGCCCGTGATGTGGCCCGGGCCGGCGCCCTGGGGGTGCTGCTCGCGATCAGCGCCACGGCCGCCGCCGACGGCGTGGTGAAGAGCGAGCTGCACGACGTCAAGGTGACCGTCGTCACCGCCGGGCTGGAGCACCCCTGGTCCCTGGCTTTCCTGCCCGACGGCCGCATGCTGGTGACCGAGCGCCGCGGGCGCCTGCGCCTGGTGGCGGCGGACGGCACCCTGGACCCGCAGCCGGTGACGGGCCTGCCGGACGCCGTGTCTCCCAACGGCCAGGGCGGGCTGCACGACGTGGTGCTGCACCCGGACTTCGCCCGCAACCGGCTCGTCTATCTGGCCTACGCCGGCGAGGGCGAGGGGGGCCACGGCACGGAGCTGGCCCGCGGGCGTCTCGAGGGCCACCGGCTGGTGGACACGGAGGTGCTGTTCCGGGCGCTCCCCAAGTCCCGCGGCGGGCGGCACTTCGGCGGGCGCATCGTGTTCGACGGACGAGGCCACGTGTTCCTCACCCTGGGCGATCGCGGCGATCAGGATCGCGCGCAGCGTCTCGACGACCACGCGGGCTCGGTGATCCGGCTCAACGACGACGGCAGCGTGCCCGCCGACAACCCCTTCGTGAACACGCCCGGGGCGCGCCCGGAGATCTACAGCTACGGCAACCGCAACGTGCAGGGCGCGGCGCTGCACCCGGTGACCGGCGAGCTGTGGGCCCACGAGCACGGCCCCCAGGGCGGTGACGAGGTGAACGTGATCCGCGCCGGTGTGAACTACGGCTGGCCGGTGATCACCTACGGGGTGAACTACGGGCTGGGCACGTCCATCGGCGAGGGCACCCACAAGGCGGGCATGGCCCAGCCGCTGCACTACTGGGATCCGTCCATCGCGCCGTCGGGGATGGCCTTCTACACCGGCGATCGCTTCCCCCGCTGGCAGGGACACCTGCTGGTGGGGGCGCTCAAGTACCGGCTGCTCGCGCGCCTCGAGTTCGACGGCGAGCGCCTGGTCCACGAGGAGCGCCTGCTGGACGGGGCGATCGGACGCATCCGCCACGTGCAGGTCGGGCCCGACGGCCTCGTCTACCTGCTCACGGACCACGGCGACGGGGTCATCGCGCGGCTCGAGCCGGTCGGTCCGTGACGTCTGGCGGCTCCGGGGGCGCGGTCTTAACCTGAGTCCGGGCACGGAGGTCACGGACATGGGCACAGGCGCTGGCCGGTGGGGAGCGATGGCGGTGGCGCTGGCCGGCGCGCTGCTCGCGCCCCTCGCCGCGGCCGACCACGAGCGCACCGTGCACCCCCTGACCCACGAGTTCTACTTCACCCGCGGCATGTACTCCGCCGGCGGCGGTGGCAGCGACGATTGGGGCGCGCGCTGGGCGGTGGACTACCCGAAGGCGGACCACCAGTTCCTGATCGCGCTCAAGCGCCTCACCGGCGTCGACGCCTACCCCTCCGACAACGCCATCGCGCTCGCCGAGGCGCGGCTTCGCGACTTCCCGTTCCTGTACGTGCTGGAGGTGGGCTCGCTGCTGCTCACCGACGCGGACGTGAAGGCGCTGCGGGACTACCTGGCGGCCGGCGGCTTCATGGTGGTGGACGACTTCTGGGGCACCGCCGCGTGGCGCAACTTCGAAGCCGAGATGGGGCGCGTGTTCCCGGAGCGCGCCATCGTGGACGTGCCCATGGATCACCCCGTGTTCCACGCCTACTACGACGTGCGCGAGATCCTGCAGGTCCCGAACGTCTACCAGGCCGGCGGCGGCCCCACCCACGAGTACGACGGCTACGTGCCGCGGGTGCGCGGCATCTTCGACGACGACGGGCGCCTGATGGTGCTGGTGAACTGGAACACCGATCTGGGCGACGCGTGGGAATGGGCGGACAGCCCGGACTATCCGCTGCGGTTCTCCACCTTCGCCTACGAGCTCGGCATCAACTTCGTCATCTACGCCATGAGTTACTGATTGGACGCGGGCACCTTCGCCGACGCGCGGCTCGAGCTCGCGCTGCCGCTGCCGGCCCTGGTGGCGCTGCTGGTGGCGGGCGTGCTGGCGGCGCTCGCCGCCGGCGGCTACCTGGGCCGACCCCGACGCCCGCTGCTGGCGGTGCTGCGGGGCGTGCTGGCGGCGCTGCTGGTGCTGGCCCTCGCGGACCCGGTGCTGGTGCTGCCGGCGCCGGACGCGGCGGCAGGTCCGGTGGCGGTGCTGCTGGACGACAGCCTGAGCATGGGCATCGCCGACGGCGCCGGCGGCGAGACCCGCGCCGTCGCGGCCTGGAGCCGCTTTGCCCCCGGAGAGGGCCCGCTCATGGTGGAGCTCGAATCCCGGTTCCCGGTGCAGCACCTGCGCTTCGCCGCCCACCCGCGCCCCGCCGGCAGCGAGCCGCCCCGCGCCGACGGCGCGGTGTCGGATCCCCTGGGCGCGCTGCTGGAGACCGGTGCGGGCGGCGGGCTTTCCGGCGTGGTCCTGGTGAGCGACGGCGGCCAGGTGTCCGGGCGCGACGCCGCGGACGCCATCGCCCGGCTGCGCGCCGCCGGCGTGGCGGTGCATGCGGTCGGGGTGGGCTCCGGGCGCCCCGCGCCGGACGTGTCGTTGAGCGTGGTGCAGGCGCCAGCGGTGGCCCTGGTGGGCGACACCCTGGATCTCCGTGTGAGCGTCGCCGGCGCCGGCCATGGGGGTGAGACGGTGGGGGTCACCGCTCGCGACGGCGGCACGCTGGCGGGAGAGGCGGCGGTGGTCCTGCCCGCCGCCGGCGCCGCGGCCGCCGCCACGGTGCAGGTGCGCCTGGACGAGCCGGGTCTGCGCCGCATCCAGGTCCACGCCGCGCCGCCGGGGCGGGACATCGTGGCGGGCAACGACGCTGCCGAGGTCGTGGTGTGGGTGCGCGAGCAGCCGGTGGAGGTGCTGCACTTCGAGGGCGAGCCCCGCTTCGAGGTGAAGTTCGTGCGCCGGGCGCTGACCGGCGACCCGGCGCTGTCCCTGGCGTCCCTGGTGCGCACCGGCGACAACCGGTTCCTGCGCCTGGGGGCGCGGGATCCCCGGGAGCTGGCGGACGGCTTCCCGGACACGGCCGAGACGTTGTTCCGCTACCACGTGCTGGTGCTGGGCAGCGTGGAGGCCGCGGCACTCACCGAGGCCCAGCTCGCCCTGGTGGAGGCCTTCGTGTCGCGCCGCGGCGGCAGCCTGCTGCTGCTGGGAGGACGCAACGCGCTCTCCGAGGGCGGCCACGGCGCCACGGTGCTGGCGCACCTGTCGCCGGTGCGCCTGGAGCCCCCCGGCGCGTTCCGCGCGGCGGTCACCGCGACGCTCACCCGCGAGGGTCGTGCCCATCCGGTGACCCGGGACCTGGAGGGCCGGCTCGCGACCCTGCCGGCGCTGGCGGTGGTGAACCCGCTGCGCGGACCGAAGCCCGGCGCCCGGGTGCTGCTGCAGGGCGATCCGGGGCCGGGTGCCGGCGCGGACCCGCTGACGCTGCTGGCCTGGCACCGCTACGGCGCCGGGCGGGTGGCGGTGCTGCCAGCGCGGGACACCTGGCGCTGGCGCATGCACGCGGACGTGCCCGTGGACGACCGCACCCACGAGCTCCTCTGGCGCCGCCTGCTGCGCTGGCTGGCGCGGGAGGTGCCGGACCCGGTGGGCGTGACCGTGCACCCGGCGGTGGCGGCGCCCGGCCAGACGGTGACCGTGGTGGCGCGGGTCCGGGGCCCGGACTTCCAGCCGCTGCCGGACGCCCGGCCCGAGGCGGCGCTGATGACGCCCCTGGGAGACATCCACCGCCGGCCCATGGCCGCGCGCCCCGGGGCGGACGCGGCCCACGCCGCCACCTTCACGATGGCCTGGCCGGGGCTGCACCCGGTGGAGATCACGGCGGGAGAGGGCGAGGCCGCGGTGGCCGGGCGCGGCGCCGTGCTGGTGACGGCGGCCGGCGAGGAGTTCGCCCGCGCCGGGCTGGACGCGGCGTTCCTGGAGCGCATCGCCCGGGAGACCGGGGGCAGCTACCGTCGCCTGGAGGACGCCGCGGGCATCGCCGAGCGGGTGGCCGCCACGCTGCCACCCGGCGAGGCGTGGCGGCGGGTGGAGCTGTGGAACCTGCCGGTGCTGCTGCTTGCGGTGCTGGCGCTGGCCTGCGCCGAGTGGTGGCTGCGCCGCCGCCGGAGGCTGCCGTGAGGTCCGCCGCGCGATCCGTTGTCGGGCGCACGCTCCTGATCCTCGCCCTGGCGCCCGTCGCCCCCGGAGCGGGGGCCACCATCGGCGCCCGTGCCGAGGCCACTGCCGGCGCCCCCGGCGATGCCGCCGGTGACGTTCGCCCCGAGGCCACTGCCGCCGCCCGCGGCGATGCCATCGTCGGCGCCGGCGGCGAGGGCGCGCGCCTGCTGGTGGTGAGCGGCATCGGCGGCGAGGAGACCTTCAGCGAGGCGTTCCGGAGCTGGGCGCTCCAGATGCTGGACGCGGCGGCGGACCCCCTGGGACTGGCCCCGGCGCAGGTGACGTGGCTGTGCGAGACACCGGCGCGGGACCCCGGGCGCTGCGCCGGCCAGTCGCGCCGCGAGACGGTGCTGGACACTGTCGCGCGCCTGCTGCGCACGGAGCCGGCCCACGCGCCGGTGCTCATCCTGCTCCTCGGCCACGGCACGGCCCGGGACGGCCGCGCCCTGTTCAACCTGCCGGGGCCGGATCTCTCCGCCGCGGACCTGGCGGAGGCCCTGGACGGCGCCGGCGAGCGGCCGCTGGCGGTGGTCAACACCGCGCCGGCCAGCGCCCCCTTCGCGCCGGTGCTGGCACGGCCGGGGCGGGTGGTGATCACCGCCACGGCGCGCAGCGCCGAGAACGACCACACGCGTTTCGCCGGGCACTTCGTGGCCGCCTACGGGGGGCGCGCGGCGGACGCGGATCGCGATGGTCGGGTGTCGTTGCTGGAGGCGTTCCACTACGCCGCCCGGGAGACCGCCCGCGAGTACTCCGGCCGCCAGCAGATCGCCACCGAGCATGCCGTGCTCGAGGACGACGGCGACGGCCGCGGCAGCCGCGAGCCGGCCGCCGACGGTGACGGGGACGGCTTCGCCGCGGCGCGCTTCCACCTGGCGGCGGTGGCCGCACCGGGCACGGCGAGCCCGCGAATGCTGGCCCTGGAGCGCGAGGCCCGGGACCTGGTGACCCGCATCGCGGCGTTGCGCCGCCAGCGTGCCGCCCTGAGTCCCGAGGGCTACCTGGCGGCGCTGGAGGAGCTGCTGGTGTCCCTGGCCCTGAACCGCCGGGCCCTGCGCGAGGTCGTGCCATGAGCGCCTTCCGGGCCGCCGTGGGCCTGCTCGGTGCCGCGGTGCGGGTGGCGGCTCCGGCCCTCGCCCTGGCCGTGTGCATGGCGCTGCCGTCACCGGCGCGGGCGGACCTGGAAAGTGCCCGCGTGGCGCTGCAGGCGGCCCGCTGGGCGCAGGCGCAGACGCTGCTGGAGGCGCACCTGGACACGCATCCCGACGACGGCGGCGCCTGGCACCTGCTGGGCGATTCCCTGGCCGCCCGGGGACGCGACGCCGGCGCGCTGGCCGCCTACCGGCGCGCCCTTGCCCTGGATGCGCCGCGGCCCCTGTCGACGCGGGTGGCGGCAGCGGCCGTCGAAGCGCGCACCGGCGACACCACGGCCGCGGAGGTCGGCTGGAGTGCGGTCATGAACGCCTGGCGCGGTGGCGGGGTGGAGGATCCCCGGGAGCTGATGGCGGTGGCGGCGGCGGCGCGGGCCCTGGGGCACGGCGACCCGGCGCTGCGGCGCACGGCGCTCAGGCTCTACGAGGAGGCCATGGCCCGGGCCCCCGAGGATCCGGCGCCGCGGGCGGCGCTGGGGGGGCTGCTGCTCGCCAGCTACAACAACGCCGAGGCGCTGCCCCTGTTCCAGGAGGCGCTGGCCCTGGACCCCGGCGACCCGGTGGCCTTGCTGGGACTGGCCCGCAGCCTGCACTTCGACCACGGGGCGGGGGCCGTGGACGCGGCCCGCGCCGCCGTGGCGGCGGCGCCGGGCCGGGTGGACTCGCGAGTGTTCCTGGCCCGCCTGCTGGCGGAGGAGCAGGACCCGGACGCGGCCCGCGGCGAGCTGGAGGCGGCCCTGGCGGTGAACCCCCGCTCCCCCGAGGCGCTCAGCCTGCTGGCCGCGCTGGCGGATGGCGATGGCGACGACGCGGCGATGCATGCGCTCATGGACCTGGTGGCGCTGGTCGCCCCGCGCGACGCAGAGGCCTGGGTGACCCTGGCGGAGCTGGCGGCGGACCAGCGCCGCTACGCCGACGCGGTGCGCTACGCCACGCGGGCGGTGGACGTGGATCCGCGCCACTGGCGGGCCCACGCCCTGCTGGGCATGAACCGGCTGCGCCTGGGTCAGGTGGCCGCTGCCCGGGACAGCCTGGAGCGGGCGTTTCGCGGCGACCCGTTCAACGTCTGGGCGAAGAACACCCTGGACCTGCTGGACGCCATGGACGACTACGCGGTGGTGGAGCGGGGGCGCTTCGTGCTGACCGCGCGGGCCGACCAGGCGGCGGTGCTGGCGCCGCACCAGCTGCCGCTGGCGGAGGCCGCCTGGGACGCCCACGCCCGGCGCTACCGGGTGGAGCCCCTGCGACCGGTACGCATCGAGGTGCACCCGGAGCACGACGATCTGTCCGTGCGCACCCTGGGCGTGGCCGGTATCGATCTGCTGGGGGTGTCCTTCGGGCCCACGGTGGTGCTGGACGCGCCCATGGCCAACCCCTCGGGGCCCTTCAACTGGGGCTCCGTGCTGTGGCACGAGCTGGGCCACACCTTCCAGCTGGCCCTGTCCCGGGGCCGCGCGCCGCGCTGGCTGGCAGAGGGCATGGCGGTGGACGACGAGCACCGGGCCCGCGTGGGCTGGGGTCAGGACGTGGGTCCGGGCTTCCTGCAGGCGTACCTGGACGGGCGCCTGGCGCCGGCCAGCCGCCTGAACGCGTCCTTCCTGCGGCCCGCCAGCCCCGAGGGCCTGGGTCACGCGTATCTGCAGGCAGGGCTGGTGGTGGCGATGATCGAGCGCGACCATGGCGACGAGGCCCTGCGAGCGCTGCTCGTAGGCTACCGGGACGGGGCACGCACCGAGACGCTGCTGCCGGCGGTGCTGGGCCTGGCGCCTGCCGAGTTCGACGCCGCCTTCGACCGCTACCTGCGGGAGCGCTTCGCCGACGCCCTGGCGGCCCTGGCCGTGCCGGCGGGCGGTGAGGGCACGAGCCGCTACGCGGGGCTGCTGCGCACGGCCCGGGAAGCCCTGGAGGCCGGCGACCTGGACGCCGCGGAGACGCCGCTCCTGGAGGCTCGCACCCTGGTGCCCGGCCACGCGGGGCCCCACGGGCCCCACGGCCTGCTGGCGGAGGTCTACCGGCGCCGCGGTGACCGCGCCGCGGAGGCCGCGGCCCTGGCGGCGCGGGCAGCGGTGGACGCCGACGACCTGGACGCGGTGGTGGCCCTGGCGGACGCCCGGGCGGCCCTGGGCGACGCCGCCGGCGAGGCGGATGCCCTGGCCCGCGCGCTGCTCATCCAGCCCTTCGACCCGGCGCTGCACCGCCGCCTGGCGGAGGCCCACGAGGCCCGTCGCGACTGGGCGGCGGCACGCCGCGAGCGGGCCGCGGTGGTGGCGCTGGGGCCTGTGGATCCGGTGCAGGCGCGCTATCGTCTTGCCGTGGCGGCCAGCCGTACCGGCGACGACGAGGGCGCGCGCCGGGAGATCCTCGCGGCGCTGGAGCACGCGCCACTGTTCGAGGACGGGCTGGAGCTCCTGCTGACGGTGCGCGCGCGGCTGGCGGCGCCCGCCGCATCCCCTGCCGAGGAGAGGCAACGACGATGAACGATCACGTGGCGCCGGCAGCCGTGCCGGGCGGGGACGACGCCGCCCTGGCGGACTCGCTGGTGGAGGACTACGCCCGGCTGCGCGCCGAGATCGGCAAGCGGGTGCTGGCCCAGGACGAGGCGGTGGAGCTCACGCTGCTCACCCTGCTGGCCGGCGGCAACTCGCTGCTGGTGGGCGTGCCGGGTCTCGCCAAGACGCTGCTGGTGCACACGGTGGCGGACGCCCTGGCGCTCACCTTCTCGCGCATCCAGTTCACCCCGGATCTGATGCCCTCGGACATCACCGGGACCGACCTGGTGCAGGAGGACCCGCAGACCGGGCGGCGAGAGTTCCATTTCGCGCCCGGGCCCGTGTTCGCCAACATCGTGCTCGCCGACGAGATCAACCGCACGCCACCCAAGACCCAGGCGGCGCTGCTGGAGGCCATGCAGGAGCGCCGCGTCACCGTGCAGGGCAAGACCTACGTCCTGGACCGGCCGTTCTTCGTGTTCGCCACCCGCAACCCCATCGAGCTGGAGGGCACCTACCCCCTGCCGGAGGCGCAGCTCGATCGCTTCCTGTTCGAGATCCAGCTGGGCTACCTGCCCGCCGACGCGGAGATGGACGTGGTGCGGGCCACCACCACCGAAGGCGGCGAGGAGGTGCGCCCGGTGCTCACGGGCGAGCGGCTGCTGGCCTACCAGTCGCTGGTGCGTCGCGTGCCCCTGGCGGAGAGCGTGGGACGCTACGCCCTGGCCCTGGTGCGGGCCACGCGCCCCGGCAACCCGGAGGCACCGGACTTCGTCAACGAGTGGCTGGCCTACGGAGCCAGCGTGCGCGCGGCCCAGACCCTGGTGCTGGGGGGCAAGGCCCGGGCGCTGGTGCGCGGCCGCGCCCACGTGGGTCACGAGGACGTGCGCGCCCTGGCGCTGCCGGTGCTGCGCCACCGCATCCTGCGCAACTTCCACGCCGAGGCGGAACGTGTGGACAGCGAGCAGATCGTGAAGCGGCTGCTGGAGGCCGTGCCGGAGCCGGAGCTGCCATGAGCCTCGGCGCCGCCAGCGCCCGGGACCGGCCCGGCGGGCTCACCGCCGCGCCGCGCTTCCTGGACCCGGCGGTGCTCGCCCGCATCGGCAACCTGGATCTCATCGCCCGCGGCACGGTGGACGGCTTCGTCAGCGGATTGCACCGGGCGCTGTATCTCGGGGTGTCCACGGACTTCGCCGAGCACCGGGCCTACACCCCCGGTGACGACGTGCGCCGCATCGACTGGCGGCTGTTCGCGCGCACCGACCGCATCCACGTGAAGACCTTCGAGGCGGAGACCAACGCCGACCTGGTGCTGGCGCTGGACGTGTCCCGCTCCATGGAGTTCGGCCACGCGGGCGTCCCGAAGCTGGACTACGCGCGCATGCTGGTGGCGAGCCTGGCGCATCTGGGCACCCGCCAGCGGGACCGGGTGGGGCTGGCCACCTTCGCCTCGGACCTGGTGGAGATGGTGCCGCCGGCAGCGGGACGGCGCGACGCGGTGGTGGCGGCGCTGGAGCGGGTGACGCCGGTGGCGGGGGCGGATCTGGCCCGTGCCTGCGATCGGCTGGGCGCGGCGCTGACCCGCCGCGGCATCGTGGTGGTGGTGTCGGATCTCTACCTGGACGCGGACGCCGCATGCCGCGCCCTGGGCGGCCTGCGCGCCCGCGGCCACGAGGTGATCGTGTTCCAGGTGCTGGATCCGGTGGAGCGGGACCTGTCCCTGGACGGGGCCCAGGTGCTGGTGGACCTGGAGACCGGCGAGCGCATGCCGGTGGTGCCGGCGCGGGTGCGTGCGCGCTACCGGGCGCTGCTGGCAGAGCACCTGACCGCGCTGGCGGACGGCTGCGCCGCCCGCGACATCGAGTTCACGTCCCTGGACACCACCGCGCCCCTGGACCATGCCCTGTTCCGGTTCCTGAGCCAGCGCGAGAAGCGGGGCCGCGCGCGATGACCGGCATCGCCTTCGCCGCCCCCTGGCTGCTGGCGGCGGCCGCCGCCCTGGCGATCCCGGTGATCGCCCATCTGGCCCGCCACGAGGACCGTGCCGGGCGCGGCTTCCCCTCGCTCATGTTCCTCAGTCGGGTGCCGTTCTCCGCCCGTGCGCGGCGGCGGCTGAAGGACCGCGTGCTGCTGGCGCTGCGGGCCCTGGCCCTGCTCGCGCTGGTGCTGGCCTTCGCCGGCCCGCACCCGGTGTACGAGGACGGCGCGCCGGCGGGGCGGCGCGACACGGTGGTGCTGCTGGACGTGTCCGCCAGCATGGGCCTGGCGGAGCGCTTCGACGCCGCCCGCGCCGCGGCCGCGGCGGCCCTGGACGCCGCCGCCGACGGACGGGTGGCGCTGGTGGCCTTCGACGACACGCCGCGCATCCTGAGCGGGCCGGAGGCAGGGGCCGACGCGGCGCGCCGGGCCCTGGGCGCGGCGGCGCCGGGTCACGGCGGCACCGATCTTCCCCGGGCCCTGCAGAGTGCCGCGGCGGTGCTGGCGGGCAGCCCGGCGCGTGTGCGCCGCGTGGTGCTGGTGAGCGACCTGCAGTCCGCCGGCCTGCCGGCGGATCCCCGGCTGCCGGAGGGGATCGACCTGGAGCTCGCGACCGTGGGCGGGCCGCTGCCCGCCAACCTGTCGCTGCTGGGGGCATGGCGCGACCCGGCGGCGGACGATGCGGGGGGGCGGGTGGTGCTGCGGGCCCGCGTCGCCAACACCGGGGGCGAGGCCGCGTCCGCCACGCTGCAGGTCCGCGTGGACGGGCTTGACGCCGGCGTGCAGCCCGTGTCGCTGCCGCCGGGCGGGCACCTGGACCTGGCAGTGCCCGTGTTCCCGGCGGCGGACCGGCCGACCCGGGTACGCCTGGCGCTGGACGGAGCCGACGCCCTCCCGGCGGACGACGCGCGTTACCTGGTGATCGCGCCGCCGCGGGCGCTGCGGGTGGTGTCCGTGGCCCCGCCGGACTCGGGACCGCACCTGCCGGCGGCACTGGCCCAGGCCCGGGTGCCGCGGGTGGTGCACGAGCGTATCCCGGCGGCGCAGCTCACCGCCGGCGCGCTGTCCGCCGCCGACGTGGTGGTGCTCGAGGGTGTCGCGCCGGAGGACCCGGCCGCCGCGGGCGCTCTCGACGAACGGGTGGCGGCCGGGGCCGGGCTGCTGGTGCTGGCCGGCGAGGGCGCGCCCGCGGCCGGGGCCCCCCTGGTGGGCGCCGCCGCCGGACCCCTGGTGACGGCGGACACGGCCTTCGCGTCGCCGGCGAACGCCCATCCGGTGGTGGCCGGGCCGGGGGGTGAGGCGCTGGCCGGGATCCCCGTGTGGCGCTACCGGGAGGTGGCGCCGGGGCCCGGTGACACGGTGCTGGCGCGCTACGAGGACGGCGCGCCGGCGCTGGTCGCGCGGGAGCACGGGGCCGGCCGGGTCCTCGTGGTCACCACCGCCGCGGATCCCGCCTGGAGCGGGTTGCCCCTGGATCCGGCCTTCCTGCCCCTGCTGCTGGAGAGCATGGCCTGGCTCGGCGGCCACCGGGC
>JBFHNV010000152.1:0-14767 GCA_041593595.1 Gammaproteobacteria bacterium
CTCCCACCCCGGCTGTCTTGATCACACACGACCAGGACGCAGGCAACATACAAGCCCCCATGGACGGGTTCACGGCGTGGCGCATCGGCCCCGGCCTCTCTCCGCCGCCACGCGGTCGGCATGGACCGATTGCCACGCTGTACCCGTCGTCTCTTCTCAGGGCCCCCCCACCACCACCCCGAACTCGGACGCCGCGTCCTCCAGCCACGCGAACACGTAGTCCGCGAAGCTGCGGTGGGCGTAGACGTGGTAGCGCGGCGTATCGCTCACCTGGTGCAGCAGCATGTGGGCGCGGGCCAGCGCCGTCTGGGCGCAGCGGCCCGCCGCGAACGCCACCGGGTCCAGGTCCAGGCTGCAGCCCTTCATGAGCACCTGGCGTGCCGCGGACCCTTCGAGCCCGATGACGGCCCGGCTCGAGCTCACGTCGCTCACCAGGGCATGCATCCCCGCGAGCGCATCCTCCAGCGCCCGGGCCAGCGCCGCCGCGTCCTCCCCCGGGCACACCGCCAGCCATTCGTCCGGGCCCAGCCACAGGATGCGCCGGCCGTCCGTGCCGGAAACGGTGTTGGCCGCCACCGGCAGGGGCAGCTCCAGCACCCGCTTCACCGCGGCGGCCAGGCCGCCGCCGCCGTCCCCGCGCAGGCACAGCTGCGCCGCGGCCGGCTCCAGCCACAGGCGCACACCCGCGTCCGTGTCCGGCGCCGGGCGGCGCGCATCCAGCGCCCGATGCGCCAGCGCGTGCTGGCGACGCCACCCCTCAGCCATGCATCCGCTCCCCCGCCGGATCCAGGAACACCGGCTCGCACACGGTGGCCTTCGCCACGTCGCGCTCCAGCGGCAGCCACACGGTCTCGCCGTGACGCGCGCGCCCACCCCGCACCAGGGCCAGGGCGATGGAGTGTTCCAGGTTGGCGCTCCAGTAGCTGGAGGTCACGTGGCCGATCATCGGCACCGGCGGCTGTCCCGGGGGCGCAGCCGCGATCTGCGCGCCCTCCGGGAGCACCTCCTGCGGATCGGCCGTACGCAGCCCCACGAGCTGCTTGCGGTCCTCGCGCAGGCAGTCGGCGCGCGCCAGCGATCGCCGGCCGATGAAGTCCTTGGCCTTGCTCACCATCTTCTCCAGCCCCAGGTCCAGGGGCGTCACCGTGCCGTCGGTCTCCTGGCCGGCGATGATGAAGCCCTTCTCCGCCCGCAGCACGTGCATGGTCTCGGTGCCGAAGGGGGTGATGCCGTACTTCTCTCCGGCGTGGACGAGCGCGGTCCAAAGCGCCAGACCGTGATCGGCGGCGACATTGATCTCGAAGGACAGCTCGCCGGTGAAGGAGATGCGCATCACCCTTGCGGACAGCCCCGCCACGGTGCCCGCGCGCCAGCTCATGAGGGGAAACGCCTCGGGCGCGAGATCGATGTCGGTGGTGAGCTCGGCCAGCAGGCGGCGGGCGAAGGGCCCGCAGATGCTCGCGGTGGCCCACTGCTCGGTGACCGAGTTGCAGTAGACCCGCAGCTGGGGCCACTCGGTCTGCAGCCACTCCTCGAGCCAGCCGAGCACGCGCGCCGCGTTGCCCGAGGTGGTATGCATCAGGTAGCGGTCCTCGTCCAGGCGCAGCGTCACGCCGTCGTCGAACACCATGCCGTCCTCGGTGCACATGAGGCCGTAGCGGCAGCGCCCCGGGGCCAGCGACTTCCAGCCGTTGGTGTAGACGCGGTTGAGCAGCTCCGCCGCGTCGGGCCCGCGGATGTCGATCTTGCCCAACGTCGAGGCATCGAGGATGGCCACCGCGTTACGCGCCGCGAGGCACTCGCGGCTCACGGCCTCGCGCATGGACTCGCCGGCGCGCGGGTAGTACCAGGGCCGCTTCCACTGGCCCACGTCCTCCCACAGGGCGCCGTGGGCGGCGTGCCAGGTGTGCATGGGCGTGCGGCGCACCGGGTCCATGAGCGCGCCCAGGTCGCGGCCCGCCAGCGCGCCGAAGGTCACCGGCGTGTACGGCGGACGGAACGTCGTCACCCCCACCTCGGGGATGTCGCGCCGCAAGGCGTCGCCCAGGATGGCCAGGGCATTGACGTTGCTGGTCTTGCCCTGGTCGGTGCCCATTCCGGTGGTGGTGTAGCGCTTGGTGTGCTCCACCGAGCGGTAGCCCTCGCGGGCCGCGAGCCGGATGTCGGCAGCGGTGACGTCGTTCTGGAAGTCCACGAAGCTCTTGTCCGCCCGCATGCCCGGCGGCAGCGGGACCTGCCACAGGGGGCGCATGGGCAGGGTGCGCCGCGCGTCCACCTTCGGGGACGCGCCGCCGCCGCGGCGGCGGTGGCCGGCGGCGGCCGCGGCCGTCTTGCCCGCCTCGCGCCCCTCGGCGAGGACGAAGTCCAGCTCGAAGGTGCCGTTGGCGGCACCCGCCGAGCGCTCCGCCTGCACCGGCTCCCCGGGCACGAAGCAGGCGCGCTCGGGGTCGAACACCACCTTGCCCCGGGACTGGGAGTGCAGGTGCACCGCGGGACTCCAGCCGCCGGACATGCACACGAGATCGCAGGACATGGGCCGGCGGTGGCCCGCCAGCGCGCGGCCGCTGCCGTCCAGCGCCGCCACCTCCACCCGGTGCACCCGGCGCTTCGCCCCGTAGGCGGCCACCACCGCATGGTTGGCGAGCACCTCGATCCCCCGATCGCGCGCGGCGTCGCGCAGATCCGCCGGCGGCTGGGGGCGCGCGTCGGCGATGCACACGAGCACGCCCACGTCGCTGAGATCCAGAGCCGCGTCCCAGGCGCTGTCGTTGTTGGTGCACACCACCGCCCGATCGCCGGGCCGCACCGCGTAGCGGTTGACGTAGGTCCGCGCCGCCGACGCCAGCATGATTCCCGGCAGGTCGTTGTTGCGGAACACCAGGGGCCGCTCGTGGGCGCCGGTGGCCAGCACCACCTCCTTCGCGCGCACCTTCCACAGCCGCTGGCGCGCCCGCCCGGGCATCGACCCGGGCGGCAGGTGGTCGTGCACCCGTTCCACCAGCGCCAGGTAGTTGTGGTCGAAGTAGGCGAACACCGTGGTGCGGGTGAGCACCCGCACGTTGTCCATGGCGGCGAGCTCGGCGGTGGCCGCGCGCGCCCACTCGTGGCCCGGGGCGTCGTCGATGCGCTCGCGGGTGCCCAGCAGCATGCCGCCGGTCTCGGCCTGCTCGTCGGCGAGGATCACCCGCGCGCCGGTGCGCGCCGCGGCCAGGGCGGCGGCCAGGCCCGCGGGCCCGCCGCCCGCCACCAGCACGTCGCAGTGAGCGTGCATCTTGTCGTACACGTCCGGGTCGGGCGCCTGCGGCGCCTTGCCGAGCCCCGCCGCGCGCCGTATGAGCTCCTCGTACTTCATCCACAGGCCCGGCGGCCACATGAAGGTCTTGTAGTAGAAGCCCGCCGGGAACGCCCGCGACAGCAGGTTGTTCACCGCGCCCACGTCGAGCTCCACCGACGGCCAGCAGTTCTGGCTCGCGGCGCTCAGGCCCTCGTAGAGCTCCACCTGGGTCGCGCGCAGGTTCGGCTGGGTGTAGCCGCCGGTCTCCAGCTGCACCAGGGCATTGGGCTCCTCGGAGCCGGCGCTCACGATGCCGCGCGGGCGGTGGTACTTGAAGCTGCGCCCCACCAGGTGCACGCCCGCTGCCAGCAGCGCCGACGCCAGGGTGTCGCCGGCGAAGCCCGTGTAGTCGCGCCCGTTGAAGCGGAACGCCAGCGGCCGATCGCGATCGACCAGCCCGCCGGTGAAGGTGCGCCAGGGCTGGTTCACCGCCCTGCCCCTGCGGCCGGGTCCGGGGGCGGCTCACCCATGGGATACACCGCCAGGATCGCGTGGCTCACCGTGTCCCGGCACACGTTGAACCAGCGCCGGCAGCCCTGGGCGTGCACCCAGCGCTCGTAGTGCGTCCCTCGCGGGTTGCTGCGCATGAAGAGATAGTCCGCCCACGCGGCGTCGTCCAGCGCGAACGGATCCTCCGGGCGCGCGATGTGCGCCTCGCCGCCGCAGGTGAACTCCGACTCGTCGCGCGGTCCGCAGTGCGGGCATTCAATCAGGAGCATTCGCTGAACAGGTCTTGTTTGATTAACCACAGAGGCACAGAGGGCACAGAGAAGACAAGAAAGGACTCGAGAACACGTAGCCGCTCTCCAGAAGAACCGAATTCTCCGTGTCCTCCGTGTCTCTGTGGTTCGTTGCCGGAGTTCACGGCGCACCACCACGCATCAGTGGGCGACGGCGGCGGCGCCGTGCTCGTCGATGAGCTTGCCGGTGACGAAGCGGTCCAGGGTGAATGGCGCGTTGATCTCGTGGGGCTCGTCGCGGGCGATGGTGTGGGCGAACACCCAGCCGGATCCCGGGGTGGCCTTGAAGCCGCCGGTACCCCAGCCGCAGTTGAAGTACAGGTGCTTCACCGGCGTCTTCGAGATGATGGGACTCGCATCCGGGCACACGTCCACGATGCCGCCCCAGGAGCGCAGCATCCGCAGCCGGGAGAAGATGGGAAACAGCTCCACCAGGGCACCCATCTGGTGCTCGATCACCGGGAAGCTGCCGCGCTGGGCATAGCTGTTGTAGCCGTCGATGCCCGCCCCGATCACCAGCTCGCCCTTGTCCGACTGGCTGACGTACACGTGCACCGCGTTGGACATGACCACCGTGTGGTGCACGGGCTTGACCGGCTCCGACACCAGCGCCTGCAGGGGATGGCTCTCGATGGGCAGCCTGAGGTCTGCCATCTCGGCGAGCACGCTGGCGTGACCCGCCACGACCACCCCCACCTTGCCGGCGCCGATGAAGCCGCGGCTGGTCTCCACGCCCTCCACGGCTCCGCCCTTGCGCCGGATTCCGGTGACCTCGCAGTTCTGGATGATGTCCACCCCGCGGGCGTCCGCGCCGCGCGCGAAGCCCCACGCCACCGCGTCGTGACGCGCCGTGCCGCCGCGGCGCTGGAGCGACGCGCCCAGCACGGGGTAGCGCGACGCGGGCGACACGTTGAGGATCGGGCACAGGCGCTCGATCTCCGCCGGCGCGAGAATCTCCGAGTCGATGCCGTTCAGCCGGTTCGCGTTCACCCGCCGCGACAGCTCGCGGAGATCGTGCAGGTTGTGCGCCAGGTTCATCACCCCGCGCTGGCTGAACATGATGTTGTAGTTGAGCTCCTGGCTGAGCCCCTCGTAGAGCTTCAGCGCGTGCTCGTAGAGCCGCGCGCTCTCGTCCCACAGGTAGTTCGAGCGGCAGATGGTGGTGTTGCGGCCGGTGTTGCCACCGCCGATCCAGCCTTTCTCCAGCACCGCCACGTCAGTGATGCCGTGATTCTTCGCCAGGTAGTACGCGGTGGCGAGCCCATGGCCACCGCCGCCCACGATCACCACGTCGTAGCGCTTCCTCGGCTCCGGCGAGCGCCACGCCTCCTGCCAGTTCTCGTGGTAGGAGAGCGCGTTCCTGAGCAGGGAGAAGATCGAGTACTTCGTCATCGGCGGCAATGCTCGAATCCGGCTGTCTTGCGGTTGGACGCGCCTGCTAATTCAACCACAGAGACACAGAGGGCACAGAGAACTTCATGGTTCTCGAGCTGGCTCGTCCCTGCAAACCTGACTGCCCCTCTGTGCCCTCTGTGCCTCCGTGGTTCATTCGATCCAAGCGTCGACGGAGACCGGCGCATCAGCACTCGATGACGTTGACCGCAAGACCGCCACGGGCCGTCTCCTTGTACTTCGTCTTCATGTCGGCTCCGGTCTCGCGCATGGTCTTGATGACCTTGTCGAGGGACACGAAGTGGGTGCCGTCGCCGCGCAGCGCCAGGCGCGCGGCGTTGATGGCCTTCACCGCGGCGATGGCGTTGCGCTCGATGCAGGGCACCTGCACCAGGCCACCCACCGGATCGCAGGTGAGGCCCAGGTTGTGCTCCATGCCGATCTCGGCCGCATTCTCCACCTGCTCCGGAGTGCCCCCCAGCACCTCGGCGAGCCCCGCCGCCGCCATGGAGCACGCCGATCCCACCTCGCCCTGGCAGCCCACCTCGGCGCCGGAAATGGATGCGTTCTCCTTGTAGAGGATGCCGATGGCGCCCGCGGTGAGAAGGAAGCGCACCACGCCGTCCTCGTCATAGCCGCGGCAGAAGTCGCGATAGTAGTGGAGCACCGCGGGCACGATGCCCGCCGCCCCGTTGGTGGGGGCGGTGACCACGCGCCCTCCGGCGGCGTTCTCCTCGTTCACCGCCAGCGCGTACAGGTTGACCCAGTCCATGGCGGCCATGCCCGAGGCGTCGTCGCGCTCGCTGCGCAACCGGCGGCGGAACGCGGCAGCGCGCCGGCGCACCTTCATGCCGCCGGGCAGGATCCCCTCCGCCTCGCAGCCGGCGTTGACGCACTCCTGCATCACGCGCCAGATCTCGAGCAGTCCCGCGCGCACCGCTTCGCGCGGCCGCCAGGACTGCTCGTTGACCATCATCAGGGAGCTGATGGGCAGGCCCGTCTCGCGGCAGCGGGCAATGAGCGCGTCGCCGCTGCTGAACGGGTGCGGCAGCGGCGTGTCGTCCGCCTTGATGCGATCCGCCCCGGCAGCGCTCTCGTCCACCACGAAGCCGCCGCCCACGGAGTAGTACACCCGCTCGCGCAGGACCTCGCCCGCGACATCCAGGCCGGCGAATCGCATGCCGTTGGGGTGGTGGGGCAGGCTCTTGCGGCGGTGGAACACCAGGTCCTCGGCCTCGTCGAAAGCCACCTCGTGCTCGCCCAGCAGCCGGATGCGCCCCCGCTCGCGCAGCGCCGCCAGCCGCCCGGGGATCGCCGCCGGGTCCACCTGTTCCGGTACCTCGCCCTCGAGCCCCAGGAGCACCGCCTTGTCGCTGCCGTGCCCCTTGCCGGTGGCGCCCAGGGAGCCGAACAGCTCGGCGCGCACGCGGGCCGTGCGCCCCAGCAGGCCGTCGCGGGCGAGCCCTGCAACGAACGTGCGTGCTGCGCGCATGGGCCCGACGGTGTGGGAGCTGGACGGGCCGATCCCCACCTTGAACAGGTCGAACACGCTGACGGCCATGGGTGCCTGCTCCTGCCCGCCGCCCGGCGTCAGGCGCCGTCCGCGTAGACGGGAAAGCGCGTGCACAGGCCGGCCACCTGATCACGCACCCGATGCTGCACGCCGGGGTCCTGCGGATCCTCCATGATGTCGCACATCCAGCGCGCCACGTCGCGCACCTCGTCCTCCGCGAACCCTCGCGTGGTCACCGCCGGCGTGCCCACCCGGATGCCGCTGGTGACCATCGGCGGCTGCGGATCGTTGGGCACCGCGTTCTTGTTCACGGTGATGTGAGCGTGCCCGAGGGCCGCGTCGGCGGCCTTGCCGGTGACCCCCTTGGCCACCAGGCTCACCAGCATGAGGTGGTTGTCGGTGCCCCCGGAGACCACCGGGAAGCCGCGCTGGCCGAAGATCTCCGCCATGGCCCGGGCGTTGGCGAGCACCTGCTCCTGGTAGCGCCGGAACTCCGGCGACATGGCTTCCTTGAAGGCCGCCGCCTTGGCCGCGATGACGTGCATCAACGGGCCGCCCTGCAGCCCCGGGAAGACGCGGGAGTTGAGCCGCTTCTCCACGTCGGGGTTCGCACGCGCCAGGATCAGCCCGCCGCGCGGGCCGCGCAGCGTCTTGTGGGTGGTGCTGGTCACCACGTCGGCAACGGGCACCGGGTTCGGATAGAGCCCGGTGGCCACCAGGCCCGCCACGTGAGCCATGTCCACCAGCAGCCACGCCCCCACCGCGTCGGCGACGTCGCGGAAGCGCTGCCAGTCGATGACCCGCGAGTACGCGGAGAAGCCCGCCACGATCATTCTCGGCCGATGCTCGTGGGCCAGGCGCTCCACCTCCTCGTAGTCGATCTCGCCGCTGTCCGGATCGAGGCCGTACTGCACCGCCCGGTACACGCGCCCGGAGAAGTTCACCTTTGCGCCGTGGGTCAGGTGCCCGCCGTGGTCGAGGCTCATGCCGAGCAGCGTGTCGCCGGGTTCCAGGAGCGCCATGTACGCGGCGGCATTGGCCGAGGAGCCCGAGTGGGGCTGCACGTTGGCGTAATCGGCGCCGAACAGTGCCTTGGCGCGCTCGATGGCCAGGCGCTCTGCCACGTCCACGTGCTCGCAGCCGCCGTAGTAGCGACGGCCGGGGTAGCCCTCGGCGTACTTGTTGGTGAGCAGCGAGCCCTGCAGCGCCAGCACGTTGGGGCTCGCGTAGTTCTCCGACGCGATGAGCTCGATGTGGTCCTCCTGGCGGCGGGCCTCGGCGCGCACGGCGTTGAACAGCTCCGCATCGAAATCGGCAAGGGACGCGCCAGCGCAGAACATGGACGGGGCTCCGTTCGAGGGCATGCGGCAGTGCCGGATGTCCGCCAGCGCCGGCGCGCCAGGGTGTCGGATGAGGCGGACGTGGAAAGGTACACGAGCGCCGCCCGGGTGTCCCCCGGGCCAGCGGCACGGCACCGCAACGCACCCCGCCGAGGGCGCGCGAAGGATGGGAGATGACAGGCTGCGGGATTTAGGCGGCGGCGACGCCTGCCTGCCGCGGCGCGCCGCGGACGCGGAGGCTCACCGTCGCGGCGCGTGCGGACCGGATGCCCGATGCCCGGGCCGCGGGCATCGGGTCACGGCGTCATGCCCGCCAGAACGGCTTGGCGGCCTCCGTCTCCACCTGCTTGCGGGTCAGGCCAATGTCCTCGAGCACCCGGTCGTCCAGGGCGGCGAGGGCGGCACGTTCGCGCATGCGCCGCGACCAGGTGCCCAGCAACTTGACCACACCGCCGCCACCGAGGCGGACCGCGGGGCGCTGCAGAACGCTTGTGTTCATCGCCGATTCTCCCTAGATTTTCTAACCTGAATAGAGCGGCATCTGCCGGAGCCGCACCGTTTCCATGGCAGCAAACTATCTCCATCGAGGTTTCCGGACAAACGACGGTTCTTCGAATTCGGATTAGTATTCTTAGGCCATGAGTGATCGCTTGCCACCCCTGAACGCCCTCCGCGCCTTCGAGTGCGCTGCCCGTCACCTGAGCTTCACCCGGGCAGCCCAGGAGCTGCACGTGACCCAGGCGGCCGTGAGCCACCAGGTCAAGGCGCTGGAGGACTATCTGGGCATCAGGCTGTTCCGGCGGCTGAACCGGGCACTGCGTCTGACCGACGAGGGTCAGGTCTATGCGCCGGCCCTGAAGGAAGCCTTCCAGCAGATCCGGGCCGCCACTCGCCGGCTGCGGGCCCAGGAAGCCACGTCACCCCTCACCGTGTCGGTGCTGCCCAGCTTCGCCGCCCGCTGGCTGGTGCCGCGCCTGGGGCGTTACCGCCTGCGCCACCCCGAGGCAGACCTGCTCATCGACCCGACCCCGCGGCTGGCGGACCTGGCCCAGGGCGAGGTGGACGTGGCGATTCGTTACGGCCGCGGGCGCTACCCGGGCCTCACGTCATGGCGGCTGCTGGGCGAGGACCTGTTTCCCGTGTGCAGCCCGGCACTGCTGGACGCGTCCGGTCCGCTGGACCGGCCCCGCGATCTGGCGCGCGTGCACCTGCTGCACGACGACGACCACAGCGACTGGCGCGCCTGGCTGGACGCGGTGGGCTCGCCGGAGGTCAATCCGGGCCGCGGCACCGTGTTCACCGACAGCAGCATGCTGGTGCAGGCCGCCATCGACGGCCAGGGCGTGGCCATGGCGCGGGGCGTGCTGGCGGACGATGCGCTGCGCCAGGGCCTCCTGGTGCGGCCCTTCGCCCAGAGTCTGCCGACGGAGTTCGCCTATTACCTGGTGTGCCTCCCGGAGCGCGCCGAGCAACCGAAGATCGCCCGCTTCCGGGAGTGGCTGCTCGAGGAGGCTGCCGGCGAGAGCGCGTGATCCCCGGCGGCCACGGCCGGTGGCACGGATTGCCTGACGCCACGCCAGGCGGCGATGGGGCCACACGGGCGCTCAGCCGCGGCGGGCCAGCAGCGGTGCGGTGAGGGCCGACAGGGACTCGCGCTGGCCGCCCGCGGCGTCGAAGTTGGCCGGGTCCAGCCAGCGGCTGAAGGCTGTCCGTAGAGCGGGCCACTCCGAGTCGATGACCGAGTACCAGGCGGTGTCGCGGTTGCGCCCCTTGTACACCAGCGCCTGGCGGAACACGCCCTCGAAGGAGAAGCCGAGGCGCCGTGCCGCCGCGCGCGATGGTGCGTTGAGGCTGTCGCACTTCCACTCGTAGCGCCGATAGCCCAGATCGAAGGCCCGCCGCATCATCAGATACATGGCCTCGGTGGCAGCGGGCGTGCGCATGAGCGCAGGCCCGTAGTGGATGTGGCCCACCTCGATGCTGCCGGCCCCCGGCGAGATCCGCAGGTAGCTCGCCACGCCCAGAGCGCGACCGCCCGCCGGATCCACGACGGCGTGGAACATGGGGTCGGCGCTGGCCGCGCAGTCCGCCACCCACGCGTCGCAGTCGGCGCGGTCCCGGAACGGCCCGCGCGGCAGGTAGGTCCAGGAGCGCGTGTCCGGGGCCGCCGTGAACGCCGCGAACAGGTCCGCGCCGTGGCGATCCGCGTCGAGCGGCTCCACCCGGCACCAGCGTTCCGCCATGGTCTCGCGCGGCGGCGGTGGTGGCGGCGACCAGCCCGGCACCGGCGGCCCGACGGGCTGCCCCCACTCGTTCACCTGACGGCGATCCGTCGCCACTGCGTCAGCTCTTCGGCCTGGGCTCGGGCTTGGGCTCGGGCTTGGGCTTGGGCTCGGACTTGGCGCCGTAGCGCCGCCGCCATTCCTCGACGATCCGGGCGCGGTTCTTCGCGGCCCACGCGAAGTCGTTCTCGATCATGGCCCGGGGGATGCCGTCGGGGAAATGCTCCACCGGTCGCGCCAGGGCGGAGATGCCGATGACCGCGTGACCCTCGTTGTAGAGCTTCATGGCCTTCTCGGAGATCGACCAGTCGAGGAGGGTCCTGGCCGCCTCGAGCTTGCCCGTGCCTTTGACGATGGCGGCCGCCTCCATGTCCCAGCCGATGCCTTCCTTCGGAATCACGATCTCCATCGGCACCCCCATGGCTTTCAGCCTGGCGGCGCGGAACGCGAAGGAGATGCCGACGGGCACCTCGCCGCGGGCCGCCTGCATGCAGGGCTTGGAGCCCGAGCCGGTGTAGTGGCTGACGTTGCCGTGCAGCGCGTCCATGAACTTCCAGCCCTGCTCCTCGCCGAGCTTCTGCAGCCAGCCGGACACGACCATGAAACCCGTGCCCGAGGAGCCCGGGTCCGGCATCACCACGAGCCCCTGGTACGCGGGACTGGCGAGATCCTGCCACGACGTGATCGGGGCCAGCTTGCGGAACTTCGTCTCCACCGTGTTCACGCACAGTGCCGCCACCCAGGCGTCCATCCCCACCCAGTGCGGCGGGTCCGCCCGGTCCCGGAACCTGGGATCCAGCTTGTCCAGGCCGGCCGGCGCGTAGGGCTCGAGCAGGTCCTCGTCCTTCATGAGCAGCAGGCTGGTGACGGCGAGCCCCCAGATCACGTCCGCCCGGGGGGCGCTCTTCTCGGCGAGCAGCTTCTCGGTGACGATGCCCGTGGACTCGCGGGTCCACTGAATCCGGATGTTCGGGTGGTCCGCGTTGAAGCGCTGGGCGTACTTCTCGAGCTCCTCCGCCTCGAGCGCGGTGTAGACGCTCAGCGTCGTCTCGACGGTGGTGGCCGCCGCCGGGAACGCGAGCATGGCAAGCACCGCGCCGATTCGCGCGGCCTGACGGGTGCGCATCGAGGACCCTCCATCGGGGCGGGACCCTGCGTCGCCCCGGGCCGGCCGAGTCTGCGCGACGAATATGACAGCTTTGCGGGAGACCGCCAAGGCGCCGCCGCGACGGCGGCTCAGTAGCGGTAGGCGTCGCCCTTGAACGGGCCCTCGGGGGCCACGCCGATGTAGTCCGCCTGCTTCTCGTTGAGCTGGGTGAGGTGCACGCCCAGGCGCTTCAGGTGCAGCGCGGCCACCTTCTCGTCGAGGCGCTTTGGCAGCACGTAGACCTTGTTCTCGTACTGCCCGTGGTTGCGCCACAGCTCGATCTGCGCGAGCACCTGGTTGGTGAACGAGGCGCTCATGACGAAGCTCGGATGGCCGGTGGCGCAGCCCAGGTTTACCAGGCGACCCCGGGCCAGGACGATGAGGCGCTTGCCGTCCGGGAACTCCACCTCGTCCACCTGATCCTTCACCGGGTGCCACGGGTGGTTGCGCAGCGCCTCGATCTGGATCTCCGAGTCGAAGTGGCCGATGTTGCACACTATGGCGCGGTCCTTCATGGCCCGCATGTGGTCGATGGTGATGATGTCCACGTTGCCGGTGGCGGTGACGAAGATATCGCCGTGGGGCGCCATCTCGTCCATCGTCTTCACCTCGTAACCCTCCATCGCCGCCTGCAGCGCACAGATGGGATCGATCTCGGTGACCACCACCCGCGCGCCCTGGCTGCGCAACGACGCCGCCGAGCCCTTGCCCACGTCGCCGTAGCCCGCCACCACAGCGAGCTTGCCGGCCATCATCACGTCGGTGGCGCGCTTGATGCCGTCCACGAGGCTCTCGCGGCAACCATAGAGGTTGTCGAACTTGGACTTGGTGACGGAGTCGTTGACGTTGAAGGCCGGCATCTTGAGCTGGCCCTTCGCCTGCATCCTGTTGAGCGCCTTCACGCCGGTGGTGGTCTCCTCCGACACGCCGCGCACGTCCGCCAGGAGGTCCGCGTACTTCTGGTGCATCACGGCGGTGAGGTCGCCGCCGTCGTCCAGCAGCATGTTGGGCCGCCAGTCGTCCCGTCCCACGACGGTCTGGTCGATGCACCACCAGTACTCTTCCTCGCTCTCGCCCTTCCAGGCGAACACCGGCACCCCGCTCGCGGCAATGGCGGCGGCCGCGTGGTCCTGGGTGGAGAAGATGTTGCACGACGACCAGCGCACCTCGGCGCCCAGTGCCGTCAGCGTCTCGATCAGCACCGCGGTCTGGATCGTCATGTGCAGGCAGCCGGTGATGCGCGCGCCGGCCAGCGGCTTCGCCGCGCCGTACTCCTCGCGCAGCGCCATCAGGCCCGGCATCTCCGTCTCGGCGATGGTGATCTCCTTGCGGCCCCAGTCCGCAAGCGCCATGTCCTTGACCTTGTAGTCGGTGAATTCGCTCATTGCTCTTTCGTGTGTCGGGCCGGCGGTGCCGGCATGGTGACGGGCGTGCACGGTTCAGACGGCGGCGTTCAGGGCGTCCACCAGGTCCGTGCGCTCCCAGGAGAAGCCGCCATCGGCCTCGGGCTCGCGTCCGAAGTGGCCGTAGGCGGCGGTGCGGGCGTAGATGGGCCGCGACAGCTCCAGGTGCTCCCGGATGCCGCGGGGCGAGAGATCCATGACCGCGCGCAGCGCCTTCTCCAGGCGCTCCTCGGACACCTCGCCGGTGCCGTAGGTATCCACGTACAGGGACAGCGGCTTGGAGACCCCGATGGCATAGGCCACCTGGATGGTGCAGCGCTCGGCGAGGCCGGCCGCCACCACGTTCTTCGCCAGGTAGCGCGCCGCGTAGGCCGCGGAGCGGTCGACCTTGGTGGGATCCTTGCCGGAGAAAGCGCCGCCCCCGTGGGGCGCTGCGCCGCCATAGGTGTCGACGATGATCTTGCGCCCGGTGAGGCCGCAGTCACTGTCGGGGCCGCCGATCACGAACTTGCCGGTGGGGTTCACGTAGAAGTCTTCCTCCGGGCACATCCAGCCCTCGGGCAGGACCTCGAGCACGTAGGGACGCACGATCTCGCGAACCTCGTCCTGGGCGACGCCCTCGGCGTGCTGGGTGGACACCACCACCGAGGTGGCCGCCACCGGCTTGCCGTCCTCGTAGCGCAGCGTGACCTGGCTCTTGGAGTCCGGACCCAGCTTCGGCTCGCGCCCGGCGTGGCGCGCCGCCGCCATCCGCTTGAGAATCTGGTGGGCGAAGTGGATGGGCGCCGGCATCAGCGCCTCGGTCTCGCGGCAGGCGTAGCCGAACATCAGCCCCTGGTCGCCGGCACCCTCGTCCTTATTGCCCGCTGCGTCGACCCCCTGGGCGATGTCCGGCGACTGGGCGTGCAGGTGGATCTGCACCTCGGCACGCTGCCAGTGGAATCCTTCCTGCTCGTAGCCGATCTCGCGCACCGCCGCACGGGCCACCTGCTCGATGTCCTCGGGGGTGATGCTGTCCGGGCCCCGCACCTCGCCGGCTAGGATGATGCGGTTGGTGGTGGCAAGGGTCTCGCACGCCACCCGGGAGTGCGGGTCCGCGCCCAGGTACAGGTCCACCACGCCGTCGGAGATGCGATCACACACCTTGTCCGGGTGTCCTTCGGACACGGACTCGCTGGTGAACAGGTAGTTGCCCCTCGCCATCGTTTGATTTCCTCTTCCTCTTCCTCGGCCCGGATCCGGGCCGTGTCCCCGCACCGCCGCTGCCGACCGCGGGAGGGCCCATACGCACGGGACCCGGCACGTGGCCGGGTCCCGTGGAACCGCTGATCCTGTCTGGTCGGGGCGAGAGGATTCGAACCTCCGACCCCCACAACCCCATTGTGGTGCGCTACCAGGCTGCGCTACGCCCCGACGCGGCCGGCATGATACCGAATCCCGGCGGGAATGGATCACCCGGGGTGCCCCGGGCGTCCGGATCCGAGTTCGGATCAGGCCGGTCCGGTGCGGGTCGCGGGGACCGTCGGCCGCAGGATCCGGCCGTCGAGCGTACGGGAACGTGTTCACAGCGTGTCCCCGCGGCCCGTGGCCGGCCGCCCCTGGGGGATGCCGTTAAC
>JBFHNV010000153.1:0-14692 GCA_041593595.1 Gammaproteobacteria bacterium
CAGGTTCTCGGCCCGGTCGATGGCCGCGTCGCGCTCGGCGGTGAGCTCGTTGACACGGGCGGCGAGTGTGGTGGCCTTGTCGCGCATCTCCTTGCCGCGCTCGACGGCCGCGTCGCGCTCGGCGGTGATCTCGCGCACGCGCGCGTCGAGGGTGGTGACCCGTTCCTCGGCTGCCTTCGCGCGCCCGGTGGACGCGTCGCGCTCGGCGGTGATCTCGCGCAGCCGCGCATCGAGGGCGGAGACCCGTTCCTCGAGTGCCTTCGCGCGTGCGGTGGCCGCGTCGCGCTCGGCGGTGATCTTGGCCAGGCGCGCAACGAGGGCGGCGGCCCGTTCCTCGGCTGCCTTCGTGCGCTCGCTGGTGGCGTCGCGCTCCGCGGTGATCGCGCTCAGGCGTGCACCGAGCGTGGCGATCCGTTCCCTGAGCGCCTTCGCGCGAGCCGTTGCCGCGTCGCGTTCGGCCGTGGCCTCGTCCGCGCGCGAGACCAGGATGGCCGCCCGTTGCCGCAGCTGCTCGGCGCGGTCGGTGGCCACGTCCCGTTCGGCAATGAGCTCGTCCACGCGCGCGGTGAGCGCCGCGGTCTTCTGATGCAGCAATTCGACTTCCTGCCGGGCCGTATCGCGTTCCGCGACGAGGGCGTCCACCCGCGACGCGAGCACCGTCGTCCTCTCCTCGAGCTCCGCGGCCTTCTGCGCGGCCGCGTCGCGCTCCGCCTCCAGTGCGCCGGCGCGCCGTTCGAGCTCCGAAATGCGATCCCGGGCCGCGTCGCGCTCGCTGCCCAGCGACTGAGCGCGCTCGCGCAGCTCGCGCTCGTGTTGCTCGCGCAGCCGGGTCTCCTCCAGCGCGAGGCGCAGCGACTCCTCCAGCCTCAACGTCTCGGTGCGGTGCTCCTCACGGGCACTCGCGAGCTCCTCCTCCAGCGCCGAGAACTTGCCATCCAGGTAGTCCTTGGCCCGCCGCGCGCCGGCCGCCTGCTCCGCGAGCCGGGCGTTGCGCGCCTCGAGCTGCGTCACCTGCTCGCGCAGGGCGTCGCGCTGCTCTTCGACCCTCTGGCGCGCGGCACGCACCTCGGCCAGGGTGGCGCGCACCTGCTCGAGGGCGGTCTGCGTCTCCTTCCGGGCCTCGCGCAGCTGCCCGGCCGTCTCCTCGAGCCCGGCCACCGTCTCGTCATGGCCCTCCACCTTCTCCACCAGGTAGTCCTTCGCCCGCTCCATTCGGCTGGCGCGGTCGTTCGCCTGGGCCAGCTCCTTGCGCAGGGTCTCCAGGCGATTCTTGAGCTGCTGGTCGCGGATCTGGATCTCGGCAATGTGCGCGCGGAGGCCGGCCAGATCGCCCATCAGGGACTCCCGCGACTCGTTCAGGCTCGCGATGTGCGCGCCGGAGCGCTCCCGCGCGGTGATCACCTCCGAGCGCAGCGATTCCACGGTGCCTTCGAGCTCCGCGTTCTCGGCCCGCAGCGTGTCGGCCTCGCCGCGCAGGGTCTCGAGCTTGTCCTCGAGGGACCGCACCGCCTGCGTGCGCCGCTCCAGGTCCGCCTCCAGTCGGCTGAGCACGTTGCCCTGGCTCTGGCCCTGGGCGTTCTGCTGCCCGAGCCAGCCGCTCACGGCGGCCAGCTGCCGCGAGAGATCCGCGTTGTGGGCGTGCGCCGCCGCCAGCTCGCGCTGCAGCCCGGCGACGGTCTCGTGGGCCCCCTGCAGGGCCGCACGGAGCTGCCCCTGGGCGTGCTGCTCCGCGCCGATGCGCGCCGCCAGGTCGCGCTGCGCGGCCCGCGATTGCTCGAGCGCTCGCTCCAGCGTCCCGATGCGCTCCGCGGCGGCACGGGCCGCCACGCGGGTGGCGGCGAGGCGGGTCTCGAGCGCCTTGCGCGAGGCGCGCAGGGACGTGGCTTCGGCGTTCGCGTCGGCCAGCGCGCTCTCCAGCGCCCGCTGGCGCTCTGCGGCACCGTCTCCGCACCCGGCCAGGACGGCGGCGAGCGCCAGCCCGCACGAGAGGCGCGTCAGGGGGAGTTGGCGATGCACGTCCGTCACCTCCAGGGAATCAGCGGGCCGGGCCACGGTGGGTCCCGAGCCCGTGACGATATCACCCGCCCCCGGCGGGCAGCGAGTGCCCGCGGCGCCGCCTCCGCTCAGGCCACGGCCTGCCGCGGCGGGGCCTGCACCTCCAGCTCCTCGGCCCACACTTGGGTCACTTCCACGATGGCACGCAGCTGCGCCACCAGGTCGCGGGCGTGCTCCGGGCGACAGTCCAGGTCGAACTGCATGTCCGCGGGGCGATCCTCGCAGCGATCGAGGAACTGCAGTGCCCGTACCCTCAGCCGGCGCCGGGAGAAGGCGAGCAGGATGCGTTGCAGCACCCCGTGATCGTTGTGGGCGTGCACGTGAATGGTGTAGGGGCGTTCCATGTGTTCGGTCCTCGGGTCTCGCGTCCTCGGGATTCAGGACAGGCGCATCTCGCTCACGGTCGCGCCGGCGGGGATCATCGGAAAGACGTTGTCCTCGCGGCCCACCCGCACCTCCAGCAGGGCGGGGCCCGGATGGGACAGGAGGGCCTCCAGCGCGGCGTCCAGGCCCGCGCGCGCGCTCACGGTGGCGGCCTCGATGCCGTAGCCCCGGGCCAGCATGACGAAGTCCGGGTTCTTCAGGCGCACCTCGCTCAGGCGGCCCTCGAAGAACAGCTCCTGCCACTGGCGCACCATGCCCAGGTGCTCGTTGTTGAGCACCACCACCTTCACCGGCAACGCCTCCTGGGCCAGGGTGCCCAGCTCCTGCACGGTCATCTGGACCCCGCCGTCGCCTGCCACCGCCACCACCGGGCGATCCTCGCCGCGGGCGGCGCAGCCGATGGCGGCGCCGATGGCGGCAGGCAGAGCGAAGCCCATGGTGCCGAGCCCGCCGGAGGTGATATGGCCGGCGCGGCGCGCGAAGCGGTAGTGGCGCGCGGCGATCATCTGGTGCTGGCCCACGTCGGTGATCAGCAGCGCCTGGCCGCGGGTGAGGCACGAGAGCCGGTCCACCACCTCGCCCATGCGGATGCTCTCGCAGGCGCCCGCCAGCTCCGGCCCGATCACCGCCGCGTGCTCCAGGGCGTCGTGCTCGCGGAAGCGGGCGAGCCAGTCCGGGTGGCGGCGCGGTGCCAGCAGCGGCGCGAGGGCCTCCAGGGCCTCGCGGGCATCGGCGATGAGGGCCACCTCCGCGGGCACGTGTCGGTTCACCTGTGCCGGGTCCACGTCCACGTGGACGATGCGGGCCTGGCGCGCGTAGCCGTCCAGGCGCCCGGTGACCCGGTCGTCGAAGCGCATGCCCACCGCCAGGATCACGTCCGCCTCGTTGGTGAGCAGGTTGGCGCCGTAGTTACCGTGCATGCCCAGCATGCCCACGTACTGGGGGTGCTCCACCGGGAACGCCGACAGCCCCAGCAGGGTGGCCGCCACCGGCATGCCGGCGCGCTCCGCGACGGCCAGCGCCGCCTGCTCGGCGCCGGCCAGCGTCACCCCGTGGCCCAGCAGCAGGTACGGCCGCTCGGCGCCGTTGATCAGCTCCGCCGCGCGCGCGAGGCCCGAGAGATCCCGGTGCCGAGCCGCGTAGCGCCAGGGGGCCGGCACCGGCGCCGGTGCGTCCACGATGCCGCTCTGGGCGTCGCGGGTGATGTCCACCAGCACCGGCCCGGGCCGGCCCTCCCGGGCCACCTGGAAGGCGCGGGCGATGGTCGGCGCCACGTCACGGGCCCGCGTCACCTGGCAGTTCCACTTGGTGGCCGCCAGGGTGAGGCCGATGACGTCCGCCTCCTGGAAGGCGTCGGTGCCGAGCTTCGCGCCCGGCACCTGGCCCGTGATGCACACCATGGGGGTGGAGTCCATCAGGGCGTCGGTGAGCCCGGTGACCAGGTTGGTGGCGCCGGGCCCGGAGGTGGCCAGGCACACCCCGGGGCGGCCGCTGGCGCGGGCGTAGCCCTGGGCCGCGTGGGTGGCGCCCTGCTCGTGGCGCACCAGCACGTGGCGCAGGCGGTTGCGGGCCCCGTGCAGGGCGTCGTACACGGGCATGATGGCACCGCCCGGGTAGCCGAAGATCACGTCGGTGCCCTGCTCCAGGAGGGCTTCCACCAGCGCCTGCGCGCCGCTTTGCTGCATTTTTCGATCCCCAGAAACGGAGAAAGCCCGCTCCCTGGTCGGGTAGCGGGCTTTCTCGAGAACTTGGCTGTCAGTCAGGTCAACGCGCGCCGGCTACCCTCCGAAGGGGGCGGATAATGAGCACCAGTACGAGAACGAGCGCGTCGGTAGCGTGCATGGCACCGCAACGATAGGCAGGACCCACGCGGCACGTCAAGCCTTTCCGCGGGACTGCGAAGCCCTTCGCGGAATTCCGAGCGGCTTCCGCGCTACCTTGCGTTCCTCTTTCCGGGAAGCAGCTGGAGTCACGCGCCATGAAAGCACTGCGGTCCCGCGCCGCGCTCCTCGTCTGCTCGGCGCTGCTGATGGTCGCGGCGCCCACCCGGGCCAGCGACGACACCTACGGCCCCGAGGAGATCCTGGCCGCGGCCACCAAGGTGTTCGGCACCGCCAGCGAGGGCCTCGCCGAGGTGGTCGAGAAGCTCTTCGCCGAGCAGGGACGGCCCAACGCCTACATCGCGGGGGGCGAGGTGAGCGGTGCCGTGGGCGTGGGTCTGACCTACGGCAGCGGCACCCTGCGCTTCAAGGGCGGCGCGAGCCGGGAGGTGTTCTGGACCGGCCCCTCCATCGGTTTCGACTTCGGGGGCGACGCCTCCAAGGTGTTCGTGCTGGTCTATGGCCTGCCGAGCGCGGACGCGCTGTACCAGCGCTTCCCCGGCGTGGACGGCAGCTTCTACTACGTGGGCGGGGTGGGGGCGAACTACCAACGCAGCGGCGACATCGTGCTCGCGCCCATCCGGGCCGGCGTGGGCCTGCGGGCGCGGGCGAGCGTAGGCTATATGCATTACACACGGACGCGGAGCTGGATCCCGTTCTGACGCGGCGTGGCCCGCGGGAGGTTCGATCATGAGACGCACGGCAATCACCCTGGCCCTGTGCGCCGCCCTGGCGGCCCCGGCGGCCCACGCCCAGGAGCGCGAGGACCGGGAACGGCCCCCGAGCGCCAGCAGCGGTGGTAACAGCGAGCTGTTCGGGCGGCTGCTGGGCGCCGGGGTGGGCGCCCTGCTGGGCTCCCAGGTGGGGGGCGGCAAGGGCAAGCTCGCGGCGGTGGCGGTGGGGGCACTGGCGGGCGCCTGGATCGGCGGCGAGGTGGCGAACCGCCTCACCCAGTCCGACCAGCAGGGCATTGCCCGCACTACCAGCACTGCCCTGGAGACGGGCCAGCCCCAGGCCTGGACCAACCCGGACACCGGCGTGCGCACGACGGTGGCGGTGAAGGACTCCACGGTGGAGCGCGCACCGGTGCGATCCGACGGCCTGAAGCCCCGGCCCTGGGAGACGCCGCCGCTCGAGTACGTGAATGCCTGGTACGTGGCCAGGGACACGAGCAACGTGCGCGGCGGCCCCGGCACCGAGTACGCGGTGATGGACACGATGCGGCGGGGCGAGCGCGTGGCCGTGGTCGGCCGGGTGAAGGGCGGCGACTGGTACATGGTCGCCGACGGCGGTCTCGGCGCCGGCTACGTGCACGCCTCGCTGCTCGAGCGCGTCGCGGAGCAGCCGGCGGGCGAGAGCCCGCTCTACGCCCAGGCCCGCGGCACCCGCGGCGCGCCGGGACCGGAGCGCGCCTGCTCGGTGATCAACCAGGAGATCGTGCTGCCGGACGGGACCACCGAGTCCCGCGACATGCGCGCCTGCCGGCAGCCCGACGGCACGTGGGTGGCAGTGTGATGCGGGGCGCGCGCGCGCCCCGCACGCGAGCAACTCCTGGGCTGCTCGCGGCGGTAGCCGTCGCGGCCGTCGCCGCGGCCCCGGCCCATGCCCGGCTGCTGCTCGAGGACCAGGGAGCGGAGGTGTCCACGGCGGGGGAGCTGCGCTGCGGCGCGCCGGTGGCGGTGGAGGTGACGTCGGAGCAGCCTGAGCTGTTCGCGTCCGGCTCGGCGCGGATGCAGGGGCTGCTGGACGCCACCCGGGCCATGCTGGGCTTCGAGTGCCGCAACATCCCCGAGATCCAGGTCACGGGCTACCTGCGCGGGCTGTCCCAGCCGAGCTACCAGGCCAGCGCCAGCGCGGCCACGAGCTGGCGGCTGGCGGCCACGCGCACAGTGCGCGCCCCGGCGGCGAGCCCCGGCGTCGGGGCGGCACCGGCGGTGTGCCCCCGTGCCGCCTCGACCCCGGCGGCGGGACCGCCGGCGGTCTCGCGCTACGCCATCCGCGACCTCACCACCGGCATGACCGTGGAGGCCGCCATGGACACCGCTCGGCGTGGCTTCGACGCCACGCCCCGCTACGACGCGCGCACCCGCGTGCTGTCCGTGGTACGCGGCAGCTGCGAGGTCGCGGAAGGATCGCGCCCGCAGCCGGGCTGGGTGTGCCTGAAGGCGCAGTTCAGCGAGGGTGCCGATCCGCGCACCACCCGCGTGAGCTACGCCCAGACCGTGGACAAGGATCAGGGGCGGGCCATCGCGGATCAGCTCCGGGATCGCTTCGGCGCCGCGGCAGTGGACCAGGAGCTGCGCAGCGGGAGCTGGCTGCGCGGCGGCGAGGCGGAGCGGCGCCTGGCCTGGGGTGCGGAGATCGCCGGCAGCGGTGGTGAGCCCCGCCGCGAGCTGGAGGCCCTCATCCGCGTGGAGGGCGACGCCACGGTGCTGGTGCTGGACCTGGTGCACACGGGCTCCGTTTCCGGCGGCCCGCGCTACCAGGTCAGGTTCTGATCGTCGCGCTGCGGGCGCCGCCTCCGCGCCGGACTACCGCGGCCCTCAGCCCTGACGGACCTGTCGCGGGGAGTCGCTCCCGACCCCCGCCGCCTCGCACAGGGCGTCCCGGTCCAGCACCTCGACCCGGCTGCGGTGCACGCGGATGGCGCCGCTGCGCTGCATGCGGGTGAGCAGCCGGCTCACCGTCTCCACCGCCAGCGCCAGGTAGCTCGCAATCTCGCCGCGGGACATGGGCAGGGCGATCTCGTCCGGATCCAGCCCGGCGGCGGCACGGCGCCCGGACAGATCCAGCAGGAATCCCGCCATGCGCTGCACCGCGCTGTCGCGGGCCAGCGTCAGGTGCATGCCGTCGCGGCTGGCGATGCGCCGGCTCATGGCCTCCACCATCAGCCGGCTGGCGCGGCCGCAGGCCGCGAGGCGCTCGCGCAGGGCAGCGACGGGGATCACGCACACTGACGCCGTGTCCAGCGCCACCGCCTCGCCGCGATGGCGTCCACCGTCCAGGGCGTCCAGCCCCACCCATTCGCCGGCCCCGAAGAAGCTGGTCACCTGCTCGCTGCCGTCGGGGGCCGTGAGCCCGGTCTTCACCACCCCGGTGCGTACCCGGTACACGGCGTCCACCCGGTCGCCCGCCCGGTACAGCCGGTCGCCCTCGTGCATCACTCGCACCCGGCCGGCCGGTACCGCCTCCGCCGGCGCGCCGGTGCCGTCCAGCATCGGGCAGGAATCGGCCAACCGGCAGGTTTCGCAGCGGGCGGTCTGACGGGCGATGGAGACGACGTTGCTCATGGGGCCTACCTCTGCAAGTGTCCCGGCGGGACTCGCCGGCGGCTTGTTTACAGGTATAGGCGCCCGCTGGCAGGTGCGGAATACGGGGATCCCCGTACCGCGCGTACGGGGATCCCCGTACGGTCGATCAGTCCAGGTCCAGGGCGCGGCGGATCCAGTTCACCAGCTCGGCGTCGCGGAACGGCTTGCCCAGCACCGCGTGGGCGCCGTCGGCGCGGGCCATGTCCGCCTCGGGCAGGTCGTGGTGCGCGGTGACCACGATCACCGGCAGGTCATCGCCGCGGCGCCTGAGCTCGCGCTGTAGCTCCGCCCCGCTCAGTCCCGGCATGCGCAGGTCCACCACCAGGCACTGGCCCTCCGCGGGGACGTAGCGGGCCAGGAAGTCCTCGGCGTCGGTGCACGGCACCGCTTCCCAGCCGCAGGTGCGCACCAGCATGCTCACCGCGGCGCGCACCGCGCGGTCGTCGTCCACCACGTATACCCGCAGCTGCTTCATCGTGACTGCATGGAGTTCACCGCCGGGCTTCGTAGCCGCGCCGTGCGCGTTCAATGCCACCTGCAATGTCATTGGCAGCAAGTAGAGCCCACCGCCGGCGCCGCACGGTTGACGTGGATCAAGCTCCGGTGGCGCCTCCTGTCGCGCCGGCGTCGTCCAGCAGGCGCACCAGCTCCGCCACCGTGCGCACCTCGAGCTTCTTCATGCCGCGTCCCCGGTGCAGCTCCACGGTCCGCTCGCTGATCCCCAGGTCGGCGGCCACCACCTTGTTGCTGTGCCCCCGGCCCACGCGGTCGACCACCTCGCGCTCACGCGGCGTGAGACGCGCGAGCAGCGCCCCGCGGTGCGCCTCCTCGGCGCGGGCGGCGTGCCGGCTCGCGTCCAGGGCCAGCGCCCGCGCCACCTGCGCGAGCAGGTGCTGCGGGTCGAAGGGCTTCTCGATGAAGTCCAGCGCGCCGGCCTTCAGGGATCGCACCGCCGCGGGCACGTCCCCGTGGCCTGTGAGCATGATGAGCGGCAGGCCGATCCCCCGTTCCTCCAGCGTCGACTGCAGCTCGAGCCCGTTCAGGCCCGGCATGTGGATGTCGCTGATGAGGCAGCCGCGACAGTGCTCGCCGCATGCGTCCAGGAACGCGTCGGCGCGCGAGTAGTCGGTCACAAGGTGTCCCGCCGATTCCAGCAGCAGGCGCAGCGATCGGCGCACCGCGTCGTCGTCGTCCACCACGTAAACGCGTGGCCCGTCGCTCACGATCGCGCCGGCAGCTCGAAGTGGAAGGTGGCGCCGTCCCCCGGCGTGCTCTCGGCCCACAGGCGTCCGCCGTGGGACTCGGCCAGGCTGCGGCAGATGGACAGCCCGATGCCCATGCCACCGGACTTGGTGGAGTAGAAGCTCTCGAACACCCGGTCCGCCTGCTTGTCGTCGAGGCCCGGGCCCGTGTCGCGCACGGTCAGGATCACCGCGTCGTCCCGGCGCGCGCTGACGATGACGAGGCGGCGGGCTTCCGGAGTCATCTCGCGCATGGCGTCCACCGCGTTCATCACCAGGTTCATGATCACCTGCTCCACCTGCACCCGGTCGGCGCGCACGGCGGGCAGCTCCGGGTCCAGGTGCACGTCCAGGTTCACGTGCTCGAAGCGTAGCTGTCGCGACAGCATCCCCAGCACGCCGTCCACGGCGTCGTTGACGCTCACCTGCTCGGTATGCCCCTCGCGCTTCTTCGCCATGCCGCGGATGCGGGCGATGATGGCGCTGGCCCGCTCGCCCTGCTCGGCGATCTGCGACAGCGCGTCGCGCAGCACCGCCTCGTCCGCGCGCCCGCCGGCCAGCATGCGCTGGCAGGCGTGGGCGAAGCTCACGATGGCGGCCAGCGGCTGGTTCACCTCGTGGGCGATGGTGGAGGTGGTCACGCCCAGATCGGCCAGGCGCCCGGCGTGGGCCAGCTCGTCCAGACGTGCCTGCGCCGCGTGCTCGGCGGCGCGCCGGTCGCTGATGTCGCGGATTATGCCCATGAACATGCGCTGGCCGTTGGCCTGGAACTCCGTCACCGCCAGGTCCACGGGGAAAACGTTGCCGTCCTTGTGCCGCCCTTCCACCTCGCGCCCGATGCCGATGATGCGCCGCTCACCCGTCATCAGGTAGCGCTGGATGTAGTCGTCGTGCAGCGCGCGGTGAGGGTCGGGCATGAGCACCTTGACGTTGCTGCCGATGAGCTCTGCGGCGGTGAAGCCGAACATGCGCTCGGTCGCCGCATTCACCGACTCGATGATGCCGTGTTGATCGATGGTGATGATGGCGTCCACCGCCGCGTCCAGCAGCGCGCGCAGCCGCGGCGCTGCGTCGCGCTGGCGCAGCCCCGGGGCTTTCAGGTCGTCGGCGGAGATCGTGGGCACGGCAGGTCTGCTCGGACGGGACGCTCCGGCATTGTAAGGGTCGCGTGCCGCTCAGCCCACGTCCCAGGTGTCTCCCGAGGCGTAGAGCTTCTCCAGGCTGATCTCCGGCGCGGCGGCGCGGGCGGCGGCGATCTGGGCGGCAGACAGCTCCTCGTACACCGGGCGCTCCACCGCGCGCAGCACGCCGAAGGGCTCCGGGTACGCCGGGTGGCGCATGCGCGCGAGGGCGAAGGCCAGGGTCGGGTCCGCGGCGCGCTCGTCGTGCGCCAGGAGGTCCGACTCGCTCACGCCGTTGCCCAGCCGCACCACCTCGGGGGTGAGGCCGCTGAGGCGGATGCCGCGGTCGCGCTCGGCGCCGAACACCATGGGCGCGCCGTGCTCGAGCTCGAGCACGTGGTCGTCCTTGATCTTCTTGTCCGTGGCCCAGGCGAAGGCGCCGTCGTTGTAGATGTTGCAGTTCTGGTAGATCTCGACGAACGACGTGCCCTTGTGCTCGGCGGCGCGCTTCAGCGTGTCGGCCAGGTGCCTGGGCCACACGTCCACCGAGCGCGCCACGAAGCTCGCCTCGGCACCCAGCGCCAGGGTGAGCGGATTGAGCGGCGCATCCAGGCTGCCGTAGGGGGTGGATCGGGTGATCTGCCCCGCCGGCGAGGTGGGCGAGTACTGGCCCTTGGTCAGCCCGTAGATCTGGTTGTTGAACAGCAGGATGTTGATGTCCAGGTTGCGGCGCAGGGCATGCACCAGGTGGTTGGCACCGATGCTGAGCCCGTCGCCGTCACCGGTGATCACCCACACGCTCAGCTCCGGGCGGGTGAGCTTGAGCCCGGCGGCCACCGCCGGCGCCCGGCCGTGGATGCTGTGCACGCCGTAGGTGTCCAGGTAGTAGGGGAAGCGGCTCGCGCAGCCGATCCCGGACACGAACACGATCTGCTCCGGCGCGAGCCCCAGCGTGGGCAGCACCTTCTTCATCTGCGCCAGGATGGAGTAGTCCCCGCAGCCCGGGCACCAGCGGATCTCCTGGTCGCTCTCGAAGTCCTTGGCGGTGAAGGCGACGACGTGGCTCATGTCACTCACGCATGTTCGTCGGTGATCTCGAAGATCCGCGCCAGCACCTCGTCGGCGCTGAAAGGGCGGCCCTGGACCTTGTTGAGGCCGATGGCGTCCACCAGGAACTGGGCGCGGATGAGGGCGCGCAGCTGTCCCGTGTTGAGCTCCGGCACCAGCACCCGCTTGTAGTGGCCGAGCAGCGTGCCCAGGTTCCCGGGCATGGGATTGAGGTGGCGGAGCTGGCAGTGGGCCACGCTCACGCCTGCCTGGCGCGCACGGTGCACGCCCTCCGCCGCCGGCCCGTAGCTACCGCCCCAGGACAGCACCAGCAGGTCGCCCTCCTCGGGGCCGTCCACGTGCTGGTCCGGGATCAGGTTCACGGCGTTGGCCACCTTGCGGGCACGCACCGCCACCATGTGCTCGTGGTTCGCCGGGTCGTAGTTGACGTTGCCCGTGACGTCCTGCTTCTCGAGGCCACCCACCCGGTGGGCGAGACCCTTGGTGCCCGGCAGCGCCCACGGGCGCGACAGGTACTCGTCGCGGGTGTAGGGCTGGAAGTGCTCGCCGTCGGTCCGCGCCCCGGGGTGCGTCACCTCCATGGGCGGCAGCTCCCCGGGCTCGGGGATGCGCCACGGCTCCGCGCCGTTGGCCACGTAGGCGTCGGACAGCACCACCACGGGAGTCATCAGCCGGGTGGCGATGCGCCAGGCCTCCTGCACCACCCGGAAGCAGTCCGCGGGGCTGGCGGCGGCCAGCACCGGCAGGGGCGCCTCGCCGCTCCTGTCGAACATGGCCTGCATGAGGTCGGACTGCTCGGGCTTGGTGGGCAGCCCCGTGCTGGGCCCACCGCGCTGGATGTTGAGGATGAGCAGCGGCAGCTCGAGCATCACCGCGAGGCCCATGGCCTCGCCCTTGAGCGCGATTCCGGGCCCCGCCGACGCGGTCACCGCCATGGCGCCGCCGTAGGCCGCGCCGATGGCCGAGGTGATGGCCGCGATCTCGTCCTCGGCCTGGAAGGTCTGCACGCCGAAGGCCTTGTGACGCGCGAGCTCGTGCAGGATGTCGCTGGCGGGCGTGATGGGGTAGGAGCCGTAGAACAGCGTCTTGCCCGAGCGCGCCGCCGCGGTGATGAGCCCGTAGGCCAGCGCCTGGTTCCCAGTGAGGTTGCGGTAGCGCCCCGGTGCGAGACGCGCTGCCGGCACGTGGTAGCTGCGCTCCAGCGCCTCGGTGGTCTCGCCGAAGTGCCAGCCGGCCTTGAGCGCCAGGGTGTCCGCCTGGGCCACCTGCGGATCCTTGCCGAAGCGCCGCTCGATGAAGCGCAAGGTGGGCTCGAGGCTGCGCCCGTAGATCCAGTACACGAGCCCCATGGCGAAGAAGTTGCGGCAGCGCTCGGACAGCTTCTTGCCGAGCCCCGCATCCTCCACCGCCCGGCGGGTGAGCGCGGTGATGGGCGCGCGCACGAGCTGGAAGCCCTCCAGGGAATCGTCCTCCAGCGGGTTCTCCTCGTAGCGCGCGAGCTTCAGCCCCTTGGCGTCGAAAGCATCGGAGTCGACGATGAGGGTGCCGCCGGGCTTGAGCTCCTTCAGGCTCTGCTTCAGCGCCGCCGGGTTCATGGCCACCAGGGCGTCCACCTGGTCGCCGGGGGTCAGGATGTCCCGCGAGGCGAAGTGCACCTGGAAGCCGCTCACGCCGGCCAGCGTGCCGCGCGGCGCCCGGATCTCGGCGGGGAAGTCCGGGAAGGTGGCCACGTCGTTGCCGGCCATCGCCGAGGTGTTGGTGAGCTGGGTGCCGGCGAGCTGCATGCCGTCGCCCGAGTCGCCGGCGAAGCGCACGGTCACGGACTCGAGGCGCTGGCGCGGCTTCGGGCTTGCGGCCGGGGCACCGGCGGTGGCGATGGCCATCGTCTCTCCTGCTGCTCTCTCGCGGGCCGCTGGCACCGCGTAAAACGGCCATTCTATACGTGGCGAAGGGCTCCGGACACGCGCTGGCACGGCATGTGCTTATGCCGGGCCAGCCGGCGACGGCAATACGGCCAGGGTCCCGCGGGACGTGGCCGTTGCGACGTTGATCCAGGTCAACACTCCGCCCGTGGCGAGCCGATACGGTGCGCGCCAGTTCCGGGCGGGGGGGCCGCCCAGGGAAGGGGGGATATACCCGACGCGCCCCGGGCGCGGCCCGGGCAGCCTGGGAGGGGACCACGCCGGATGCCGATCTTCAAGGTGCTGCACCTGCTGTTCAGCCCCAAGTCGGGCTGGACCGCCATCAAGGGCAAGAACTACGGTGCGCTGCAGGCGTTCCTCGGCCATACCCTGCCGTTCGCGCTGATCCCGCCGGTGTGCGGCTACCTGGGCACCACCCGCACCGGCTGGAGCCTGGGGCTGGATCGGCCGGTGAGGATCAGCCCCGAGAGCGCGCTGCCGATCTCCATCCTCTACTTCCTCGCGCTGCTGGTGGCCACCCTCGCCGTGGCATGGGCGGTGCACTGGATGGCGCGCACCTACAGCGCCAGGCAGTCCTTCGCCACCGGGCTGGTGCTCGCCAGCATGACCGCGACGCCGCTGTTCCTGGTGGGCTTCGCCCAGCTCACGCCGGAGCCGTGGCTGAACCTGGTGCTGGGGCTGCCGGCGCTGGCGTGGACCGTGGTGCTGTTCTACACCGGCGTGCCCATCATGCTCGAGGTCAGCGAGGAGCGCGGCTTCCTGCTCGCATCCGCGGTGCTCGCATTCGGCCTGGTGACGCTGGTGGCCATGATCGTCGTGACCGTCCTGCTGTGGGGCTTCGGCCTCGCGCCCACCTTCGTCTCCGCCTGAAGCCGGGAGCCTGCCAGTGACCGATCGCACAGCCACCGCCGGCGACGTGCCCACCTACGACTACACCGTGGTGCGCCAGTTCTCCATCATGACCATCGTGTGGGGCGTGGTGGGGATGCTGGTGGGCGTGATCATCGCCGCCCAGCTCGCCTGGCCGGCGCTCAACTTCGACATCCCCTGGCTCACCTACGGCCGGCTGCGCCCGCTGCACACCAACGCGGTGATCTTCGCCTTCGGCGGCAGCGCCCTGTTCGCCACCTCGTACTACTGCGTGCAGCGCACCTGCCACGCGCGCCTGTTCGGCGGGCCGCTGGTGCCCTTCACCTTCTGGGGCTGGCAGGCGGTCATCGTGCTTGCGGCCATCACCCTGCCGCTCGGGTACACATCGTCGAAGGAGTACGCCGAGCTCGAGTGGCCCATCGACATCCTCATCACCCTGGTGTGGGTGTCCTACGCGGTGGTGTTCCTCGGCACCATCGTCAAGCGCAAGGTGAAGCACATCTACGTGGCGAACTGGTTCTATGCCGCCTTCATCCTGGCGGTGGCGATGCTGCACGTGGTCAACAGCGCGGTGGTGCCGGTGAGCTTCTGGAAGTCCTACTCGGCCTACGCGGGCGTGCAGGACGCGATGATCCAGTGGTGGTACGGCCACAACGCGGTCGGGTTCTTCCTCACCGCCGGCTTCCTCGGCATGATGTACTACTTCGTGCCGAAGCAGGCGGGGCGGCCCATCTACTCCTACCGCCTGTCCATCGTGCACTTCTGGGCGCTGGTGTTCACCTACATCTGGGCCGGTCCTCACCACCTGCACTACACGGCGCTGCCCGACTGGGCCCAGTC
>JBFHNV010000154.1:0-14654 GCA_041593595.1 Gammaproteobacteria bacterium
GAGCGCGAGCTCGCGCCGGTGCACCACGTCGTGCAGCCGGCCGCTGAGCTCGTCGCCCTCCTGGACCTGCACCTGGATCTCGCCGGCGACGGTGGCGCCGCGGTTGCCCACCGTGACGATCACCGGGGTCCAGCGCCCCGGCCGGAAGGTCTCCGAGAAGCCCAGCACCACCGCGATGTCCAGGTCCGCGGAGGCCGCCGCCGGCGGGCCCCAGGACAGGGCTGGCAGCAGCGCGGTCAGCGCCGCCATCGCGACTATCCGTCGCCGCGGCGCGCGCGGCCGGTGCCGGCCGGTGGTGGGCGGAGTGCTGGCGTTCACCGGAGGCATTCTAGTGCCCCGTCCCGCAGACGCCTTGCGTTTCTCGCCGGCCCCCGCACCGCGTGGCGGCGTTGCGACTCGTTGCAATAGCTACGGCTATTGCTCCTCGTCGCGCCTTGCCTCACGGCACGGATGGCTCGCCGAGAACTCGCAATCAATCTGCGGGACGGGACACTCGCGGCACCCCCCCGGACCGGCCTCGGGGTGCATCACGCAGGCGACAGGACGTGGATCACGCGGCTCGCCAGCAGGTCCTTCACCTTGGCGGCGTACTCCGCCATGTGCGAGGAGGCGGCGTGGGCCTTCAGGTGATCCATGCTCTGCCACTTCTCGATCACCACGAAGGTGTCGGCGCCGAACGTGGTCTGGATGGCGCCGGCATCCGGGGTGTCGACGGCCGCGGCGTACTCGATGCAGCCGTCCTCGGCGTGCACGTTGGGCACGTTGGCCTTGAAAGCCTCGAGGACCGCTCCGCGCATGCCGGGCTTGGCGGTGATGATGGCGATGACGTGGACCATGGCGTGCTCCGCAGGGATCGGGGTGTGGGGCGATTATGGACGGCCCCGGGCCGCGAGTTCGAGCGCGCCGCGTCTCAGCGAGGATCGCTCTCGCCCGGGGACCAGGCCGCCGGACCGCGGCCGCCCGGCGTGCCGCCGTGCGCCCGGCGCCGGCGCCACGCCCGCACCGCGGTCTTCTCCGCCTCCACCAGGAACAGCGCGGCGCTCGCGCACACGACGATGCGGATCCACTGCTCCGCCTCCAGCGCGGCGACCCGGAACAGCGTCTGCATGGGTGCGGTGTAGGTGAACAGCACCTGCAGCCCGAGCACCACGGCGACGGACAGCAGCACGTAGCGGTTGCCCAGCAGCCCGCGCAACGACAGCACTCCGGCGTTGAGGAACCGGGTGCTGAACAGGTAGAAGATCTCGAGACACACCAGGGCATTGACCGACACGCAGCGTGCCTGCTCCACCGCGCTGCCGTGCTCGATCTCCCACAGGAACAGTCCGGTCACCACCGCGACCATCAGCGCGCTCACCAGCGCCACACGCCACCACATGAAGGCGGACAGCATGGGTTCGTCGGCATGCCGCGGCGGGCGGCGCATGACGTCGTGCTCCGCCGGCTCGAAGGCCAGTGACAGGGCAAGGGTGACCGCGGTGACCATGTTCACCCACAGGATCTGCGCCGCCGTCACCGGCAGCGTGGCGCCCATGGCGATGGCCGCCACCAGCGTGAAGGCTTCGCCCGCGTTGGTCGGCAGGATGAACAGGATCGCCTTCTTGATGTTGTCGTAAACGATGCGGCCTTCCTCCACGGCGTCGGCGATGGTGGTGAAGTTGTCGTCGGCGAGCACCATCTCGGCGGCCTCCTTGGCGGCCTCGGTGCCCTTCACTCCCATGGCCACGCCCACGTCGGCGCGCTTCAGCGCGGGCGCGTCGTTGACTCCATCGCCGGTCATGGCCACCACGTGGCCGCCGGCCTGCAGCGCGGTCACCAGCGCCAGCTTGTGCTCCGGGCTCACCCGGGCGAACACGTCGACGGCGAGGGCCTCGCGCTCCAGGGCGGGGCCGTCCAGGGCATCGAGGCGCGCTCCGGTGCACACGGGGCCGCGCCCGATGCCCAGCGCGGCGGCGACGGCGCCAGCGGTGCCGGCGTGATCGCCGGTGATCATCTTCACGCGCACGCCTGCCGCGGCGCAGCGCGCCACCGCGGCGGCGGCCTCCTCGCGCGGCGGATCCAGGATCCCCACCACGCCGAGCAGCACCAGCGCCTCGGTCACGTGGTCACGGTACAGGCTGCGTCGCTCCGGCGGCACCGCCTTGTACGCCACCGCCAGGGGCCGCTGGCCGGCTTCCGCGAGAGCGGTCACCCGCGCGTCCCAGTACCCCGGATCCCGGGGCGTCTCGTGGCCGCCCAGCGCGACCCTTTCGCAACGGGGTAGCACCACCTCCGGCGCACCCTTGAGGTACACCCAGGCCTGCCCGTCGGCGTCGTGGTGGAGGGTGGCCATGAAGCGGTGCTCGGAGTCGAAGGGGATCTCGTCGTCGCGCGGCTGGCGGTCGTTGAGCAGCCGGGCGTCCAGACCGGCCTTCATCCCCGCCACCACCAGCGCCGCCTCGGTGGGATCCCCGTCCACCCGCCAGGCGCCGTCCTCCAGGTGCACACCGCTGTCGTTGCACAGCATCGCCGCCTCGAGCAGGCGCGCCAGGTCGGGCTCGGCCTGCACGTCGAGCGGCGCGTCGCCGCGCAGGAGCTGGCCCACGGGCGCGTAGCCCCCGCCGGTGACCGTCACCGGACCGCCGGCGAGCTCGATGCGCTGCGCCGTCATCTCGTTGCGGGTCAGGGTGCCGGTCTTGTCCGAGCAGATGACGCTCACCGAGCCCAGGGTCTCTACCGCCGGCAGCCGGCGCACGATGGCGCGGCGACGGGCCATGCGCTGCACGCCGATGGCCAGCGTGATCGTGATGATCGCGGGCAGGCCTTCCGGGATGGCCGCCACGGCGAGCCCCACCGCGGCCAGGAACATCTCGCTGGCGGAGTAGCCGCGGGCGAGGAGCCCGAATGCGAAGGTGCCGGCGGCCAGCAGCACGATGGCGCCGGTGAGCCAGCGCCCGAACACGGCGAGCACGCGCAGCAGCGGCGTCGTCAGCGGCGTCACGCCGGCCAGCAGCGCGCTGATGCGCCCGATCTCGGTGGCCATGCCCGTGCCCACCACGAGCCCGGTGGCCTGGCCCGCGGTCACCAGCGTGCCGGAGTAGGCCATGGACACGCGGTCGCCCAGCGGCGCCTCGGCGCGCACGGGCTCCGGCGACTTCTCCACCGGCAGCGACTCGCCGGTGAGCACCGACTCGTCCACCCGCAGCTCGCGCACCCTGATCAGGCGGAGATCCGCCGGTACCCGATCCCCCGACTGCAGGTGCACCACGTCGCCGGGCACCAGCACCGCCGCGTCCACGTCCAGCCGGGCGCCGCCGCGGCTCACGATGGCCCGGGGCGAGAGGATGCCGCGCACCGCCGCCATGGCGCGCTCCGCCTTGCCCTCCTGGACGAACCCGATGGCGGCGTTGACGAGCACCACGCCGAAGATCACGCCCGCGTCCAGCAGGTGGCCGAGCGTGGCGGTCACCGCCCCCGCCGCCAGCAGCACGTGGATGAGGACGTTGTTGAACTGCGCGGCGAAGCGGCGCCAGGCGGGCACCGGCGGGCGCGCGGGCAGGCGGTTGGGACCATGGCGGGCCAGGCGCCGGGTCGCCTCGTCGGCGGTGAGGCCGGAGGGTGTGCTGGCGAGGGCGGCCAGCGCGTCGGCCCCGGCGGTGGCGTGCCAGACGACTACCGGGTCATGGTCGGGCAGGTGGGACATGGGCACCTGGCGGGAAGGTCCGGGACAGCCGCGAAGCCAGCGCGCCTTGTAGCGCGGAGGCGCCGGCGGCGAGCTGATCCAGGACAGGAGGGGCTGCGGCGGGTCCGCCGCGCACAGGTTCTTGCCGCCGCCCGGGAGCGCCGCGGTTCAGGACGGGTCGGGCATGGCCTCGCGCACGCTGCGCGCCGAGTCCTCCTCGTAGCCTCCGATCTCCGCCACTGCCCAGGCGGGGCGGGACGTGAACGCCTGCCACCAGCGCCCCGTGCGGGGCGCGAGCCGGGCGGGGCGCTCCTCTTCGAAGCGCACCACGTAGGGCGCCGCGGCGATGTCGGCGAGGGTCGGGCGATCGCCGAACAGCCACGGCCCGCCGCTTGCCTCCAGGTAGCGCTCGAGCCGCCGCGTCATGTCCTCCAGCACGTCCAGGGCGGTGTCGATCTCCGCGGGGGTGAACGGCTCGCGGGCCATGCGGCGCCACAGGGCGCGGCGCTCCGCGCTGGGGATGGCCGCGAGGCGCCGGTCCAGCTCCTCGTCGGACCACTGCCGCGCCAGCGGGCGCATGGTCTTCGTCCAGTTGGGCTTCTGCACCGCCGGCAGGCACACGTCGTCCACGTACTTGGCGAAGCGCCGGACCTCGTGGCGCGCGAACGGGTCGCCGGGCATCAGCGGCGGATCCGGGAAGGCCTCGTCGAGGAACTCGTTGATGAGGTTGCTCTCCACCAGCGCCCGCCCGTCCACCACCAGGCACGGCACGATGCCGCCCGGGTTGAGCGCCTTGTACCACTCGCTGTGATGCTGGAAGCGCAGCAGGTCCAGCACCCGCCCCTCGAAGGCGAGCCCCTTCTCCGCCAGGCACAGCCGCACCTTGCGCGACGCGCTGGACGCCCAGGCGTGGTACAGGATCAGCGCCGAAGGAGGGGCCGGCATAATCAAAATCAAGAGGGACGCAGTCGCTTGATTTCCCAAGTGTCGCGAGTAATCAAGAGGGACGCAGTCGCTTGATTTCCCAAGTGTCGCGAGCGCACTGGGTCGTGCACGAAATCACGCGACTGCGTCCCTCTTGATTACGCGGTGATGGCGGCGAGGATCTGCTCCAGTGCCTCGTCGGCGATGGCGCGCAGCTCGTCGTCGGTGCGGTCCTGGATGGGGTGGGGCACGTAGACGATGGCGGGCTCGAAGCCCAGCGATCGACTTTGTGCCTTCGCCGCCTCCTCGAAGGCAGTGGTGGCGATCATCGCGCCGGGGACGCCGCGGGTGTCGAGATCGAGCATGTCATGCAAACTGCACGACGTGCACGAGCCTCAGTCCGACAGCGCCTCCACGACCAGGTCGCACTCGCTGGCGATGGCCTGGGCGATCGCCGCCGGCGCCACCTTGGTGTTGGTGGGCTTGGCGTAGCGCCGCACCGTGATGCCTTGCTCGCCCAGGCGCAGCCCGAGCTGATCCAGGAACACGTCGCCACGCGGCTTGCCGATGTCCAGCAGGGCCACGGTATGGCCCTCCAGCGAGGGCGGGGGTTGCCGCCGCGTGCGCTGCACGGGCTCGCGCTCGGCGGTGGGGTCCAGCAGGGTGAAGGTCTCTCTCATGTGCCGATCTCCTTCGTGACAGGCTCGCTGCCGCGCTCGCCGGTGGCGGCCCACCCGACGATCATAGCGGACATGAGCCCCGCGGGGCCGCCGGCGCGGGCCAGCAGCAGGCCGCCGTCGCGGAACTTCGCGTGCCGCGTGCCGGCGGCGGTGTCGGGCATGCCCTCGGCGATGCCGCCCGCACCCCGCACCAGCTCGGCGCCGTCGCGCTCGCTGGCGCGCTGCAGCTCCGTGGCGATGCGCACCCGATCCCAGCCCGCCTGGGCGAACACCCGATGGTGCTCCGGCGAGATCACCAGCAGCGCGTCGTGCTGGCGCACCTTCTTGGGATGGCCGGCGGCGTTCAGGGTTGCGGCCAGGGACGCCGCCAGGGACTCCGGGGTGCGGGAGAGCTGATCGAAGTTGCCGATCACCTCACCGCCGCCGAACAGGGTCACCGCGGACGCGCCCTCGCGGGCGCCACGGGAGCGCGCCAGCGGGGTCCATCCGGCATCCGACTCGTCCTCGGCGAAGCAGAAGGTGTACTTGCCCGGGGTGCCCAGGGTGGCGCGGTCGATGCCCCCCGGCACGCCGCCGCCCACGTTGCGCACCACGAGCTGCAGGGCGCGGCCGATGGTGGCGTTGGCACGGTTGCCCTGGCCGAGCGCGTTGACGCCGCAGTTCATGCCGATGCGCCGCGCGATCGGACCGTTCACGATCACCACCGGCGCGGCGAAGTACGTGGTGCACAGCAGCCCGTGCATGCAGAAGGCAGGCTCCAGCGCCGCCTCCACCGCCGCGAGCACCACCGGCAGGTACTCCGGGCGGCAGCCGGCCAGCACCGCGTTCACCGCCACCTTCTCCACCGTGCACTCGGCGAGATCCGGCGGCATCGCGCCCAGCACCTCGCCCGGATCGCGGGTAGTGCCCGCGAGCATGCGCAGCACCCGCTCCGGCGTGGGCGGCACCACCGGCAGGCCGTCGCTCCAGCCCCGCTGGTAGCAGATCTCCACCGGGTCCTCGGGGGCATGCGCCTCGATGCGCCGTGATCGCATGGGCGGTTCCCCGTAGCGCACCTCGAGCACCTCGGCCATGCCCGGATCCACGCTCATGGACCCGCACCCCGGGCGCTCGGCGGGAAGCTCCGGCCCGAGGCCCGCGACGCCGCTCACCGCCTCCCACTCGCCCCGGTGCCAGCCCACGGCACGCGCTGCCTCGCGTCCACCCTCCAGGCGTACCAGGGTGGGTACGGTCTCCACGTCCAGGCGCCACGACATCTCCAGCGCGGTGTCGTCCACCACCGCGGGCAGCCCTTGCGGGAAGTCGGGGTCGTCCTGGGTGTAAACGGTGAGCGGCGCGCCCGACGCGGCAAGCTGCGCGCACACGGGCACCACCAGCTGGCAGGTGGGGCAGTCGCGCTTGGCCACCACCACCAGGCCGTCACGGGGCAGGGTCATGTGGATGCTCCGGCTGGGACAGGATCGCCGCGGCGCGGGGCCGCAGACCGGGTCATTGTAGGGGCGGACGCGGGCACCCGGCACGGCGCGTGGCGCGGCCGCCGCGGGCGCGCCGTCAGCCGTGGCGGCGTTGCAGCGGCGACACCACGCCGGTCGGATGCCCGTCCACGTCGTCAGCCGGGCTGCCCGCGAGGCTGTCCAGGGGTGCGGGCCGGCCGATCCCGTAGCCCTGGGCGAAGTCGACGCCGATGCCCTCGATCCGCTTGAGAATGGCTTCGTTCTCCACGAACTCGGCGATGGTTCGCTTGCCCATGACATGCCCGATCTCGTTGATGGAGCGCACCATGGCCAGGTCCACCGGGTCGCTGTCCACGTCCTTGACGAACATGCCGTCGATCTTGACGAAGTCCACGTCCAGGGTTTTCAGGTAGGCAAAAGAGGACAGGCCGCTGCCGAAGTCGTCCAGCGCGAAGCGGCAGCCGCGCGCCTTGACGGTGTCGATGAAGCGGGTGGCCGCGGCGAGGTTCTGGATGGCCGCGGTCTCGGTGATCTCGAAGCAGACCCGGCTGGCCGGCAGGCCGGCACCCGCCAGTGCCTCGCAGGCGTAGTCCAGGAACGCGTCGTCGGACAGGGACTGCCCGGAGAGGTTGATGGAGCACAGGGACACCCGGGCGGCCAGGCGCGGGTGCTCCCGGAACCAGGCCAGCGCCCGGGCGAGCACCCAGCGGTCCACCCGCGAGGCCATGCCGTAGCGTTCGGCGGGAGGCAGGAACACGCCGGGGGAGACGCGAGTGCCGTCCTCGCCGCGCAGCCTCAGCAGCAGCTCGAAGTGGAGATCCGGTCCGGCCACCGGCGCGACCGACGCCACGGCTGCGATGGGCTGGTACCACAGCTCCAGGCGGTCGTCGTCGATGGCCCGCGCGACTGCCGACACCCACTCCATCTCGCTGTTGCGCCGCGAGACCTGCGCGTCCTCGCCGTCGTCCACGTGCACCCGGTTGCGGCCGTTGTCCTTGGCCACGTAGCAGGCCGAGTCCGCGGCGCGCAGGGCCTGGGCCACGTCGTCGGTGGCGTCGCCCAGCGGCACCACGCCGATGCTCACGCCGACGGCGAAGATCTTGCCGTCCCAGGAGAATCGGAACGCCTCCACCGCGCGACGCAGCTTCTCCGCCACGCCGCGGGCCCGGGCCAGCGGGCAGTTCTCCAGCAGCACGCCGAACTCGTCGCCGCCGAGCCGCGCGAAGATGTCGTGGGTGCGCAGCTCCCGCGCGAGCACCGCGCCCAGCTGGCGCAGCAGCTCGTCGCCCGCCGCGTGACCGCAGGTGTCGTTGACCAGCTTGAACTGGTCCAGGTCCAGGTAGCACAGGCTGTGCTCGCGCCGCTCGCGCCTCGCGGCCTCGATGGCCTGCGCCAGTTCCGTCTCGAAGGCGCGCCGGTTCCGCAACCCGGTGAGGGAATCGTGCGTGGCCTGGTGCGCGAGCCGATCCGAGAGCCGTCGCTCGGCAGTCACGTCCCGGGCGGTGCCCTGGTAGCCGACGAAGTGCCCGTGCGCATCGTAGCGGGGCCGCCCGCTGGTCCGGTACGTGCGGCCGCGCCCGTCGGGTGCCGGCACGCGGCACTCCAGGTCCTGGAACGGCCTGCGCTCGGCGATCTGGTGCGCATGGCGCGTTGCCGCGGCCGGGTCCAGGCAGGGCAGGATCACGTCCAGCCGGGACGACCCGACGACCTCCTCGGCGCCGCTGCCGAAGAAGGCCTCGTGACGCCCGTACAGGTGGGTGTAGCGGTGCTCGGCGTCGGTCTCCCAGAAGAAGTCCGCGCTCATCTCGGCGAAGCCACGGAAGCGCTCCTCGCTCTCCCGCAGCCGCTGCTCCGCGCGCACGCGATCGGTGATGTCGGAGCCGGTGCCGCGGTAGCCGCGGAAGCGGCCGTCGCCGTCGATGTGGGGTACGCCGCTGATGGACAGCCATACGGTGCGCCCGTCGGGCAGGCGGCGCGGGTGGACGAAGCCGCGGAAGGGGCGGTGGGCGTCCAGCGCCTCCAGGTGATGGCGCCACTGATCGGGATCCACGTCCGGAATCCCCGTCTCCCGGCGCGTCTTGCCGAGCAGCATCTCCTGGGGAACGCCGGTGACCTCGGTGAAGCGCTCGGAGAAGAACGAGAAGCGCAGCGCCTCGTCCATCTCCCAGAACCAGTCGGAGCTGGCCGAGGCGAAGTCCCGGAAGCGCTGCTCGCTGCTGCGCAGGTCCGTCTCGGCGTTCACCTCCCGGGTGACGTCGCGGATAACCCCGAGGAAGCCGAGGGTGCGGCCCCGCCCGTCGCGCAGCGTCCGGCCGAAGGCCAGCGCCGGGAACACCTCGCCGTTGCTGCGCCTGAACGTCGCGCGCAGCGGCACCCCGTCCGGCGCGGCACCGGCGTTGAAGCGCTCCCGGCCGAGCCGCTCCCACTCGGCATCGCCGGGGTAGAGGATGCGGGTGCTCCGGCCCACCACCTCGTGGCGGGCATATCCGAAGACCCGCTCCAGGGCCGCGTTGGCAGCGACGATGGTGCGGCCGGCATCGGCGATGGCCATGGGGTCCGGGACGTGGTTGAACACCGCCTCGAACAGCGCCGCCTGGGGGTCGGACGCCGCGCCGTCCCGGGGCGGCGCTGCGGCGTGGAGCAGCGCTTCGCGGCCACCTGGCGCGAGGGCGGTATCGGTGTCGGGGCGGTCGCTGGGCTGGGCCAAGGGATCGGACGATGGGTGGCGCACGCGAAGGGGGGTGCCCGGGCTCGCTGTGTCGGCGGGCCCGGCGCGAACTTGAGATGGCGCCGGCGCCGCCCCCGGTTGTGGTCCCTGGCCCGCACCGTGTAGCTTGGTGGTCCCGAAACGCGCGGAGCGGCAGCATGGCCGACACCATCAAGGTCTTCTGGCAGCCTCACTGAACCAGCTGTCTCCGGGTAAAGGAATACCTCTCGGTCCGTGGGATCGAGTTCGAGTCGGTGAACGTGATGGCGGACACGGCGGGGATGCAGGCCCTGCGGGCGCTGGGCGCCCGCTCGGTGCCCGTGGTGTCCCGGGGCGAGCGCTTCGTATTCGCACAGGTCATCAAGGACGTGGTGGACTTCCTCGGCCTCGACGAGGAGACCGGCCCCGCCCTGACGCCCCAGGCGCTGGCCGAGCGCTACGACGAGATCCTGGGCCGCGCCGTCACCCTGGTGGGCCAGATGCCCGACGAGAACCTGGAACGCACCCTGCCCAACCGGCCGCGCTCCTGGAAGGTGCTGCTGCACCACGTGTTCCAGATCCCCACCGCCTTCCTGGACATGGAGGAGAGCGGTGAGCCCATGACCTACGAGGCCATGGTGGCGCCGCCGCCGGCGGAGCTGACCACCGCGGCGGACATCGCGGCCTTCGGCGAGCGGGTGCGCGCACGCTTCCAGGCGTGGTGGCGGTCCCAGCGCGACAGCGATTTCTCGCGCCGCATCCGGGTCTACTTCGGCGAGACCAGCCGCCACGAGATGCTGGAGCGCACCGTGTGGCACTCGACGCAGCACGTGCGCCAGGTGGCGTCGCTGCTGGAGCAGGTGGACGTGACCCCGGCCGCGCCGCTCACCAAGGCCCACATCGCGGGCCTGCCCCTGACGGACCGCATCTGGGACGAGACCTAGAATCGCGAGACCCAGGATCGACCGAGCCCGCGCAGGTGCTCCACGATGGCGTTCTCCACCGCGTCCAGGGCGGGGGCCGCTGGCTTGTCCCGGCGTCGCACCAGCACCAGGCGGCGCGACAGGGCGGGGCGCAGCGCCCGGGCATGGAACTCGCCGCGGCGCACCTCGCCGCGCACCGAGATCGCCGACAGCAGGGACAGCCCGAGGCCGGCACCCACCAGCTTCTTGATGGCCTCGGCGCTGCCCAGCTCCATCACCGCGTGGGGGCTGGCGCCGGCGCGGCGGAACCACTCGTCGATGACGACCCGGATCCCGGAGCCGGGCGGGTAGAGGATCAACGGCTCGGGCGCCAGATCGGCGGGTCCCAGGCGCTTGCGCGCCAGCAGCGCGTGGCCCGCGGGTACCGTCACCACCAGGGGATCGGTGAAGGTCGCGCTCACGCGCAGGGTGTCCGGCACCGGCGCCGTCACCAGGCCCAGGTCCAGGCGCCCCTCGGCGAGCTCGCGCACCATCTCCGGCGTGTTGCCGGTGGACACCCTGAGGTCCAGCCGCGGCCAGGTGTCGCGCAGCGCGCGGAACACCGTCGGCAGCAGGTGGATGCTGGCGGTGGCGCCGGTGCCGAGGCTGACGCGGCCGCTGACCACGCCGTCCAGCGCCTGCATGGCCTGCTCCGCCGCCTCGAGCTCGGCGAACACCCGCGCCGCGCGGGCCACCAGGATCTCACCGGCGCCCGTGGCCACGGCGCGCTTGCCCACCCGCTCCACCAGCGCCCGGCCCACGGCCGACTCCAGCTCCCGCACCTGCAGGCTCACCGCCGGCTGTGACAGGTGCAGGCGCTCGGCGGCACGGGTGAAGCTGCCGTGGCGGATCACCTCGTTCAGGGTCTCGAGCCATGCCAGCTTGACACGCATGCCGTCCGCCTCCCGCTGCGGCTGTGGCGGGCCGATCCGACCCCAAAGTATTGGTGATGATCTGAATCAGGACAATCAATTTCTCTCATGCAAGCGGGCGCGCGAGAATGGGCCCGGTAGCGACGAGGACCCGTTCCCGCGAGAGGCGGCATGAAGGGCGAAGGCACGCTGGGCGACCGCTGGCTGATGGCGCTGTGCGCGTCGCGGACCCTGATGTACGCCATGTTCATGGTGTACGCCGCCTGCCTGCCGGTGCTCATGGGCGCCTGGCAGATGACCGCCGCCCAGGCGGGCACGGTGGCCGGCGCCTTCATGCTGAGCTATGCTTTGTCGCTGGTGGTCGCCGCCTGGCTGGCAGGACGCTACGGCGCGCGCAACGTGTTCCTGTGGGCGGCCTGGAGCTCGGGCCTGACGGCGCTGCTGTTCGGCCTCTTCGCCCGCGACTACGTCTCGGCCCTGGTGCTGCACGCCGTCGCGGCCGCCACCCAGGGCGGCACCTACTCCCCGGCGGTGATGCTGTTCGCGGACCGCTACGCGCCGAAGGTGCGGGGGCGTGCCGTGGGCATGCTCATCGCCAGCACCTCGCTGGGCTACGCCCTGTCGCTGTTCGTGTCCGGCGCGCTGCTCAGCGTCGGCGGCTGGCGCGTGGCCTTCATCGTGTGCGGCGCGCTGCCGCTGGCCGGCGCCGCGGTCGCGGCGCTGGCGCTGCGCGACACGCCCAACGTGATCCACGCGCGTGCCGGCGGCGGATCGTCCCTGCGTGCGGTGCTGGCGAACCGGGACGGGGTGCGCCTGATCGTCGGCTACACGGGCCACAGCTGGGAGCTGCTGGGCATGTGGCAGTGGCTGCCGGCCTTCCTCGCCGCCAGCGTCGCACTGTCCGGCGGCAACGCCATGGACGCCGCGGCCCTGGGCGCGGGCTTCGCCGGCGCGATGCACGTGTGCGGCTCGGTGGCGTCCTCCTCCATGGGCACGCTGTCGGACCACCTGGGCCGGCGCGGGGTGCTGCTCGGCCTCGCGATCCTGGGGGCTGCCCTGTCCTTCCTCCTCGGCTGGCTGGTGGCGGCGCCCTTCGCGCTGCTGGTGGTGCTCGCGCTGGCCTACGGCTTCGTCACCATCGGCGACTCGCCGGTGCTGTCCACCGCGCTCACCGAGGCGTTGCCGTCGTCCCAGCTGGGCACCGCGCTGGCGGTGCGCTCGGTGCTGGGCTTCGGCGGGGGCGCGATATCGCCCATCGTGTTCGGCGCGGTGCTGGACGCCACGGCGCCGGCGGGCATGCCGGCCCTGTCCTGGGGGCTCGCCTTCGCGTCCCTGGGCGTGGGCGGCGCGGTGGCCGTTTGGTGCGCCGTGCGCCTGCGCGGTGATGCCGCGGCGCTGGCCGTCCCGGCGCAGGAGCGCGCGCCATGACCTCGTCGCGTGCCCCGGCGCGCGTGACCCTGCGCGACGCCGCAGCGAGCGACGCGGACGCCATCTGCGCGATCTACAACCAGGGCATCGAGGACCGCGTCGCGACCCTGGAGACGGCGCTTCGCACGCCGGCGGAGCGGCGCGAGTGGCTTGCCGCGCGCGGCCCGCGCCACCCGGTGATGGTGGCAGAGCGGGGCGGCCAGGTGGTGGGCTGGGGCAGCCTCAACGTGTTCAATGCCCGCCCAGCCTATGACCACGTGGCGGATTTCTCCATCTACGTCGCGCGCGAGACGCGTGGCAGCGGCGTGGGCGGCGCGCTGCTCGACGCGCTGGAGCAGCGCGCGAAGGCCATCGGCTTCCACAAGCTGGTGCTCGCCATGTTCGACTGGAACACCGGCGGCATCGCGCTCTATCGCCGCCGGGGCTTCCGCACCGTGGGCACCTACCGCGAGCAGGGCATCCTGGACGGGCGCTGGGTGGACGTGACGCTGATGGAGAAGATCCTCTCCTGATCGCGGGGCCCCCCCATCGCGACGCCCGTCCGTGCCGGGCGGGTGCCCCGGGGCGCCCCATTCCGGTGCAACCGGTGATGTCCGTGCCGCGGCACCGCTGGCCCCACACCGCGCTTCGCGGTGGCGCCATCGGTCGATTTGACGATACCATCCTGCCGCTTTCGCGCACGGATGCGCGGCTCCGCACGTGATCGCCGGCACCCGGGCCGGCGCACCCGGGATGGAGGACAGGGGCGAGCCAGGACGGCAGCGCCGCCGGGCCCAGCTCCCGGTTGCGGCGCCGCCGACGGCACCCGAACACGACAACGACCAAGATAACGAGGAATTCGATGAAACGACGCAGCTTCCTGACCAAGGGCGCCGCCGGCGCCACCGCCGCCGCCGCCGCCGCGAGCACCGTCTCCTTTCCCGCCATCGCCCAGAAGCGCATCGAGGTCGTCATGGTCAGCACCTGGCCACGCGACTTCCCCGGCCTCGGCACCGGCGCCCAGCGCGTGGCCAAGCGCATCAGCGACATGACCGACGGCCGCATCAACGTGCAGTACTTCGCCGCCGGCGAGCGCGTGCAGGCCTTCGACTCCCTGGACGCGGTGTCCTCGGGCAACGCGCAGATGTACCACGCGGCCGACTACTACTGGAAAGGCAAGCACCCGGCGTGGGCGTTCTTCACCGGCGTGCCCTTCGGCCTGGTGAAGCAGGAAATCGACGCCTGGATCGAGTTCGGCGGCGGCCAGCAGCTGTGGGACGAGACCGCGGCCCAATTCAACGTGAAGTGCATCCGTTGCGGCAACACCGGCGTGCAGATGGGCGGCTGGTTCCGCAAGGAGATTATCTCCGCGGACGACTTCAAGGGCCTGAAGATGCGCATCCCCGGCCTCGGCGGCGACGTCATGGCCAAGCTGGGCGCCTCGCCCGTGTCGCTGCCCGGCTCGCAGATCTACGAGAACCTGGTCTCCGGCGCCATCGACGCCACCGAGTGGGTGGGCCCCTGGAACGACGGCTTCATGAAGTTCTACGAGGCCGCCAAGTACTACTACTACCCGGGCATGCACGAGCCCGCGTCGATGCTCTCTCTGGGCATCAACAAGAAGTTCTGGGAGGGACTGTCGAAGGCCGACCAGCTCGTCATCGAGGCGGCGTCGAAGATGGAGAACGACGTCATGTACGCCGAGTTCAACGCCCGCAACGGTGAGTCGCTCACCAAGCTCATCAACGAGCAGGGCGTGCAGCTTCGCCAGTTCAACGACGACGTCTACGACGCCTTCGGCGAGGCGGCGGCCGAGGTCTACGCCGAGGTGGGCGCGCACAGCGATCTCGCCAAGCGCTGCCTCGAGAGCTTCCGCGGCGCACGCAGCTCGCTGGGTGGCTGGACGAAGATCTCCGACCAGGCCTACCTCGGGCAGCGCAACCGCGTCCTCGGCATCTGACGCCCGGGTGATGTTGCGGCGATGACGCAGGGAGCGGAGCCGCGAGGC
>JBFHNV010000155.1:0-14422 GCA_041593595.1 Gammaproteobacteria bacterium
CCTCGCCGTAGTGCGTGGTCATGCCGCCGAAGGGTCGCTGGTAGATGGTCCCCTCCTCGGTGCGGGAGAAGGGCACCCCCAGGTGCTCCAGCTCGATCACCGCGGGAATGGCCTCGCGGCACATGTACTCGATGGCATCCTGGTCGCCGAGCCAGTCCGACCCCTTGACGGTGTCGTACATGTGCCAGCGCCAGTCGTCCTCGCCCATGTTGCCGAGCGCCGCGCTGATGCCGCCCTGGGCCGCCACCGTGTGGCTGCGGGTGGGGAAGACCTTGCTGATGCACGCGGTGCTCAGCCCCTCGGCCGCCATCCCCAGCGTGGCACGCAGCCCCGCGCCGCCGGCGCCCACCACCACCACGTCGTAGGTGTGGTCGACGACCTTGTAACCGCCGCCGTTGCCCGCGCCGTTGCCGTTTCCGTTGCTACTGCCTGGGGACATGACCTCACCCGCTCAGCGAGACGCGCAGCACCGCCAGCGCACTGGCCAGCCCGAGCAGCAGCGTGATGAACTTGAGCAGCACGAGCGCCGTGATCTTGACGGCCTCCCGGTGCACGTAATCCTCGACCACCACCTGCACGCCGAGCTGGGCGTGATGGAACAGCGCCACGATCGAGGCCAGCATCAGCACGGTGTTCAGCGGTGCGGCGAGCCAGGTCGCAGCGCTCGCGTAGTCCATGCTGCCGAGGCTGGCGAGCGCGAAGGCGAGCCACAGCATCAGGGGCACCAGCGCCACCGCCGTCAGTCGCTGCATCCACCAGTGGTGCGTGCCGTCCTTCGCAGAACCGAGGCCGCGGACACCGTACAGCGCGGTACGGTACTTCATGTGCCACTCCCCGAGGTGACCGCCACCACCCAGGTGGCCAGCGTGAGCAGGATGCTGGCCACCACCACGGCCTTGCCGGAGGCGTACGTGGCGTCCAGCTCGAGACCGTAACCGGCGTCCCAGAACAGGTGCCGGATGCCGTTGCACAGGTGGTAGTACAGCGCCAGCGTGAACAGGAAGGTCACGAGCTTGCCCGGCAGCGAGCCGACGACGGCCATGACGCGCGAGTAGCTCTCGGGACCCGCTGCGAGGGCGATCAGCCACGCGGCCAGCAGGATCGCGCCGGCGCTCAGCGCAACGCCCGTGGCGCGGTGGGTGATGGACAGGACTGACGTGAGCTGTGGCCGGTAGACCTGCAGGTGGGGTGACAGTGGACGGTCGGGGGTGCTCATGAGGTCTCGGGGCCCGGTGCGCGCGGCGGTGTGCCGGCGCTGTCGAAAGGTACTTTCAGGGCGATGCAGCCGCAACTTGACGCGCTGCCGCGGCGATCAGAAATCATGGCAACGGCCGTTGCGCTCCCAGTCACCGTAACGGGTCGGCTCGGGCCCTTCCGGCCCGCCGATCTCGCGCGGCCGGCGCTGCTCGCCGCCGTCGTCCTGTCCGGCCTTGCGTGGGCGCTCCGCGGCGCGCGGTCCGTCCTCTCGCTTGCGCGTGTCGAGCAACATCGAATGCCCCCGTATCCGCTTGTGCGATGCACAAGGCAGTATGCAAGCGCGCCCGGTGTGCGGCAAGCCGGGTGTCCCGCGCAGCGCCGCTCTGCTACGCTCGGGGCGTGATCCGCGCTTTGCCCGGGAGACAGGGAGTGTCCAGCGCGCAGGGCGATTACACCATCGGCAGTTCCTCCGCCTACGCCACGGCGTCGCTCGCGCTGCACGTGAGCGCCGTCGTCGCGCTCCAGGCGAGCCGCCTGGACGGGGCGGTGTTGATCGCCATCACGCTGCTGCTGGTGCCATGGACGGTGCGCGACCTGCGCCGCGCAGGCTGCCTGCGCGGCGGCGCTGCGGTGTCGCGCGTGCGGGTACGATCGCACGACTGGTACCTGCTGCGCCGTGACGGAACGATCTTCGGGCCAGCACGCCCGGTAACGGGCCACGCCGGCGCCTTCGGTCTCCTGCTGGTGCTGCGCGACGTCGCCGGGCGCCGCTGCCATCTCACCCTGCCCGCGGACGCCCTGCGGGGCGACGATCTACGGCGCCTGCGGGTGCACGCCCGCATGGCGCTGGGGGGCGGTACGGCATGACCTGGAACGCGAGTGACCTGCTGTCCGCCGGCGGACCGCTCGCGGGCTGCGTCGCGGACTTCGCCGAGCGCGACGGTCAGCGGGCCATGGCCGCCGACGTGGCGAGCCTGGTGCGTGACGGCGGCGCCATGGCCTGCGAGGCGGGCACCGGCACCGGCAAGACCTTTGCCTACCTGGCGCCGCTGCTGGCCGGCGGGCGCCGGGCCATCGTGTCCACCGGCACGCGCAACCTGCAGGACCAGCTCTACTTCAAGGATCTGCCGTTGGTGCACCGGGCCCTCGGGTCGCGCGCGACGGTGGCGCTGCTCAAGGGCCGCGGTAACTACCTGTGCCTGCACCGGCTGCACGCTTTCAGCCAGGACGGGCGTCTCGGCCGGCAGGTGGCCGCGCAGCTGGCGCGGATCCGCGCCTGGGCCACGCGCACCGTCAGTGGCGACGTGGCGGAGCTGGAGGCCGTTGCGGAGGACGCGCCCGCATGGCGCTTCGCCACCTCCACCCGCGACAACTGCCTGGGCTCCGCCTGCGGCTGGTACGACCAGTGCCACCTGTTCGAGGCCCGCCGGCGCGCCGCCGCCGCCGATCTGGTGGTGGTCAATCACCACCTCCTGCTGGCACAGCTGGCCCTGTCGGAGGAGGGTGCCGACATACTCCCGGAGGCGCCCGTGCTGGTGGTGGACGAGGCCCACCAGCTCCCGGATCTGGCCACGGAGTTCTTCGGCGTGTCCCTGTCCTCGGGCCAGCTCCTGGAGCTGGCGCGTGACGCCGATCTGGCGCGCCGCACGGAGGCCGTGGACAGCCCCGGGCTGTCGGCCCTGGCGGACGCCGTCGAGCACGCCGCCCGGGACCTCCTGCTGACGCTGGGTGCCCCACGCCGCGTGGCCCGCGCCCAGGTGTCCGGCGCCGCGGCCTTCCAGGACCGGGTGGGCAGACTGGTCGGCGCGCTCGCGGGTTTGGGAGAGGGGCTCGCAGCCACGGCCACCCGCGGCCGTGCCCTGGCGGCCTGCGCCCAGCGGGCACGCACGCTGGCGGCGCGGCTGGACCTGCTCGCCGGCGCGGACGACGAGGACCACCTGTCCTGGCTGGACGTGACCGGACGCGGCTTCACCTGGCGGCGCAGCCCCCTGGACGTGGCGCCGGAGCTGGGGCCGCGGCTCGCGTCCCGCCACGCGAGCCTCCTGTTCACCTCCGCCACCCTGGCGGTGGCAGGGGACCTGGATCACTTCTGCCGCCGGGTGGGGATCGACGGGTGCGTGCAGCGGATCTACCCGAGCCCCTTCGACCACGCCCGTCAGGCACTGCTCTACCTGCCCCGGGGCATGCCCTCGCCGCGGGAGCCCGGCTACCAGGCGCGGGTCCACGCCTGCATCGAGTCCGTGGTGGCGGCCAGCGGTGGGCGCGCCTTCGCGTTGTTCACCAGCCACGCGGCCCTGGCACTGGCCCGCGACCGGCTTGCCGGACGCCTGCGGTTCCCGCTGCTGGTGCAGGGCGAGGCGCCGCGGGCGCAGCTGCTGGAGCGCTTCCGCGAGGCGGGCAACGCGGTGCTGCTCGGCACCTACAGCTTCTGGGAGGGGGTGGACGTGCGCGGCGACGCCCTGTCGTGCGTCATCATCGACAAGCTGCCCTTCGCCCCGCCGGACGACCCGCTGCTGCGCGCCCGCCACGCGGCGCTCAAGGCACAGGGGCGCGACCCGTTCATGGAGCAGCAGCTGCCTCAGGCCGCCATCACGCTGAAGCAGGGCGTGGGGCGGCTGATCCGCGACGCCACGGATCGGGGGGTGGTGGTGATCTGCGATCCGCGGCTGCACCGTATGGGCTACGGGCGCCGGCTGCTGGACAGCCTGCCGCCCATGGCGCGCTGCCGCGACATCGCGACGGTGCAGGCCTTCTTCGGTGGCGCCGGCGGCGAGTACACTGCCGGGCCCGCCTGCGAGGCGGCTCCCGCATCGGCCTCCACCGCCCCCGACCCGTGAACATCCTCGCGATCGAAACCTCCAGCGAGGCCTGCTCCTGTGCACTCGCGGGCGACGGCGAGCCGCCCCGGGAGCGCTTCGAGGTGGCGCCGCGCCGCCACACGGAACGGGTGCTCGGCATGGTTGACGCACTGCTGGCGGATGCCGGCCTGGCGCCGGCGGACCTGGATGCGGTGGCCTTCGGGCGCGGACCCGGCTCGTTCACCGGGGTGCGCATTGCCGCCTGCACGGCCCAGGGCCTGGCCCTGGCGGCGCGCTGTCCCGTGCTGCCCGTGTCCAGCCTGGCGGCCCTCGCGGCTCGCGCCGGGGCGCCCGGCGAGCGGGTGCTCGCGGCCTTCGACGCACGCCTGGGCGAGGTCTACCTGGGCGCCTTCCGGATCCGGGACGACGGCCTGCCACAGGCCGTGGGCGAGGAGCAGCTCGCCTCCCCCGGCGAGCTCGCGATGCCCGCGGGCGAGGGCTGGATCGGTGCCGGGGCGGGCTGGCGCAGCCACGGCGGCGCCCTGGCGGCGCGCCTCGGCGGGCGCCTCGCCGCGGTCCGCGAGGCGGCGCTGCCCGGCGCCGCGGAGGTCGCCCGCCTGGGCATGGATCTGGCCACACGGGGCGGCGGGGTGCCGGCGGCCCGGGCACTGCCCGGCTATCTCCGGCACCGGGTGGCCACACCCCGGCGGGCGGGCGGCGATAGTGAGGCGCAATCTGGATGATGCGTCCATGTCACTCGTTCTCAACGAATTTCATGTCGACTTGATGCGTATTCGAGCATCCGCGCCGGACGCTGCCTGACATGTACCGCCCGCTCGAGGTCTTCATCGGCCTGCGCTACGTGCGCGCCCGCCGGCGCAACGGCTTCATCTCCTTCATCAGCCTCACGTCGCTGCTGGGCATAGGGCTCGGGGTCACGGCGCTCATCACGGTGCTGTCGGTGATGAACGGGTTCGAGCGGGAGGTGCGCGGGCGCATCCTGAGCATGACCGCCCATGCCACCATCTCGGGCTTCGACGGCACCCTGCAGGACGACTGGCGCGCCCTCGAAGCGCGCGCCGCGGGCGCTCCCGACGTGGTGGGGGTGGCGCCCTACATCCAGCGCGAGGCCATGCTCACCCGCGGCAACCTGGTGCGCGGCGCCATCCTGCGCGGCCTGCTGCCCGAGGAGGAGCCGCGGGTGTCGGACATCTCGCGCTTCATGGTGATCGGCAGCCTGGACGCCCTGCGGCCCGGCGAGTTCGGCATCATCCTGGGGATCGGCCTCGCCCGCGCCCTGGCTGCCGAGCCGGGCAGCCGCATTACCGTGGTGGCGCCCCAGGCGGTGGTCACGCCCGCGGGGGTGGCGCCGCGGCTCAAGCGCTTCACGGTGGTGGGGGTGTTCGAGGCCGACCACGGTCAGTACGACGGCGGTCTGGCGCTGGTGCACCTGGAAGACGCCGCGCGCCTGTTCCGCTACGAGGAGGGCGCCATCGGCGGCCTGCGACTGAAGCTCGCCGACCCGCTGCGCGCCCCTACCGCCAGCCGCACCGTGGCGAGCCAGCTGGGAGGCACCTTCTGGGTGGTGGACTGGACCCAGCTCAACGCGAACTGGTTCCGGGCACTGCAGCTCGAGAAGACCATGATGTTCCTGATCCTGACCCTGATCATCGCCGTGGCCGCCTTCAACATCGTGTCCACCCTGATCATGGTGGTCACGGACAAGCGCGCGGACATCGCGATCCTGATGACCCTGGGCGCGACCCCCGCCACCATCCTGGGGGTGTTCATCATCCAGGGGGCATTCATCGGCATCGCCGGAACCCTGCTGGGACTTGTCGGTGGCGTCGCCCTGGCGAGCAACGTGGAGACCCTGGTACCGCGCCTCGAGAAGCTGCTGGGCGCGAAGATCCTGCCCGCCGACGTGTACTACATCACCGAGGTGCCGTCGGAGCTGAAGTGGGGGGACGTGGGCATGATCACCACGCTGGCCTTCGCGCTCACCCTGCTGGCCACCCTCTACCCGGCGTGGCGCGCGTCGCGCACCGAGCCTGCCGAGGCGCTGCGCCATGAGTGAGGCAGCGGTGGTGGAGTGCCGCGGTCTCGAGCGCCGCTTCCGCGAGGGCGGCCTGGACGTGCACGTGCTGCGAGGTGTCGACCTGACCCTGCAGGCGGGTGAGTCGGTGGCCGTCATGGGCGCCTCGGGATCGGGGAAGAGCACGCTGCTGCACCTGCTGGGTGGGCTGGACCGGCCCACTGCCGGCGAGGTGCGCGTAACCGGTGAGCCCATGAGCGGATTGCGGGAGGCCGCCCGGGGCCGTCTGCGCAACCGGGCGCTGGGCTTCGTCTACCAGTTCCACCACCTGCTGCCGGAGTTCACCGCCCTGGAGAACGTGGCCATGCCGCTGCTCATCCGCGGCGACCCGGCGGCCGCGGCGCGCCGCCAGGCCGGCGAGCTGCTGGACCGGGTCGGTCTCGCCGAGCGCGCGGACCACAAGCCCGGCGAGCTGTCCGGAGGCGAACGCCAGCGTGCCGCCGTGGCCCGGGCGCTGGTGACGTCGCCGGCCGCGTTGCTGGCGGACGAGCCCACCGGCAACCTGGACAGCGCCAACGCGGCGCGGGTCATCGACCTCCTGCTGCGGCTGAACGCGGATCTGGGCACGACCCTGCTGGTGGTGACCCACGACGCGGAGGTGGCGTCGCGCATGCAGCGCATCGTGCACATCGAGGATGGCCGATTGGTGCGGGAGGAGGTCGGCTAGCCGCGCCTTTCTGCTAAGCTCGATGCCGCGCCACGGCGGGCCCGGGACGGGCCCGGGCGCGCCTGCCAGGGACGGCAGGCCCCGGACGGACCCGGAGCTCACATGGCGGCAAGGACCATCGCCTTCGCCCTCGGCGCGCTGCTGGTGCACCAGCTCGCGGCGTTGCCGGATCCTTTGTACGCAGGGCTCGCACCGCTGCTGCTGCCGGTCCTCGCCGCCGGCGGGCGCCTGGCGGCGCCGGCCGCGTTCCTGCTCGGGGCCGCGTTCACCGCCGCTCACGCCCACCACGCCCTGTCGGCGCGCCTGCCGGCAGCGCTACAGGGCGTGGATCTCCAGGTCGACGGCCGGGTGACGGGCGTGCCCGTGCCGGGCTCACGCCGCCTGCGCTTCGTGCTGCGCCTGGACACCCCGACTCGCCTGCCGGACGGCGCCCCCGGCTGGCGTGCGCTCGGGTGCCGGCTGCGGCTGTCCTGGTACGAGCCGCCACCCGGTGTCCGCGTGGCCGCCGGCGAGCGCTGGCGCATGACGGTGCGCTTGCGCCAGCCCCGCATGCTGCGCAACCGCGGCGGCTTCGACGGGGAGCACAGGGCGCTGCGCGAAGGGGTGTGCGCCACCGGCTACCTGCGCGGTGCGCCGGTCCGGCTGGCACCGGCGGCCCCGGACGTGGACGTGGCGCGCGAGGCGCTGGCCCGGCGCATCGACGCGCGCCTCGCGGATCTGCCGGCGCGGGGCGTCGTGAAGGCCCTGGCGGTGGGGGTGCGCGACGACGTGGCGCCGGAGCACGCGCGGCTCATGCGGGTCACCGGCACCGCCCACCTGATGGCCATCTCCGGGCTGCACGTGGGCCTGGTGGCGGGCATGGGGCTGCTGGCGGGACGCCTGCTGGCGCGGGGCGTGCCCGGGGCCCTCAGGCGGATGCCCGCGGCACACTGGGGCGCCCTGGCAGGGCTCGCCGCAGCGGTCGCGTACGCGGCCCTGGCGGGATTCTCCGTGCCTACCCAGCGGGCGCTGGTGATGCTCGCGGTGCTCGTGGCCGCCGCCCTTGCCCGGCGGCGCTGTGCCCGTCACGAGGCCCTGTGCCTGGCGCTCGCCGCGGTGCTGCTGCTGGATCCGCTGGCGGTGCACGATCCGGGCACCTGGCTGTCCTTCGCCGCGGTGGCAGGCCTGCTGTGGGCGCTCCCGCCCCGGGCGCCGGCGCCCGGCCCATGGCTGCGCCGGGCCGCCGCCGGGGCGCTGCGGGTCCAGGCGGTCGCCTGCCTGGCACTGCTGCCCCTGGCGGTGCTGTGCTTCGCCTACCAGTCCCTCTCCGCGCCCCTGGCGAACCTGCTGGCGGTGCCGGTGACCGGGCTGCTGGCGGTGCCCGCGATCCTGGCCGGGCTGGGCCTGGGCACCCTGGCCCCGCAGGTGGGCGACCCGCTGCTGCGCCTGGGCGGTCACGTGATGGGGGTCCTCCTGGAGGCGCTGGCTCGCCTGCCCGGGCACGACCGGGTGCTGGTGCCCGCGGCAGCGCCCACGTGGCCGGCGCTGCTCCTGGCAGCGGCCGGGGTGGCGGTGCTGCTGCTACCCCTGCCCTGGCGGGTGCGCCTGGCGGGCGCGCTGCTTCTGGCGCCGCTGCTGCTGCCGCCGTCCGCAGGCCCGGGGCCGGGGGAGCTGAGCGTTCGGGTGCTGGACGTGGGGCAGGGACTCGCGGTGGTGCTGCGCACCGCGCGCCACGCCCTGGTGTACGACACCGGACCCGCCTGGGAGAGTGGGTTCGACGCGGGATCCCGCGTGGTGGCGCCGGCGCTGCGACGCGACGGGCTGGACCGCCTGGACCTGCTGGTGGTGAGCCACCACCACGCGGACCACGCCGGCGGCGCGCCGGGCCTGCTGGCCACCACCGTCGTGGGCCGCGTCATCGGCCCTGCCGGCGCTGCCGGGGATGCCGTGCCCTGCACCCGCGGACTGAGCTGGAGCTGGGACGGCTACACCTTCCGGGTGCTGCATCCACGCGCGCCGGATGCAGCAGGCAACGACGCGTCCTGCGTGCTGCACGTGGCAGGTCCGGGCGGCCGCGTCCTGCTGCCCGCCGACGTGGAGGCACGCGCGGAGCGGCAGCTGGTGGCGGACGACGGGGCGGCCCTCGCGGCGGACGTGCTGCTGGTGCCGCATCACGGGAGCCGCACCTCGTCCACCCGGGAGTTCCTGCGCGCGGTGCGCCCGGTGGTGGCGGTGAACTCCAGCGGTCACCGCAACCGGTTCCGGCTGCCGGCGCAGGAGGTGGTGGCGCGCTACCGGGCCCTGGGGTCGAGACTCGAGGACACGGCCTGCGGCGGCCAGATCGGGATCCATCTGGCCCCGGGGCGAGCGCCGCGGGTGGAGCGCTGGCGCGACCGCGAGCTGAGGTTCTGGCACGCCCGGGATCGCGGCGATCACTGCGCCCCGTGATCCGGACAGCAGAGCGCGTCGTGCGCCGCGCCACGCGCCATGCCATCTGCTAGAGTCGCGGCCGTTTCACGCCACGAGGACGCGTGCACTTGCTGGAACTGGTGAAGGCCGGCGGCTGGGTGATGGTGCCGATCATCCTGTGCTCGATCGCGGCCATGGGCATCATCGCCGAGCGCTTCTGGACCCTGCAGCCGCGGCGGGTCGCGCCCCGCAACCTGGCCGCCCAGGTGTGGCAGTGGGCGCGTGCCGGCGAGCTGTCCGGCGAGCGCCTGCGGGCGCTGCGCGAAGGATCGCCCCTCGGGCGCATCCTCGCCGCGGGCCTCGCCGCGCGCCACCTGGACCGGGAGCACATGAAGGAGCAGATCGAGGACGTGGGCCGACACGTGGTCCACGAGATGGAGCGCTACCTCAACTCGCTGGGCACCATCGCATCCATCACGCCCCTGCTGGGGCTGCTGGGCACCGTCATCGGTATGATCAAGGTGTTCGCGGTGATCACCACCCAGGGCATCGGTGACGCCGGGGTGCTGGCCGGCGGCATCTCCGAGGCGCTGATCACCACCGCCGCGGGCCTCACGGTGGCCATCCCGAGCCTGATGTTCTACCGCTACTTCCGCGGCCGGGTGGACGCGCTGGTGGTCACCATGGAGCAGGAGGCGCTGAAGATGGTGGAGGCGCTGCACGCCCCTTCAGCCACCGGGCCCGAATGAGAGCCTGACGGACCGCCCACGTGCGCATCACCCGCCGCCGGCCGGAGAGCCCCGAGGTGAACATCACGCCGCTCGTGGACGTGGTGTTCCTGCTGCTCATCTTCTTCATGGTGTCCACCACCTTCCAGCGCGAGTCGGAGCTTGGGATCGAGCTGCCGGAAGCCAGCGCCACCGCCGATCCCACGCGCAAGGACTTCCTGGAGATCAGCGTGGATGCCAAGGGCCGCTACTACCTGGACGGGCGTCCCCTGGTGAACACCAGCACGGCGACCCTGGTGCAGGCGCTACGTCAGCGCGCCGGCGAGCTCGGCGGCGATCCGCCGGTGGTGGTGAGCGGCGACCGGGACAGCCCCTACCAGGCGGTGATGGCGGTGCTGGACGCGGCCCAGCGGGTGGGCCTGACCCGGGTGCGCTTCGCCACCCAGATCGCCCCCGCCGAATCCCCCGGTAACTGAGAGCCTGTGAAGGATTCGTCAGGTCTGCTCCCGGAGATCTGGTATCGCGGCCATCCCCTGGGCCTGCTGCTGATCCCCCTCGGCGGGCTGTTTGCCGCCGCGGTGCGCCTGCGCCAGGTCGCCTACCGGGCGCGACTGCTGCCCTCGGGGCACGCCGGCGTGCCGGTGGTGGTGGTGGGCAACATCGCCGTGGGGGGCACCGGCAAGACGCCCCTGGTGGTCTGGCTGGCAGGCTTCCTCGCGTCGCTGGGCTGGCGGCCGGGCATCGTGTGCCGGGGCTACGGCGGCCGCGGGCGGCGCTGGCCGCAGCAGGTGCGCGCCGACAGCGACGCCTTCTCGGTGGGCGACGAGGCGGTGCTGCTGGCGCGGCGCACCGGCTGCCCGGTGGTGGCCAGCGGCCGCCGGCGCCTGCAGGCAGCGCGCTCGCTGGTGCACAACGGCGGCTGCGACGTCATCATCAGCGACGACGGCCTGCAGCACCTGGCCCTGGTCCGCGACCTGGAGATCGCCGTGGTGGACGGCGAGCGGCGCCACGGCAACGGTCGCTGCCTGCCGGCCGGCCCCCTGCGCGAGCCGGTGTCGCGGCTCGCGTCGGTGGACCTGGTGGTGGCCAACGGCGCCGCCGGGCGCGGCGAGTTCCAGATGACCCTGGCCCCCGGTCCGGCGGTGAGGGTGTCGGATACCGGGGTGCGCCGCACGCTGGCGTCCATGGCCGGTGCCACGGTGCACGCGGTGTGCGGGATCGGCCACCCGGCGCGCTTCTTCCGCATGCTCGCGGAGGCAGGTCTGGTGGTCCTGGAGCACCCGTTCCCGGACCACCACGCCTTCGTGCCCGGGGACCTGGACTTCAGCGACGGCCATCCGGTGGTGATGACGGAGAAGGACGCCGTGAAGTGCCGCGCCTTCGCCGGCCCCGGGCACTGGTACGTGCCGGTGACCGCGGTGCTGCCGGACGCCTTCTGCGCCCGCGTGCAGCGGGCCCTGGGTCCGCCCCCGGCGGGCGGGGCGGCACCGGCATGAGCACCCCGTTCACGGTCCTGATCCCGGCACGGCTCGCCTCCTCGCGCCTGCCGGAGAAACCCCTAAGGGAAATCGCCGGTCGGCCGATGATCCTGCACGTGGTCGAGCGCGCCGCGCACAGCGGCGCGCGCGCCGTTTACGTGGCCACCGACGACGCGCGCATCCGCGATGCCTGCGCCGCGGCAGGGGCCGGGGTGGTGATGACCCGCCCGGAGCACGCATCCGGCAGCGAGCGACTCGCCGAGGCGTGCGGAATCCTGGGACTGGACGACGCGGAGGTGGTGGTCAACGTGCAGGGCGACGAGCCGCTGATCCCGTCCGCGATCATCCGCCAGGTTGCGGCCCTCCTGGCGGACAGCCCCGGATCGGAGATGGCAAGCCTGTATCACCGAATCCATGAGATCCGCGACGTGTTCGACCCAAACGTGGTGAAGGTGGTGTGCGACGCCGCCGGCCGCGCCCTGTACTTCTCCCGCGCGCCGATCCCCTACGACCGGGCCACCTTCGAGCCCGCCGCCGGGCGCGGCGAGGCGCGCGGCCACCTGCGCCACATCGGCCTGTACGCCTACCGCGCCGGCTTTCTGCGCCGCTACGTCACCCTCGACCCGGCCCCGGCCGAGCGCAGCGAGGCGCTGGAGCAGCTGCGGGCCCTGCACCACGGCGCCACCGTGGTGATGGCGGAGGCCTGCGAGTCGCCCGGACCCGGGGTGGACACCCCCGCCGACCTGGAGCGGGTGCGCGCGCTGATGGGCACCCCCGGTGCGTGAGCGTGCCGCCGGTACAATCCACCGGGTATCCAACGCGATCCCCGAGAGGCCAGTCGCGGCCATGAGCACGGACACGGCCAGCGCCGCCCCGGCGCCGCGGGTGACCTATTTCGGGGTCAACGCGGACGGGCGCGACTTCGTGGTGGGGGACATCCACGGCATGTTCGACGCCCTGCGCGAGCTGCTCGCCGGGGTGAACTTCGACGCGACCCGCGACCGCCTGTTCTCCGTGGGCGACCTGGTGGACCGCGGCCCCGACTCCGCCCAGGCCCTCGAGTGGCTCACACAGCCCTGGTTCTTCGCCTGCCGCGGCAACCACGAGCAGTTCGTGCTGGACTCCGACGACCCGGAGCAGTTCGAGCTGTGGATAAACCACAACGGCGGGGAGTGGTGGCTCGAGGTGGAGGCTTCCGAGCGCGAGCGGTTCGTCGCGGCGGTGCGCGACATGCCCCTCGCCATGGAGGTGTGCACGCGGGCCGGCACCGTGGGCATCGTGCACGCGGACGTGCCGCCGCTGATGAGCTGGGACGGCTTCATGACGCGCCTGGAGAGCGGCGACGAGGACGCGATGTTCTACGCCATGTGGTCCCGCAATCGCATCGCGGGCGTGGTGTCGTCACTGCCGGTGCGCGGGCGCGTCACCCGCGTGTACTGCGGGCACACGCCGACGCGCTCCACGGTGCTGGTGGACAACGTCCATTACATCGATACCGGCGCGGTGTACTGCAGCGAGGGCTACGAGGACGCGCGCCTGAACCTGGTGGAGATCCAGCCCGGGCCGCACCGGGAATTCGCCGTCTACACGCGGCGCTGATCGGACGGGAGAGGCGTTCGGGAGAATCGCGGCGGGGCGTCAGCGCACCCGGTAGACGATCCGGCCCTTGCTGAGGTCGTAGGGCGTGAGCTGCACCGTCACCTTGTCGCCGGTGAGGATACGAATGTAGTTCTTGCGCATCTTGCCGGAGATGTGGGCGGTCACCACGTGCCCGTTCTCCAGCTCGACGCGGAACATGGTGTTGGGCAGGGTCTCCACGACCGTGCCCTCCATCTCGATGTGGTCTTCTTTCGCCAAGCGGTCCAGCCCGTCAGTGTCCAGCCAGGGCGCGGAGTCTGCCGAAAAACGCGCACCCTGGCAAAGTCTGCCTGCGCGTGCCTCAGCAGTCCGCCATCCGGGTCCAGCGCCCGCCGCGCAGCCGCTCCTGGGGCCGGTAGCAGCCCTTGTACGCCATCTTCCGGCAGCCTTCGATGACGTAACCCATGTACAGCCAGTCGAGGCCGGCACGGCGCGCCGCGTCGATCTGCCACAGCACCGCGTGCACCCCGAGCCCGCGCTGCACCTGCGCGGGGTCGAAGAACGTGTACACGGCCGACAGGGCGCCGGGCAGGCGGTCGCTCACCGCCACCGCCAGCAGGCGGCGGCCGTCCCGGAACTCCACCAGGCGGGTGTCGGACCAGTCGCAGAGCAGGAAGTCCCGGTACTTCTCCGGCGACGGGTCGTCCATGCCGCCGCCCGGATGTCGGCCCGTCACGTAGCGCACGTACAGCTCGTAGTGCTCGGTCTCGAAGCCCTGCGGGCGCACCCGCACGGTCAGGCCGCGGTTGCGGGCCCAGGTGCGACGCTGGCTGCGGCTCGGGCGGAACTCCCCCACCGGCACGCGCACGGCCTCGCAGGCGGTGCAGCGCGGACAGCGCGGGCGGTACATGTGGCGGCCGCTGCGGCGGAAGCCCTGCTCGGTGAGTGCACCCTGCAGCCAGGCGTCCTTCGGGTACTCGGGATCCGCGAACAGGGTCACCGCCTCGCGCCGCGGCAGGTAGCTGCACTCGTGCGCGGGAGTGGCGTACAGCAGCAGCCGATCCGGTGGCGATGGACCGCTCAATGGGCCGTCTCCACGTGGCGTGCGCCGCCGGCGGGCACCGCCGCCCGCAGCTCCGGCCCCGGCTCGGCACACAGGCGGGCAATCGCACGGCAGAAGTCCCGCCGCGCCATGGGCTCGGCGCCGAGGCGTGCCAGGTGCGCGCTCGGGAGCTGGCAGTCCACCAGCCCGAAGCCCCTGTCGCACAGATGGGCCAGCGCCACCTTGGAGGCGTCGGTCATGGCGCTGAACATGGACTCACCGAAGAACACGCGCCCGATGGCGACGCCGTAGAGGCCACCCGCGAGACGCTGCCCGCTCCAGCACTCCACGCTATGGGCGTGACCCAGCTCGTGCAGCCGCACGTAGGCGCGCACCATCTCCGGCAGGATCCAGGTTCCCGACTGGCGCGCCCGCGGTGCGGCGCAGCAGC
>JBFHNV010000156.1:0-14410 GCA_041593595.1 Gammaproteobacteria bacterium
CCGGCGCGCCTGGCGCGGCTGGCCGCGGCGGCGACGGCGCGCTGCGCGGCGGCCGCGCCCGCGGCCCGGGTGCTGGTGAACGGGGATGCGGCCACCGCCAGGGCGGCCGGAGCCCACGGCGTGCACCTGGACTCCCGGCGCCTGTGGCAGGCGCGGGGAAGGCCCCTGCCCCCGCCGGCCCTGGTGGGCGTCTCGTGCCACGACGCGGCCGATCTGGAGCGGGCCGCGGGCATCGATGCGGACTTCGCCCTGCTGGGCCCGGTGGGCAGCACCGCGACCCATCCCGGCGCGGTGCCGCTCGGGTGGGGCGGCTTCGAGCGACTGACGGCGCGCGCCCGCCTGCCGGTCTATGCCCTGGGCGGCCTCGGGCCCGGGGACGCCGCCGAGGCGCGGCGCCGCGGCGGCCAGGGCATCGCCGCCATCCGCGGTCTGTGGCCCGGGCGGGCTGTCAGCGCTCCAGCAGCTTGAGCTTGTCCGGCTTGCCCTCCCACTCCGCGGCGTCCGGCGGGCCGTCCTTCTTCTCGGTGATCACCGGCCAGTCCCGGGACAGCTCCGCGTTGAGTTCCAGGAAGTGCTGCTCGTCGTCGGTCAGGTCGTCCTCGCTCTTGATGGCCTCCACGGGGCACTCGGGCTCGCACAGCGTGCAGTCGATGCACTCCTCCGGGTCGATGACCAGGAAGTTCGGGCCCTCGTGGAAGCAGTCCACCGGACACACCTCCACGCAGTCGGTGTACTTGCACTTGATGCACTGCTCGGTGACGACGAAGGTCATGGCTCGCCTCGAAACGGGACGGTCGAGCGCGCTATGGTAATCGCTGGGTCAGGGGCTGACGAGGGCTACCATGCCCACATTCCGGCCCGCCCGAGAGCTTGCCCATGACCGAACGCGCCCCCCGTCCCAGCCGCGCCGGCTACCGCCACTTCCTGTCCATCCCCACGCGCTGGATGGACAACGACCTGTACGGCCACGTGAACAACGTCGTCTACTACGCCTGGATCGACACCGTGGTGAACCGCTATCTCATCGACGAGGGCGGCCTCGACATCCACGCCGGCCAGGTCGTCGGCGTCGCCGCCGAGGGCGGCTGCCGGTACTTTGCCCCGGTGACCTACCCGGACACCGTGGACGCGGGCCTGCGGATCGCGCGGCTCGGCAACTCGAGCGTGACCTACGAGGTGGGTATCTTCCGCCAGGGCGAGGATGCTGCCGCGGCCGCCGGCCACTTCGTCCACGTCTTCGTCGACCGCGCCACCATGCGCCCGTGCCCGATTCCCGAGCGCATCCGCGCGGCGCTTCAGCGGATTCGCGTTTCCGTGGGGGGGTGATTCGAACCACAAAGACACAAAGGTCACAACGGGTGGAAGAGGGGTTGATCGCGTCGATCGGGGCGTCGGATGCCGACCGGCCATCGTCACCCGATCGGCCTGGGAATCGCACCACGGAGACACAGAGGGCACAGAGGGCTTTTTTCAAGATTCTTCTCAGTGCCCTCTGTGTCACTGTGGTTCATCCCCTCCGAAATCGGGCTCGCGACACGATGTCAGCGTGACGGGGCAGACACCGCTGCGACGAGGCCACCCTTGATTTTCGCTTTGTGGCCTTTGTGTCTTCGTGGTGAGTTCCCCCGGCCTGAAACGCCGGATCACGGCTCGTCGCGGGACAGGCGCTTGAGGTCGTAGAGCAGGTCCAGGGCCTCGCGAGGCGTCAGGCTGTCGGGATCGACGGCCGCCAGGCGCTCGTGCAGGGGGTCCGGGGCGGCCGGCTCGAACAGGCCAATCTGGGGCGAGTCGGGGCGCGGCTCCGGGTCGCGGCCCTCCCGTTCCAGGCGCGCGAGCACCAGACGGGCGCGATCCAGCACGTGGCCGGGCACGCCGGCCAGGGCCGCCACCTGCAGGCCGTAGCTGCGGCTGGCCGGACCCGGGCGCACCCGGTGCAGGAACACCACGTCGCTGCCGTGCTCGCGCACCTCCATGTGCACGTTGGCGATGCCCGGGTGGTGCTCCGGCAGGGCGGTGAGCTCGAAGTAGTGGGTGGCGAACAGGGTGTACGCGTGCACCCGGGTGGCCAGCTCGACGGCTGCTGCCCAGGCCAGCGCCATGCCGTCGTAGGTGCCTGTGCCGCGCCCGATCTCGTCCAGCAGCACCAGGCTGTCGTGGGTGGCGTTGCGCAGGATGAGGGCCGCCTCGGTCATCTCCACCATGAAGGTGGAGCGCCCGCCCGCCAGGTCGTCGCCGGCGCCGATGCGGGTGAAGATCCGGTCCACCGGGCCGATCCGCGCGCTCTGCGCCGGCACGAAGCTGCCGGTGTGGGCCAGCAGCACGATGAGGGCGGTCTGGCGCATCAGGGTGGACTTGCCGCCCATGTTCGGGCCGGTGACCACCAGCATCCGGGCCGGCTCGTCCAGCGACACGTCGTTCGGCGTGAAGCGCCCGTCCAGGGCCTGCTCCACCACCGGGTGGCGGCCACCGCGGATGTGGATCCCGGGGCCGGCGGTGAGCTCCGGCGGGTGCAGGTCCAGGGTGGCGGCGCGCTCGGCGAAGTTGGCCAGCACGTCCAGCTCCGCCAGCGCCGCGGCGGCGCGCTGCAGCGGTGCGAGCTCGCCCGCCAGCCGGTCCAGCAGCCCCTCGTAGAGCTGGCGCTCCAGGGCCAGGGCTCGCTCCCGGGCGCTCAGCACCTTGTCCTCGAAGCCCTTGAGCTCCGGCGTGACGTAGCGCTCCGCGTTCTTGAGCGTCTGCCGGCGCACGTAGTCCTGCGGCGCCCTGGCAGCCTGAGAGCGGGGCATCTCGATGTAGTAGCCGTGGACGCGGTTGTACCCCACCTTGAGGTTCGCGACGCCGGTGCGTGCGCGCTCGCGGGACTCGAGCTCGGCGAGGAAGCGCTCGCTGTCCTGCGCGAGGCTGCGCAGCCCGTCCAGGGTCTCGTCGTAGCCCGGCGCGATCACGCCGCCGTCGCGCACCAGCGCCGGCGGGCTCTCCACCAGCGCGCGGCGCAGCAGATCGTGCAGGGCCTCCATCGGCGGCGCCGACGCCAGCAGCGCCACGAGCCGTGGCGCCGCCACGTCCGCGAAGCCGGCGTGCACCCCGGGCAGGGCGCCCAGCGCAGCGCGCAGCTGCGAGAGATCCCGCGGCCGCGCGCTGCGCAGCGCCACCCGCGCCAGGATCCGCTCCAGGTCCCCTACCGGACGCAGGCGTGCCCGCAGCTCGCGGTGATCCGCGTCGCGCAGCTCCCCCACCACGTGCTGGCGTGCGGCGATGGTCTCGCGATCCCGTTCCGGGCGGTGCAGCCACCGGCGCAGCAGGCGCGCGCCCATGGCGGTGGCCGTGCGATCCATCACCCCCGCGAGGGTGCGGCCGTCCTCGCCGGACAGGGCCCGGGAGATCTCCAGGTTGCGCCGGGTGGCGGCGTCCAGGATGAGCGCGGTGCCGCGATCCTCCACGTGCAGGCCCGTGACGTGGGGCAGGGCAGCGCGCTGGGTGTGCCGCGCGTAGGCCAGCAGCGCGCCGGCGGCCCGCACCCCCAGCGGGGCGCCCTCCAGGCCGAAGCCCGCGAGGTCCGCGACCCCGAAGTGCTCGCACAGCGCCTCCCGGGCGCCGTCGTCGCGGAAGCTCCAGGGCTCCAGCCGGCGCACCCCCGGGTGCCCCTGGAGCGGCGCGGGCAGCGGATCGTCCTCACACAGCAGCACCTCCGCGGGCTCCAGGCGCGCGAGCTCAGCGTCCAGCGCTTCGTCGCCCCGCAGATCGGCGCAGAAGAAGCGGCCCGCGGCGAGCTCGAGGCCCGCGAGCCCCACGGTGTCGCCGCGACGCGCCAGCGCCACCAGCAGGGTCTCGCGCCGCTCGTCCAGCAGCGCCTCGTCGGTGACGGTGCCCGGCGTCACCACGCGGGTCACCTGGCGTTCCACCGGGCCCCGGCTGGCGGCCGGATCGCCGATCTGCTCGCACACCGCCACCGACTCGCCCAGGGCCAGCAGCCGCGCCAGGTAGGTCTCCACGGAGTGCACCGGCACGCCGGCCATGGGGATGGGCGCGCCGGCAGACTGCCCGCGAGTGGTGAGCGCGATGTCCAGCAGCTCCGAGGCGCGCTTTGCGTCGTCGTAGAACAGCTCGTAGAAGTCGCCCATGCGGTACAGCAGCAGCGTGTCCCCGTGCTCGGCCTTGATGCGCAGGTACTGCTGCATCATGGGGGTATGGGTCTGCGGCGCGGTCATCGGGGGGGACGGTATGCGACGGGCGGGGTCTGGAGACGGGATGGTAGGCGCTCGGCGGAGGATGGGGAACGTGGCCCGGCCCTGAGCCGCGACCGCCCGCCCGTCCGCGAGACTTGAATTCGCCGCGCCAGGCCCCAAACTCCTTCCGGTCCCGACCCGACGCGGTGCCATGACCGAAAAGACCACCCACGGATTCCAGACCGAGGTCCGGCGCTTGCTGGACCTGATGGTCCACAGCCTCTACAGCAACAAGGAGATCTTCCTGCGGGAGCTGATCTCCAACGGCTCGGACGCCTGCGACAAGCTGCGCTTCGAGGCGCTCGCCGACGAGGAGCTGTACGAGGGCGACAGCGACCTGGTGATCGAGGTGCTGTGCGATCCGAAGGCGCGCACGGTCACCGTGCGCGACAACGGCATCGGCATGGGCGCCGAGGAGGCGACCCAGAACCTGGGGACCATCGCGAAGTCCGGCACGCGCCAGTTCTTCGAGTCGCTCACCGGCGACGCCGCCGCCGACGCGCGCCTCATCGGCCAGTTCGGGGTCGGCTTCTACTCCTGCTTCATCGTCGCCGATCGGGTCACGGTCACGAGCCGTCGCGCCGGCAGCGCGCCGGAGGCGGGAGTGCGCTGGGAGTCCGAGGGCGCGGGCGAGTTCACCGTCGAGACCATCACGGTCCCCCGCCGCGGCACCGAGGTGGTGCTGCACCTGAAGGAGGACGAGGAGGAGTTCCTCGAACCGGCCCGGCTGCGTGCCATCATCAAGAAGTATTCCGATCACATCGCGTTCCCCATCCGCATGCTCGGCCAGGGCAGCGATCCCATCCAGGAGACGGTGAACACCGCCACCGCCCTGTGGAGCCGGGCACGCAGCGAGATCAGCGACGAGGAGTACCAGGAGTTCTACAAGCACGTGGCCCACGACTTCGAGGCGCCTCTCGCCTGGGTGCACAGCCGGGTGGAGGGCAAGCTCGAGTACACGGCGCTCCTCTACCTGCCGGCGCGAGCGCCCTTCGACCTGTGGGACCGCACGTCCCGCCACGGCGTGAACCTGTACGTGCGGCGCGTGTTCATCATGGACGACGCCGAGCAGCTCATGCCCCCGTACCTGCGCTTCGTGCGTGGCGTCATCGACTCCGCCGACCTGCCGCTCAACGTGTCACGCGAGATGCTGCAGCAGCGCAAGGAGATCGACTCCATCCGCGCGGGCTGCGTGAAGCGGGTGCTGGATCTCGTCGCGAGCCTCGCCGCCGACCAGCCGGAGAAGTTCGAGACCTTCTGGCGCCACTTCGGCAAGGTGCTCAAGGAAGGTATCGTGGACGATCCCAAGAACCGCGACACGATCGCGAGGCTGCTGCGCTTCGCGAGTACCCGCGGTGAGGGTGAGCGCCAGCACGTGTCCCTCGCGGACTACGTCGGGCGCATGAAGGAAGGCCAGGACAAGATCTACTACGTCACCGCGGACCGCTACGCCACCGCGCGTAACAGCCCGCACCTCGAGATCTTCCAGTCCAAGGACGTGGAGGTGCTGCTGCTCACCGACGAGATCGACGAGTGGGTGGTGCACGCGCTGGGGGAGTTCGAGGGCCATGCCCTGCAGTCCGTCGCCAAGGGCGACCCGGAGCTCGACGGCATCGCCGGCGGCGACGGCGATGCGGCAGGCACTGACGACGCCGGTGACCACGCCGAGCTCGTGGGCCGGCTCAAGGAGGCGCTGGGCGAGCGGGTGCGCGACGTACGCGTGAGCCGCCGACTGACCCGCTCGCCGGCATGCCTGGTGGTGGACGATCACGACATGAGCGGACACCTGGAGCGGCTGCTGAAAGCCGCGGGCCAGGACGTTTCGGGCGCGCGCCCCATCCTGGAGGTGAACCCGGATCATCTGATGGTGAAGCGCTACGGCGCGGAATCGGATGCGGCGCGCGCGCGCGAATGGGCTCACATCTTCTACGAGCAGGCGCTGCTCAGCGAGGGGGGGCGGCTCGATGACCCCGCGGGGTTCGTGCGCCGCATGAACGACATGGTGCTGGCCATGACCGGTGAGGACGCGGACGTGGATCCCGCCACCTGAACCCTGTTCCGCCCGCGTGGCGTGACTGCGCTCACTGTCCCGGTCCGGTGCCCGCTGATACACTGGCTCCCGCTTTAGGGCAACCCACGTGACCGGGCCTCATGGGGATGGACGCTACCGCGCGCCGCAGCGAGCGATTCGCGCTCGACACCCTGCGCAAGCTGACCGAGGTCAGCCTCGCGCTCTCCGCGGAGAAGGACCATGCCCGTCTCATGCAGCTGATCCTCTCCAGCGCCCGCGAGCTGACCCACGCCGACGGTGGCACGCTGTACAGCCGGGGCGACGACGACCACCTGCATTTCGAGATCCTGATGAACTCGACGCTGGGCGTGCACAACGGCGGTACCAGCGGATCGCCGGTGACGATGCCCAGCGTGCCGCTGTACGGCGACGACGGCACGCCCAATCGCAACATGGTGGCGGCATGGGCTGCGGTGTCGGGCGAGACGGTGAACATACCGGATGCCTACCACGAGCTGGGCTTCGACTTCTCCGGCACCCGCGCCTTCGACCACCGCAGCGGCTACCGCTCCCGCTCCTTCCTGACCGTGCCCATGCGCAATCACCAGGACGAGGTGATCGGGGTGCTGCAGCTCATCAACAAGCTGCAGGGGGGCGAGGTGCTGCCCTTCGACGCGGCCGACCAGCAGCTGGTGGAGTCGCTCGCGTCGCTGGCCGCGATCTCGCTCACGAACAAGCGCCTCATCGAGGACCAGGCGGCGTTGTTCGAGTCCTTCATCGAGCTTATCGCGGGGGCCATCGACGACAAGTCGCCGTACACCGGCGGCCACTGCCGCCGCGTGCCCGAGCTCACCATGATGCTGGCCGATGCTGCGGCGGCCACCCGCGAGGGGCCGCTCAGGCACTTCACCATGAGCGACGAGGATCGCTACGAGCTGCGCATCGCGGGGTGGCTGCACGACTGTGGCAAGGTGACGACGCCCGAGCACGTGATGGACAAGTCGGTGAAGCTCGAGACCATCCACGATCGAATCCACGACGTGACGACCCGTCTGGAGGTGCTCAAGCGCGATCTTCACGTGGAGCTGCTGGAGCGGCAGCTGCGAGGGGAGATGGACGCGGCAGTCGTGGAGGAGCGCTTCCGGGCAGGGTGCGCGGAGCTCGACTCGGACCGCGACTTCCTGGTCCGGTGCAACACGGGCGGCGAGTTCATGCGCGAGGAAGACAAGGCCAGGGTGCGTGCGATCGGGGCGCGACTGTGGCGCGGCGGGGACGGCGTCGAGCGTGCGCTGCTGAGCGACGAGGAGATCTACAACCTCACCATCGATCGCGGCACCCTGACGCGGGAGGAGCGCGAGGTCATCAACCACCACATCGTCGCGACGATCCACATGCTTGAGTCCTTGCCGTATCCCAAGCACCTCTCGCGGGTGCCCGAGTTCGCGAGCGGCCACCACGAGCACATGGACGGCAGCGGCTATCCCCGCGGGCTCACCGGCGACCAGATGTCGGTGCAGGCCCGGGTCATGGCCATCGCGGACGTGTTCGAGGCGCTGACGGCCGGCGACCGTCCGTACAAGAAGGCCATGAAGTTGTCGCAGGCCCTCACGATACTCGGCCGGATGTGCGAGGAGAACAAGGTGGACCCGGACCTGTTCCAGGTCTTCATCCGCGAGGGCGTGTACATGCGTTATGCGCAGACCTTCCTCGACCCGGAGCAGATCGACGAGGTGGATCTGGGCGCAATCCCCGGGTAAACCGCTGCCCGGGTGTAGGCCGCAGACTCTGCGCCATGGGCGATCCTGATCCGCTCGACAGCGGCGCGGCCCGCGCGGCGAAGGAGCTTCGCACCGTCGCGGACCTGGTGCGCTGGTGCGCGAGCCGCTTCGGCGAGCACGGTCTGCACTTCGGTCACGGCACCGCGGACGCGGTGGGCGAGGCCCATGCGCTCACGCTGCACGCGCTCGACCTGCCGCCCGGAATCGAGCCGGAGCTGCTCGCCGCGCGCGTGACCCGCGGCGAGCGCGAGCGGGTCATCGCGCTCGCCGTGGAACGCATCCGCACCCGCAAGCCGCTGCCCTACCTGACGGGCGAGGCGTGGTTCGCGGGCCTTCCCTTCCACGTGGACGAGCGGGTGCTGGTGCCGCGATCGCCGCTCGCGGAGTGGATCGAACGCGGCTTTGCGCCATGGCTGGAGCCGGCGGCGGTGACGCGGGTGGTGGACGTGGGCACCGGCAGCGGCTGCATCGCGGTGGCCTGTGCCATGGCCTTTCCCGGCGCCGTCGTGGACGCGGTGGACAGCTCGGTGGAGGCCCTGGAGGTGGCCGCCCGCAACGTGCAGCGCCACGGCGTGGGCGACCGGGTACGGCTGCTGCGCGGCGATCTCCTGGACGGCTGCGAGGGGCCCTATGACCTCGTGATCAGCAATCCCCCCTACGTGCCGCAGGCGAGCCTGCGGGCGCTGCCGCCGGAGTACGCCCACGAGCCCGAGGAGGCGCTGGCGGCGGGCCCGGACGGACTCGACTGCGTGCGCCGGCTGCTGGCGGGGGCGGGCCGGCTGCTGGCCCCCCACGGGGTGCTGGTGGTGGAAGTCGGGGAGGCGGCCGGCGCCCTCGAGGCAGCCTACCCCGGGCTGTCGTTCACCTGGCTCGAGTTCGAGCGCGGTGGCGAGGGGGTGTTCCTGCTCGGTGCGGGGGACCTGCCCGGCACCGCCGTGTGATCGCCTGCCCGCGTCCGGGCGTGTGATGGACGCGCTGCGCCGCGCGACGACTTCCGACGCGTGCTCATCCCTGGTCTGATCCAGCGCCTGGTGGACCCCAGGGAGGCATTTGCGCGGCGGCGTCGAGCGGCCTTCGCCGCCCCCGCGGCGCTGCGGATACAATCCGCGTCATGTCCGGCAACACCATCGGCCGCCTGTTCACGGTGACGTCCTACGGCGAGAGCCACGGCGCTGCCATCGGCTGCGTGGTGGACGGCTGCCCGCCGGGGCTCGCGCTCAGCGAGGCGGACCTCGAGCGGGATCTGGACCGCCGCCGTCCGGGCAAGACCCGCCACACCACCCAGCGCCGCGAGACCGACCAGGCACGGATCCTGTCCGGTACCTTCGAGGGGCGCACCACCGGCACCCCGATCCACCTGATGATCGAGAACGTGGACGCGCGCTCGAAGGACTACTCCAGCATCAAGGATCGCTTCCGTCCCGCCCACGCGGACTACGCCTACCAGCAGAAGTACGGGTTCCGGGACTACCGCGGCGGCGGGCGATCCTCGGCGCGCGAGACCGCCATGCGCGTGGCGGCGGGCGCCATCGCCAAGAAGTGGTTGCGCGAGCGCGCCGGGATCCGGGTGCGCGGCTACCTGGCGCAGCTCGGCCCCATCCGCGCAAAGGCCTTCGACTGGGACGAGGTCGATCGCAACCCCTTCTTCTGCCCGGACGCCGCGGCGGTGCCCGAGATGGAGGCGTACATGGATGCGCTTCGCAAGGAGGGCAACTCCATCGGCGCGCGCATCAACGTGGTGGCGAGCGGCGTGCCGCCGGGGCTCGGCGAGCCGGTGTTCGATCGCCTGGACGCGGACATCGCCCACGCGCTCATGAGCATCAACGCGGTTAAGGGCGTGGAGATCGGCGCGGGCTTCGCCAGCATCGAGCAGAAGGGCACCGAGCACCGCGACGAGATCACCCCCGAGGGCTTCCTCAGCAACAACGCGGGCGGCACGCTGGGCGGGATCTCCTCGGGGCAGGACGTCGTCGCCAGCATCGCGCTCAAGCCCACCTCCAGCATCCGCCTCCCGGGGCGCAGCATCGACGTGGACGGCGATGCGGTGGAGGTGGTCACCACCGGGCGCCACGACCCTTGTGTCGGAATCCGCGCCACGCCCATCGCCGAGGCCATGCTGGCCATCGTGCTCATGGATCACTACCTGCGGCACCGCGCCCAGTGCGGCGACGTCAGTAGCGCCACCCCCGTGGTGCCCGCGCGCCCGGGATCCTGAACGCGCACGCCACCTCCGCCGCCGCCTTTCCGGGCGCGCGGCTGGCTGGCTTCTACTTCCTGTTCTTCGCCGGTGTGGGCACGTTCATCCCGTACTGGTCCCTGTACCTGGAGTCCCTGGGGCTGGACGCGGCGACCATCGGCGCGCTGATGGCGCTGATGATGGCAACCCGCATCGTGGCACCCAACCTGTGGGGCTGGCTCGCGGACCGGCGCGGTCGGCGCATGGGCGTGATCCGCGCCGGCGCGTGTGTGGCGGTGGCGTGCTTCACGCTCGTGCCGGGCGTGCGCGACCCGGTGGTGCTGGGCGTGCTGATCGTCGCGTACTACCTGTTCTGGGCCGCGGTGCTGCCCCAGTTCGAGGCGGTGACGCTGGCGCACCTGGGCGAGCGCGCGGCGCGCTACTCCCGGGTGCGGCTGTGGGGGTCGGTGGGCTTCGTGGTGGCGAGCGGTGTCGTCGGCGTGATCCTGGACGCCACCGGCGCCGGCACCCTGCCGTGGCTGGTGCTCGCGCTCATGGGCGCGGTGGCGGCCATGAGCTTCGCGGTGCGCGAGCCGGCGGGCCGCGGCATCGGCGGGGCCGGCAGCGCGAAGGCAGATGCCAAGCCTGCCGTGGGTGCGATGGTGGCGCTGCTCGTGTCCTCGGCGCTGATGCAGGCGAGCCACGGCCCCTACTACGTGTTCTTCTCCATCTGGCTGGAGGGGCACGGCTACGCGCGCGCCTGGATCGGCGCCCTGTGGGCGCTGGGCGTGGTGGCGGAGGTGGCGCTGTTCGTGGCCATGCCGCGCATCCTCGGCGCTGTGCCCCACGCACCCCTGTACGCCGCCTGCTTCGCCCTCACCGCGGTGCGCTGGCTGCTGCTCGCGCTGGCGCCGGCCACCCTGCCGGTGCTGGTGGTGGTGCAGGCCCTGCACGCGGTGAGCTTCGGTGCCTACCACGCGCTGGCCATCGCGCTCATCCACCGCCTGTTCGCCGGCGGGCGCGAGGGCCGCGGCCAGGCCCTGTACAGCTCGCTCAGCTTCGGCGCCGGCGGCGCCGCCGGCAGCGCCGCCGCCGGCTGGCTGTGGCAGGGCGCCGGCGCCGAGGCGACGTGGCTGGCGGCAGCGGGTGCCGCGGCCCTGGGCGGCGTGGCTGCCCTGGGCATCGGACGCCTGCAGGCCGGGACCGGGCCGCCTGCCCGGCCGCGCCTGCGATAGAATCCCCGGCCACCCGAACGCTCCCGCGGAACCCGCCCATGCCCGGCAAGACCCTCTACGACAAGCTCTGGAACTCCCACGTGGTGTGTACCAACGAGGGCGGCTCGGCGCTCATCTACATCGATCGCCACCTGCTGCACGAGGTGACCACGCCGCAGCCCTTCGAGAGCCTGAAGCAGGCCGGCCGGAAGCTGTGGCGGGTGAACGCGAACCTGGCGGTGTCGGACCACAACGTGCCCACCACGGATCGCAGCGGCCCCATCAAGGACCCGGTCTCCAAGCTGCAGGTGGACACCCTGGACGCCAACTGCGACGAGCACGGGGTGGTGCAGTTCAAGATGAACGACCGCCGCCAGGGCATCGTCCACATCATCGGTCCGGAGCAGGGTGCCACCCTGCCCGGCATGACCGTGGTGTGCGGCGACTCCCACACCTCCACCCACGGCGCGCTGGGCTGCCTCGCCATGGGTATCGGCACCAGCGAGGTGGAGCACGTGCTGGCCACCCAGTGCCTCACCCAGGTCAAGATGCAGAACATGCAGGTGCGCTTCACCGGCCGCACCGGGCCCGGGGTCACCGGCAAGGACATGGCGCTGGCCTTGATCGGCAAGTTCGGGACCGAGGCCGGCACCGGCTACGCCATCGAGTACTGCGGCGCGGCGGTCTCGGACCTCACCATGGAAGGCCGCATGACCCTGTGCAACATGACCATCGAGTTCGGCGCCCGCAACGGCATGGTGGCGGTGGACGACACCACCATCGGTTACGTGAAGGGCCGGCCCTTCGCGCCGAAGGGCGCCATGTGGGAGCGTGCCACCGCGGCGTGGCGGGATCTGGTGAGCGACGCCGACGCGGTCTTCGACCGTGTGCTCGAGGTGGACGCGGCCGCCATCGTGCCCCAGGTCACCTGGGGCACGTCGCCGGAGCTCACCGCACCGGTGGACGGGCGCGTGCCGGATCCCGCCGACGAGCCCGACGAGACGCGGCGCCGGTTCCTGGAGCGTGCGCTCAGGTACATGGATCTGAAGCCCGGCACGGCCATCACCGACATCGCCATCGACAAGGTGTTCATCGGCTCGTGCACCAACAGCCGCATCGAGGACCTGCGCGCCGCCGCGCACGTGGTGAAGGGCCGTCACGTGGCGAAGAACGTGAAGCTCGCCATGGTGGTGCCGGGCTCGGGGCTGGTGAAGGCCCAGGCGGAGGAGGAGGGCCTGGATCGGGTGTTCCTGGATGCCGGTTTCGAATGGCGCGAGCCGGGATGCTCCATGTGCCTGGCCATGAACGACGACCGCCTGTCGCCCGGCGAGCGCTGCGCGTCCACCTCCAACCGCAACTTCGAGGGACGCCAGGGACAGGGTGGACGCACCCACCTGGTGAGTCCCGCGATGGCCGCCGCGGCGGGAATCGCCGGCCACTTCGTGGACGTGCGCAGCTTCGCGACGGACTGAGAGCCTGTGAAGGACCGGTCTGCGGAGGGCGGCCCGCCCCGGGCGGCCGCGCAGACCCTGCCGCCCGCGGGGATGGCGGCGGCCACCGCCCTGCGGGTGTTCCTGCCCTTCGCCCTCGGTTACTACTTCAGCTATCTCGCGCGCAACGTCAACGCGGTCATCGCCCCCGATCTGGTGGCGGATCTGGGGCTCACGGCCGCCTCCCTGGGGCTGCTCACCAGCGCGTACTTCCTGAGCTTCGCCGCCTTCCAGCTGCCGCTGGGCGTGCTCCTGGACCGCTACGGGCCACGGCGCGTGGAGTCGGCGCTGCTGCTGTTCGCCGCCACCGGCAGCGCGGTGTTCGCCGTGAGCGACGGCCTCGCCGGTCTCGCCGTCGGGCGCGCCCTCATCGGCCTCGGCGTGTCCGCCTGCCTGATGGCCTCGTTCAAGGCCAACACCCAGTGGTTCGCTGCGGAGCGGCTGCCCTTCGTCAACGGCTGCATCATGACCGCCGGCGGCCTCGGCGCCCTGTCCGCCACCGCGCCGGTGGAGGCACTGCTCGGAATCACCGGGTGGCGCGGCGTGTTCGGGGTCTTCGCGGCGCTCTCGGCCAGCGCCGCGGTGCTCATCTTCACCGTGGTGCCGCGCCGCCCGGAGGAGGCCCGGGGCGGATCCGGCGAGACCCTGAGGGAGGCCCTCGCCGGCGTGGGCCACGTGTTCTCCAGCCGCACCTTCTGGCGGGTGGTCCCCACCACCACCTTCAACCAGGCCGCGTTCCTGGCCATGCAGGGCCTGTGGGCCGGACCCTGGTTCATGGACGTGGCGGGGCTGGACCGGGTCGCCACCGCGAACCGCCTGCTCTGGGTCGCCCTGTCCATGGTGGCGGGCTTCTTCACCCTGGGGGCCATCGCCGGGCGGCTCGCGAACCACGGCGTCACCGTGTTCCAGGTGGCCAACGCCTGCGTGGTGGCCTTCCTGCTGGTGCAGGTGGGGCTGATCGCGGCGCCGGCCTCCTGGGCCACGCCCCTGTGGTGCCTGTTCGGCTATTTCGGGACCTGCGGCATCCTGTTCTACGCCCACATCTCCCAGCGCTTCCCCAAGCGCCTGTCGGGGCGCGCGGTCACCGGGCTCAATGTGTTCGCCTTCGCCGGGGCCTTCGCCGCCCAGTGGGGCATGGGCGCCATCATCGAGCTGTGGCCCGCCACCGAGACCGGCAGCTACCTGCCCGTCGGTTACCAGGCCGCCTTCGCCACGGTGCTCGCGCTCCAGGTGTTCGCCGCCATCTGGATGCTCGTCGTGCGCGACGAGGGCGCCGGCGCCGCGATCAGTCGACGGACGTGCCGCCCACCGTGAGGCCGTCGATGCGCAGGGTCGGCTGGCCGACGCCCACCGGGACGCTCTGGCCTTCCTTGCCGCAGGTGCCGACGCCCGGGTCCAGCTCCAGGTCGTCGCCCACCATGGTGACCCGGGTGAGCACGTCGGGGCCGTTGCCGATGAGGGTGGCGCCCTTCACCGGCGCGGTCACCTTGCCGTCCTCGATGAGATAGGCCTCGCTCG
>JBFHNV010000157.1:0-14275 GCA_041593595.1 Gammaproteobacteria bacterium
GCAAGTGCGGCTGCACGCGCATGGTGCAGGGCGGCTACAACGTGGCGCTGGCGCCCGGGGACTCGGTGGAGCGCCACTTCATGGACACCATCGAGGGCGGCAAGTGGCTCAACCATCAGGAGCTGGCCTGGCGGCTGGTGACCGGGGCGCAGGAGACCATCCGCGAGCTCGAGAACCAGATCGGCTGCTTCTTCGACCGCAACCCCGACGGCACGGTGCACCAGAAGGCCTTCGCCGGGCAGACCTTCGACCGCACGGTGCACAAGGGGGACCTCACCGGCATCGAGATCATCAACCGGCTGGCGGAGCAGGTGTGGAACGCGGGCGTGGAGCGCCTCGAGGATCACCGCGCTATCGCGCTCGTGCCCGCGCGCGAAGGAGGCGCCCTGGCGGGTGTGCTCATGATCGACATGCGCACCGGGGGCTTGCGCCTGGTGCGGGCGCGGGCCGTGCTGCTCGCCACCGGTGGCGGGCCCACCATGTACCGCTACCACACCCCCTCGGGGGACAAGAGCTGTGACGGCATGGCCATGGCGCTCACCGCGGGGCTCGCGCTGCGCGACATGGAGATGGTGCAGTTCCATCCCACCGGCCTGCTGGCGGGTCCGGACACGCGGATGACCGGCACGGTGCTGGAGGAGGGACTTCGCGGCGCCGGCGGCTGGCTGCTGGGCGGTGACGGCGAGCGCTTCATGCACCGCTACGACGGCAAGCTCGAACGCGCCACCCGCGACATCGTGAGCCGCGCCATCTACCAGGAGATGCTCGACGGCAACGTGACGTCCATGGGCGGTGTGTACCTGCAGATGGGCCACCTGGGCGCCGACTACGTGCGCCGCAGCTTCAAGGGCATGGTGGAGCGCTGCGCGGACTGCGGCTTCGACCTCGCCGGCGGGCTCGTGGAGGTGGTGCCGACGGCACACTACATGATGGGCGGCGTGGAGTTCGAGCCGGACTGCCGCAGCACCCTCGACGGTCTGTTCGTGGCGGGCGAGGACTCCGGCGGCGTGCACGGCGCCAACCGCCTGGGCGGCAACGGTGTGGCCAACTCCACCGTGTTCGGGCGCATCGCCGGGCGCAGCATGGGCGAGGCCGTGCGTGCCGGCGGCGCGCTGCGCGAGCCGGACCCGGCGGCGGTGGACGCGGCCGCGGCGGCGGCGCTGGCGCCCCTGGCGCGGCCACGCGGCGATCCCGGTGGCGTGCGCGAGGCGCTCACCACGCTCATGTGGGATCGGGTGGGGATCCTGCGCGACGACGCGGGCCTGGCCGCCGCCGCGGACGCGTTGCGCACGCTGGACGCGGAGCTGGACGCCATCGGCGTGGACGGCAGCGACCGCGCCTTCAACCTCACGTGGCACGACTGGCTCAACCTCAAGAGCCTGGTGCTGGTGAGCCGCGCCATCGCCGCCGCGGCCCGGGCGCGCACCGATTCCCGCGGCGCGCATCACCGCACCGACTTCCCCACCCCCGGCGCCGAGGCGGACTCCGCCTACACCCGCGTGCAGCTGCGCGGCGACGCCCTGGCCGTGACCCTGCAGCCGGTGGCGTTCACCCGCGTGCGCCCCGGCGAGACCCTGCTCCACGGCGGCGAGGCAGCGTGAAGGAGGCTGCCCTCCAGGCTTCGCGGAGCGGGAAGCCTGGGGATTGAACCACAGAGGCACGGAGGGCACGGAGAAGTCGGGAGACGCGACGCGGTCTTCTCTCGTTTCCCTTCGTGTCTACGTGGGTTTCTTCGTCCGCCATCTCGAGTGGCGGCCCGAGTCGACAGCCTGAAGGAGCCGGATGGGACCTCGGACTGATTCAGCCAGACGGGATGCAGTCAAGCGACGGCGTTCACTGCCGCAGGAATGTGTCCCCGCAGAATGATTCGCTGTGTCCGCTGTGCCCCTGTGGTTCACTCATGGAGGCGCCCGGGTCCCGCCATGACCCTCGGGTCACGAAGCGTCCAGCGCGACCCCCGCCGCCTCGAGGGCGCGGACGAAGGGCTTCACCGCGTCACCGTAGCGCTGCCAGCGCTTCACCGAGCTGGTGTAGAGGGGCTGGCGCACCTGCCACGCGCTGGAGGTGCGCACCGCGCCGGTGTGGCGGTGGAAGTCCAGGCAGGCCGGGTCCCACTCGAGCCCGCAGTGGTCCAGCAGGCGCCGCGCCTGGCCCTCCAGGTCGGCCACCAGCGCCTCGTAGTCCACGTGCAGCAGCGCGCCCCGCGGCAGCACCGCCTCCCAGTGGGCCATGAGGCGCCGGTAGCTGGCGTAGTAGTGGGCCAGGTCGCGCGGGTGGCGGGCGAACTCGTTGCCCAGGTCCAGGTCCTGGAAGTACGCCGACAGGCAGGTGTCCAGGGGATCCCGACGGCAGTGCACGATGGCCGCCCGCGGGAACAGGATCCCGGCGAGCCCCAGGTTGAGGAAGTTGTACGGCGTCTTGTCGCAGAGGCGCTCCGCCTCGCCCACGTCCCGGGCCAGCCGCACCAGGTAGCGACCGGCAAGCGCGTGCACCGTGTCCGCGTCCAGGGCGTCCAGGGCGGCGCCCAGATCCTGGCCATCCCGGGGCCCCATGCGCGTCAGCGTGTCGATCTCGCCGGCGCCCGCGGCGCGCGGGTGGCTGGCGATGATCTGCTCCACCAGGGTGGTGCCCGAGCGCGGCATGCCGGCAACGATCACGGGCACGCGGCTCGACGTGCCCAGCGCCCGCAGCCGCTCCACCCGCGCCCGGGTGTAGGCCGCCGTGCGCGCCGCCACCAGCTGCTCGACGGCGGGCGCGTCGTAGGGCGCCTGGCGCCGCCGCAGGCGGTTGGCACGGTGGTAGTGGGCCATGGCGGCGCGGGGATCTCCCCGATCGTCTTCGAGCTTGGCCAGCGTGAAGTGGGCGCTGGCGGCCTGCGGCGGGGACAGGGACCCGGCCCGCAGCCGCGCCGCGAGCGGCGCGAGCAGCCCGCGCTCCGTCTCGCCGCAGCGTCCCGCCAGCACCAGCCGCCGGGCCGCGGACACGCGTCCCGGATGGGCCGCGGCGACGGCGCGCAGCGCCGCCCTCGCCTGCCCGGCCTCACCGCCCTCCAGCAGTGCCCGGGCGCGCTGCTCCAGCAGCGCCGGATCCTCCGGCGCGGACTCGAGGGCGGCATCGGCCCGCGCCACCGCCGCCTGCCAGCGTCCCCGGTGCAGCTCGAGCTCGATGGCCTCGCGCACGACGGCCGACTGGTCCGCGGGTGCCCGTGCCAGCACGTCGGCGGCCTCCGCCACCCGGTCCTGACGCCGCAGCGCCCTTGCCAGCAGCGCCCGCGCGGCGCCATCCGCCGGTCGCAGCGCGACGGCCCGCGCCGCCGCGTCGCGGGCCGTGTCCAGGTCGTTGAGATCGAGACACGCCGCCGCCAGCAGCAGCGCGGGCTCCGGCTCTCCCGGTAGCTGCCGCGAGAGCTGCGCCAGCAGGCCGCGGGCATCGGCCACCCGGCCCAGTTCCAGCAGCAGCCGCGCGCAGGCCATGGCCGCCGCGGGGCTACCTCCGGGAGCGACCCGGGCCGCGGCGAGGGATCGACGCGCAGTGGGCAGATCCCCCCGCGCCGCCGCGGCCAGCGCCACGGCGGCGGCCGCCGCCGCGGTGCCCGGTGCCTGGTGGACCGCGTCTGCGGCCCGTGCCGCCGCCGCATCCGCCTCGTTCGCGTCCACCAGGATCTGCACCAGCAGCAGCGCCGCGTCGGCGAAGCCGGGAGCGATCTCCAGGGCCCGCTCCAGCGTGGCGCGTGCCTCGTCCAGGCGACCCGTCCGTTGCAGGGCGCTGCCCAGGTTCGCGGCGGTCTCGGGCGAACGCGGCGCCAGTCGCAGGCTCTCGCGCAGATGCTCGATGGCCGCCTCGTCGCGGCCCGCCGCCGCCAGCACCAGGGCCAGGTTGTTGTGGGCGTCGGCGAATCCCGGGTCCAGGGACAGGGCCTGCCGGTAGGCGGCCTCTGCTTCGTCCCTGCGGCCCGCGGCGCGCAGCACCTCGCCCAGGTTGCAGTGGAATGCAGCAGCCCCCGGCGCCAGCGCGAGGGCCGCGCGGATCTCCCGCTCGGCGGCCTTCAGGTCTCCGCGCTGCAGCAGCACCACCCCCAGCAGGTGGTGCGCATCCGCATGCCGGGGCTGCGCCCCCAGCACCGCCCGGTAGCCGGCCTCGGCGGCGTCCAGCCGCCCGCCCCGGTGCGCGTCCAGGGCCGCGGCGAATCGCGGGTCCGCCGCCACGGGCTATGACCGCGGCCCGCGCGTCGCCGACCGCGTCACGTGCTCGCCGCTGCTGTCCGATCGCCGATCCATCGCAATGCCCGTCGCCAGCCGGAGCGGGCAGTGTATTGCCGCCGGCGCGCGCCATGCACCGTGGCGCCGGACTGCTATGCTTGCCCGCCTTGCGGATCCCGGGAGGGGGAGCGACGCGTGGCGGACGTGGTGATCACCGAGTACATCAACGACGCCGCGGCGGAAACACTGCGCAGCACCTTCAGCGTGCACTACGACCCCACCCTGGTGGAGCGACCCGGCGAGATTCCGGATCACCTCCGGGCAGCGCGTGCGCTGGTGGTGCGCAACCGCACCCGGGTGACCGCGGCGCTGCTGGGCGCCGCGCCGGCGCTGCGGGTGGTGGGCCGGCTCGGCGTCGGGCTCGACAACATCGACCTGGAGGCGTGCCGTGCCCGCGGCGTGCAGGTGGCGCCCGCCACCGGCGCCAACACCCGCTCGGTGGCCGAGTACACCCTGGCGGCCCTGCTGATGCTGCTGCGCGGCGCCTACCACGCCAGCGACCAGGTGCTGGCCGGCGACTGGCCGCGGGAGCGCCTGATGGCCGGCCGGGAGGTGGCCGGCAAGACCCTGGGGCTGGTGGGGTTCGCCGCCATCGGGCGCGCGGTGGCGGAGCCCGCGCGGGCGCTGGGGATGAGCGTGATCGCCAGCGACCCCTACGTGGCGGAGCAGGACCCGGCGTGGGCGGCGCTGGGGGTCGAGCGGGTGGAGCTGGACGCGCTGCTGGCGCGCAGCCACGCGGTGAGCCTGCACGTGCCCCTCACGCCGCAGACCCGCCACCTGCTGGGCGCGGCGCAGATCGCGCGCATGCGCCCGGACGCGGTTCTGATCAACACCGCCCGCGGCGGCGTGCTGGACGACACCGCGCTGGCGACGGCGCTGCGCGAGGGGCGCCTCGCGGGCGCCATGCTGGACGTGTTCGAGGACGAGCCGCTGCCGGCGGGCTCGCCGCTGGTGGGCGTGCCGAACCTGCTGCTCACCCCGCACATCGCCGGCCTCACCCGGGAGGCCAACGAGCGGGTGGGCGCCCTGGTGGCCGCGCGGGTGTGCGAGATCCTCGCGGGGGCGGGGCAGTGAGCGCGTCCATCGCGGTGGCGGAGCTCGCCGGGCTGTGCGCCGCAGCCCTGGCCCGTGCCGGGACCTCCCCGGAGAACGCCCGCATCGTCGGTGACGCCCTGGCCGCGGCGGAGGCCGACGGCCTCGCATCCCACGGCGCGTCGCGCCTGCCCTTCTACGCGGCCCAGGTGAGGAGCGGCAAGGTGGACGGCCACGCCGTGCCGGAGGTGGTGCGCAGCGCCGCCGCCAGCGTGCGCGTGGACGCTCGCGACGGCTTCGCATACCCGGCCATCCGCGCCGGCCTGGACGCGGCGCTGGCCTTCGTCGCCGACACCGGAACCGCGGCCGTGGCGGTGGGCAACTCCCACCATGCCGGCGCCACGGGCCACCACGTGGAGCATGCGGCGCGCCACGGGGTGGTGGCGCTGGGCTTCAGCAACTCCCCGGCCGGCATCGCACCGTTTGGCGGACACGTGGGCGTGTTCGGCACCAACCCCATCGCCTTCGCCTGTCCCCGGGCGGCGGATCACCTGCCCCTGGTCATCGATCTCTCCCTGAGCGCCGTGGCCCGCGGCAAGGTGATGCAGGCGAAGCAGCGCGGCGAGCCCATCCCCGAGGGTTGGGCCATCGACGCCGGGGGCCGGCCCACCACCGACCCGGAGGCGGCCCTCGGCGGCACCATGCTGCCCATCGGCGGCGCCAAGGGCGCGGCCCTGGCACTGATGGTGGAGCTGCTGAGCGCCGCGCTCACCGGCAGCCATCTGGCCTTCGAGGCCAGCTCCTTCTTCACCGCCGAGGGTCCGCCGCCGCGCATCGGCCAGTCCTTCGTGCTGCTGCACCCGGATGCGTTCGCGGGACCGGCCTTCGCGGAGCGGGTGGAGACCCTGATCGGCGCGGTGGTGGCCCAGCCCGGCTGCCGCCTGCCCGGCGCCCGGCGCGCGGAGCTGCGCGCCCGGGCGCTCAAGGAGGGCGTGCTCGTCCCCGCGGCGCTGCTCGCCGAGATCCGCGCCCTCGCGAGCTGATCCGCGCCGCCGCCGATCGGGCTCAGACCGGCTCGCGCGCCGCGCGGTCCGCGGCGATCTCCCGCGCCAGCGCGGCGGCGGCACGATCCAGCGTGTCCCTGAGCGCCACGGCGCGCACCAGCGACAGCCGCGCGGCGGGGGCATGCAGCGAGAGCCCCGCCACGACGCGCCCGCGCGGGTCGCGCACCGGCACCGCGATGCCGATGAGCCCCTCGGTGTTCTCCTCGTCGTTGACGGAGTAGCCCTGGCGGCGGATGCGGGTGAGCTGCGCCGCGAGCGCCTCGCGGTCGGTGACGGTGCGTGGCGTGTAGCGCGCCAGGTCCAGCGTCCCCAGCAGCCGGGTGCGCTGGCGCGCCGGCAGGTGCGCCAGCAGCAGCTTGCCGATGGCGGTGGCGTGCACCGGCACGCGGTCGCCGGCGGCGAGCTGCGCGCGCAGGGGCCAGTCGCACTCCACCCGCTCCACGTAGAGCACGCGGTCGCGGTCCAGCACGCCCACGTTGCAGGTCTCCCCCACCGCCGCCACCAGCCCCGAGAGCACCGCGCGGACCGGCGCCGACGCGGCCCGTGCCCGCACCACGTCCAGAGCCAGGGCCGCGAGGCGCGGGCCGGGCGCGTAGCCTTCCGGGTCCACGGTGCGCAGCAGCACCCCCTCTGCCTCGAGCTGGCGCAGCAGCCGGTGCACCGACTGACGAGGCAGCCCGAGCCTGCGCGCGATGACGCTCAGGGTGGCGGGGGCCGGCTCGGCGAGGACGCAGTCCACCACCGCCAGCGCCTTGCGCAGCGCGGAGTTGCCGGGGCCGGGATCGCCAGCGGGCATGGGTGGCAGGCTCTCGAACGGGCCGCGGACGATAGCATCGCGCGCGTGGCGGCTTCATCCCGATGCGTCCGGGTGTGGACGGACCTTGCACGCCCGTGTCACAAGCTTCCGCGCGACCACGCAGGCGCGACCACGCGGGGATCGGCCTGGCGCGACGACGTCGGGATCCGCCAGGGGCGACTACGCCGGGATCAGCCTGAAGCGACCACGTCGGGATCAGCGTGAAGCGGCCACGTCGGGATCAGTCAGAGGCGACTGAATGGCTGTTCCGAGCCGCAGCGCACGGGCCACCGAGGAGGAAGGCAGGGGTCGGTGGGCCCGTACGCGGCAGGGATGCCGCGTTCGAGCGTCCAGGGATGGATTCACAGCGTGGCCCACCGACCCCTGCCTTCCTCCGCCAGGCTCGGCGCGTGTCGCGCGGCTCGGAACGGCTCTTCAGGTCGCGACGCGGAGCTCCGCGGCGCGCGCGGCGACGGCTGGTGGCGCCGTCACCAGCGCGGTGAACTCCGCGGAGGGTACCGCGCGGCTGAACAGGAATCCCTGGAACTGGTCGCAGCCGAGGCGCGTGAGGAAGGCGAGCTGCGCCGGCGTCTCGACGCCTTCCGCCACCACCTTCAATCCCAGGCTGCGGGCCATGGCCAGCACCGCGGTGACGATGGCGGCGTCGTCCTCGTCGCCCGGGATCTCGCGCACGAAGGAACGGTCCACCTTCAGCTCGTCCACGTTGAACCGCTTCAGGTACGCGAGTGACGAGTAGCCGGTGCCGAAATCGTCCACGGAGATCTGCACGCCCAAATCCTTCAGCGCGTTGAGCGTGCGCGCCGCCTCTTCCGGGTCCTCCATCAGCAGGCTCTCGGTGACCTCCACCGTCAGGCAGCGGGGGGGCAACCCGCCCTGCTCCAGGGCGCACGCCACCACCTGGTCCAGATTCGAATGCTGGAACTGGCGCGCGGAGACGTTCACCGCCACGCGGAGATCGCCCAGGCCGCGCCGGTGCCAGGCGCCCGCCTCGCGGCAGGCCTCGCGCAGCACCCAGGCGCCGATGGGCACGATGAGCCCGGTCTCCTCCGCCAGCGGGATGAACTCCCCGGGCCCCACCGGGCCCCGGACGGGGTGCTTCCAGCGCAGCAGCGCCTCGGCGCCCAGCACCCGCCCGGTGGCCACGTCCACCTTCGGCTGGTATTCCAGGTGCAGCGCGTTGCCGGCGGCAGCGGCCCGCAAGTCCCGTTCGAGCTCCAGCCGTTCCCGGGCCCAGGAGTCGATCTCGTCGCTGTACACCTCCACCCCGTCGCCGCCGCGTCGCTTGGCGTAGGACAGGGCCTGGCCCGCGTGGGCCAGCAGCGTATCCACGTCCTGCCCGTGCTCCGGTGCCAGGGCGGCACCCACGCTGGCGGTGACGTAGAGCGAGTCGCCGAAGTGGGTCATGGGCTCGGCCATGCACGCACGCAGCCCCGCCGCCAGCTGCGCCACCTCGTCGCGGGACACGGCGTGGGGCAGGAGCACGGCGAACTCGTCGCCGCCGGTGCGCGCGACGCTGGTGCACGCGGTCGCCGGGGCGCCGCCGTCGGTCCCGTTCAGGTACACGCGGATGCGCGCCCCCAGCTCTTTCAGCACGCGGTCGCCGGCGGAGTAGCCCAGCGCGTCGTTGATCTGCTTGAAGCGATCCATGCCCACCTGCAGCACGGCGCAGTTGCGCGTGCCGCCAGGGCGCGCCCGCGACAGCACCCCGTCCAGCTCCTCGAGGAATCGCCCCCGGTTGGGCAGCCCCGTCACGTGATCGCTGTAGGCGAGCCGGTCCTGGTAGGCCTTGGCGGCCAGGCTGTTGCGAACCCGCAGCACCAGCTCGCTGGGGTCCACCGGCTTCGCCAGCAGGTCGGTGGCGCCCAGCTCCAGGGCCCGCAGCTTGTTCTCCGGGTCCGTGGCGGACGTGAGCATGATGACCGGCAGGTGGCGGGTGGCACGCTCGCCGCGCAGCGCCGCCAGGACCTCGAAGCCGGACATCTTCGGCATCATCAGGTCGAGCAGCATCAGGTCCGGCTGCCCCGCGCGGGCCATCTCCGCCGCCACCGTGGAATCGCTGATGGTCACGAGCTCCCGATAGCCGGCGTCCTGCAGGTAGACGCGCAGCACCTCGGTGACCACCGGGTCGTCGTCCACGAGCATGAGGCACGGCTGCCGGTCACCGAACTCGGCCGGCGGCACCGGTGCCGGCGGCGTGCCTCCCTGCGGGTTTTCTGTGAACTGGGTCATGGTTCCCCTGGCGGACAGTATCCGCGGCGCACCGCCACGGAGTCCCTGTCAGGAGTATCGGCCGCGGCGGGTTCTGCTTTAGGCGCCGCTGGTCGGTCAGGAACCGTCAGTCGGCGCCGGCGTGAGCCGGGAGGGGCGGTGGCTCGACCCGGGACGCCAGCGCCCGCAGGGCCGCCAGCGCCCGCGACGCGCCCTCCGCGTCGCCGGCACGGGCACGGACTTCCAGGTCGCGCGCCGGACCGGTGAAGTCGCCGTAGCCCACCGTGCCTGCCGATCCCCTCAGCCAGTGGCCCATGTCGGCCAGCGCATCCAGATCCTGCGCGCCGTCGACGCTGGCCAGCCGGTCCACCAGGCGCTCGACGAACATGCGGATGATGGGGTGCATGCGCGGATCGCCGGCCAGGGCCGAGACCACCGGCGGCCCTGCCGGCTCGGCGACCTGGGGCGCGGGCGGGCGCGTGTCCGGTGCCGACCCGTCCTCATCGCCTTCCACCTGCACCCGCGCCGCCAGCGCCTCCACCACCGTCAGGGCCGCGGCAGCGCCGGGCCCGTCGCCCGCCCGGGCATGATCCTCGAGCGCGCGCGCCGGATCGGTGAACGCCGTGAAGCCCACGGTGCCCGCCGAGCCTTTCAGCCAGTGCGCGTGCTCGGCCAGGGACTCGAGATCGCCGCGGGCGCAGTCCTCGCGCATGTCCGCCACGCTGGCCGCCAGGCGCTCGGCGAACATGGCCACGATGGGCCGCATGCGCGGGTTGTGCGCGAGGGCGGACACCAGCGGGGCCGCCGCGGCCGTCTGCGCCGGGGCGGGCTCTGCCATGGCTGCCGCATCCACCGGCGCCGGGCCCGCCTTGCGTGCAGGCTCTGCCATCGTCGAGGCGTCCGTCATCCGATCCGCCGCCGGTCGGACCCCCGCCGCCGTGCCCTCGGGCGCCTGTCCCGCGCGGGCCTGCTCCGGCAGCCAGCGCGCCAGCGCCTCCATGAGCACGTCGATGTCGATGGGCTTGGTGACGAAGTCGTCACAGCCCGCCGCGCGGCACTCCTGCTCGTAGCCCTTCATGGCGTGGGCCGTGAGCGCCAGGACCGGCGCCTCGAAGCCCCGCTCGCGCAGCCGCCGGGTGGCCGTGTAGCCGTCCATCACCGGCATCTGCATGTCCATGAGCACGATGTCGAACACCGTCTCCGTGGCGCGGTCCAGGGCCTCCTGGCCGTTCTCCGCCTGGGTCAGCTCGAGCCCGGTGCCGTTCAGCACCACCGCCAGCAGCGCCCGGTTCTCCGGTGCGTCGTCCACCACCAGCACCCGCGCCGGGGCGAAGCTCCAGGTGCGCGTTCCCGCCTCGGCCACCGCGTCCTCGCTGCCCGCGATCTCCGCGGGAGTGAGCAGGGACACACCATCCAGGGGGCCGGTGCCCAGGCGCACCGTGAAGGTGCTGCCCTCCCCGGGCACGCTGGCGACCGTGATGTCGCCGCCCATGGCGCGGGCGAAGCGGCGGCTGATGGGCAGACCCAGGCCGGTGCCGCCGAAGCGCCGGGTCACCGAGGTGTCGGCCTGGGCGAAGGCCTCGAACACCGTGTCCAGCTTGTCCGGGGCGATGCCGATGCCGCTGTCGCGCACCGCGATCTCCAGCGCCGGCTCGCCGCCCGAGCGGTCCAGGCGCGCGGTCACGCCCACGCTGCCCTGCTCGGTGAACTTGATGGCGTTGCCCACCAGGTTGGTGACGATCTGGCGCAGCCGTGCCGGGTCCGAGAGCACCGTCTCCGGCAGCGGGCCCTCGGCCCGGAACTCGAGCTCGACGCCCTTCTCGCGCGCCTTCACCCCGAGCACCTTCACCACTTCCCGGATCACCCGGTGGGGCGCCACCGGGATCTGCTCCACCTCCAGGTGCCCGGACTCCACCTTGGACAGGTCGAGAATGTCGTTGATGAGATCCAGCAGGTGGGTGCCGCTGGAGTGGATGGTGTTCAGGTACTTTCGCGACTCGCCGTCGTCCTTCTGGTAGCCCCGCCGCAGCACCTCCGTGAAGCCCAGGATGGCGTTCATGGGCGTGCGGATCTCGTGGCTCATGTTGGCCAGGAACTCGCTCTTGGCCCGGTTCGCCTGGTCGGCCTCGTCCTTCGCCTCCCGCAGCTCCTCGCCGCGCGCTTCCAGCTCGGTCACGTCGTCGAAGCTCACCAGCACGCCGCCGGGACGGCCGCTCGCACCCATCACCGGCGAGCAGTTCACCATCAGTGCGCGGCGCGCGCCGCCGGCGTCGCGCAGGCGCATGGGCACACCGTACTCCTCGGCACCGGACTCGAGCGCGCGGATCCACGGGAAGCGCGGCGCCGCGTCGCCCGGGCCGTGCGCGCCCTCGAAGGCCAGGCTCGCCGGCTGCTGGCCCACCAGTCGGTCCGTGTCGAGGCCCACCATGGTGGCGAACGCACGGTTGGCCAGCACGATGCGCCCGCCCCGGTCGATGACCAGCAGGCCCTCGGCCATGGTGTCCAGCGCCGAGCGCACGCGGCCAGGCACCGCCTTCGACGGATCGAGCTGCGCCAGGGCCTTGCTCAGATAGAAGTAGAAGGCGAAGAAGCAGGCCACCGCCACGAATCCCGTGAGCAGCACCAGCGGATGGCCCAGCACCGCGGCGGCGCCGCTGCCGGCGAGGGGCCGGAAGCGCAGCTCCAGCTCGCCCCACCTGCGCTCGCCGGACAGCACGGGCACGCGAATCTGGCTGTCCGTGGAATGCACGCCGGTCAGGTGCTGCCATCGACCCTCGTGCTCGCCCACGTGCAGCAGCACCTGTCCGTCGTTGCGGCGCATGGCCGCCGACAGCAGATCGTCGCTGCGCTCCACCGCCAGGCGCAGGGTCTGGTCCGCCTGGCGCAGGTCGTCGGAGTCCAGCCAGCCGGCGCTGCTGGACGCCAGCACCTCCGCCAGCGCGGCGCGCCCGTCGCGCACGGCGCCGATCCGGTCCGGCACGAGTTCCAGCATCGCGGCCAGCAGCACGACGCTCGACGTGAGCCCCACCAGGCCCAGGGCCACGCGCGCCTTCGCCGAGAGCCCCTTCATCGCTCCTCCGACTCGACCGCGTGCTCCACCATCTCGTCGAGCCCCTCGTCCGCGTTCTCGCCAGGGCCCTCGTCCTCGCCCTCGTCCTCGTCGTCCATCCGGCCCAGCACCGGCAGGGGATCCACCAGCCGCCACGCGGGCAGGCTGGACAGCAGGCTGCTCACCAGCATGCCGCCGCGCACCAGCCACACCACGTAGCCCACCGAGAGACCCGAGGCCACGGTGGCAGTGGACGCCACGAGGCGATCCTCCGTGGTGCTCTTGCCGGCGATCTCGTCACGCACCCGGTCCAGCTCCAGCAGCAGCTCGCTGACCTGCGCCGCCGGCAGCGCCCGGGTGCCGCTGTCCTCCAGCACCAGGAGCTCGTCGGGCTGGCGCTCCAGGACCAGCTGGCGCAACAGCTCCAGGCCACCGCGCAGCCCCTCCGGCGCCGGGGCGTCCCGCTCCACCCGGTCCGCGGTGGGGGGGGGCTCCTCCAGGGCCGACGCCAGCACGCCCGCGATGCCGGCGTCCAGCCCGGTTACCACGGCGGGGGCCGCGAATTCCGGGGGCGCCGGGTCGGAGGGCGCCGCGGTGGCGGGCGAATCGGCGGCGTCCGGATCCGGATCCGTCTCCGCTTCGGGGTCGGGATCGGGATCCGGGCCGACGGACGGTCCCGGCCCGGGACCCGGGCCCGGGTCGGGGTCCGGTTCCGGATCGGGCGTCGGCGGCGACGCGAGGTTCAGGGTGCCCGCGTCGCTGGCGGTCAGCGGCCCGCCGAGGCCCGCGTTGCCCAGGTCGTTCACGGTCAGGGTGAACGCGGTGAAGACCGACGGCGCGGCGGCGGCGGTGTAGTCCACCCGCGCACCGCCGGCGCCCGCCAGCAGGCTGTTGATGGCGGCAACGGTGCCGTGCAGGGTGACCGCCGCGCTGCCGGAGCCGGTGACCAGGACGCCCGTGGCGCCCGCGCTCACCGTGAGCACCCCCTCGCCCACCGCCAGCGTGGCGCGGATGGCAGCGCCCCCGGCGTCCACGTCGCTCACGGCCATGCCGGTGCCGTGCAGGGCGAAGGACCCGGCGGCGCCCACGTCGTGGCTCGCGGGACCCGCCTCGGCGGTGGGGGCGTCGTTCTCGGCGCTGACGGCGATGGTGGCGGCTTTCGTGTCGCTGAGCGCGCCCCCCAGCCCGGTGTTCCCCAGGTCGTCCACGCTGAGGGTGAGCGCGGTGCTGAGCGACGGCGTGTCCAGGGCCACGTAGCTGACGACGGCACCGCCGGCGCCGCCCAGCAGCGCGTTGATGGCGGCCACCGGACCGTCCAGGGTCACGCTGCTGGTGCCGGAGCCGGTGACCGTGACGCCGGTGGTGCCGGGGGTCACCACCAGGGTGCCCTCGCCCACGGACAGGGTGGCGCGCACCGGGCTCGCACCGGCGTCCGGATCGGCCACCGAGAGGCCGGTGCCGTGCAGCGAAAGAGCGGTGTTCTCGGCGGCGGCATAGCCCACCACGGGAACGCTGGCCGTGGGCCCGTCGTTCACCGGGTCGACCGTGATCTGGAAGGTCTGCGCCGGTGCCGTGTCGTCGCCGCCGTTCGCCGTGCCGCCGTCGTCGCTCACGAACACCGTCACCGTGGCGCCGCCGGTCACGTCCGGATTCAGGGTGTAGGTGAGCTGGCCCGAGGCGTCGATGGCCGGCCCCGCCGCGAACAGCCCCGGGTTGTCGTTCGTCACCGTGTAGGCGAGGGTCTGCCCCGCCTCGTCCGCGCCGCCCCCCGGCAGCGCGCTGGCGAAGCCCGCCACCGCGTGCGGACCGGAGTCCTCGTCCACCGTCTGGTCCGCACCCACGGTGA
>JBFHNV010000158.1:0-14121 GCA_041593595.1 Gammaproteobacteria bacterium
GTTGGTGAACCGCTCGGGATCGGTCTTCCACATGCGCGCGCCCGGCCCCCACAGATAGCCGATGACCAGCGCGCCGCCAACCACGTGCAGCGCGTGCAGGCCGGTGAGCGTGAAGTAGATGACCTCGACGAACGGCCATGCGGGGGCTAGATCGGCGCGCCCTCCGTCATCCGCTTGGTGGCCAGGGACAGGCGTTCCACCAGGGTGGTGAGGAACACCTTGTGGAACCGGAGCTGGCAGTGCAGGGATGCGCGCTCGATGAGGGAGGCGCGCACCTTCATGGCGGTGACCTCGGTGCGGGCGACGATGCTGGCGGTGCGCTCACGCCCGGCGATGAATCCCATCTCGCCGAAGCAGTCCCCCTGGTGCAGCGTGTCCAGCACCCGTTTGCCCTTGCGCACGTCCACGTCACCGGTGACCACCACGTAGAAGGAGTTGTCGATCTCGCCCTCGGTGATGATCTCGCTGCCGGGCTCGTAGTCGTGCCATCCGCTGGCGTTGATGACCTCCCAGGTCTCCGGCTCCGAGAAGTCCTGGAAGAAGCGCAGATCCTTGACCAGGTTGAACTTCTCGCGCCCGGGAAGCTGCTCGTCCAGAAGCTTGATGTGGGAGAACACCAGGCTCAGGTCCGCCGCCAGATCGAGGCCCGTCTTGTAGCGCTCGGTCGGTTTCTTGCACAGGCAGCGGTCCACGATGTGGGCCAGCACCGGGGGCACGTCGTTGCGCATCTCGGCGATGGGCGTGTGGGGCAGCTCGGTGATCTTCTGGACGATGCTGGCCAGGCTCTCACCGTGGAACGGGTGCCTGCCGCACAGCAGCTCGTACATGACCACGCCGAGGGAGAACAGGTCGGACTGGTTCGTGATCGGGGCCTCGTGGACCTGCTCCGGCGACATGTACAGCGGGGAGCCCACGTAACCGTGCACCTGGGTGTCGGTGGCATCGGGCTCGAAGATCAGCGCGATGCTGAAATCGCCGATCTTCACGTCCATCTCCTCCGTGAGCAGGACGTTGCGGGGCTTGATGTCACGGTGGACCACGCCCTTGCGGTGGGCGTAGTCCAGCGCCCTCGCGCAGCGGAAGGCGATCCGCACCACGTCCTCCATGGGCAGCAGCTCGCTCGGGCGGGAGTGCTTGTGCAAGGTCTCGGCGCCGGCCACGTACTCCATGACGATGAAGCAGATGTCACCGTCCACTCCCGCGTCGTGCACGCGGATGATGTTCGGATGGCGCAGCCGACCGGCGACCTTGGCCTCGTTGAAGAACATCTTGCGGTAACGCGCACCCATCTCGTTGTTCTGCAGCTGATCGGGGTGCGCCACCTTGATGGCCACGTCGCGTCCGGCGAAGGGGTCGTGACCCAGGTACACGGTCCCCATGCTGCCGCGCCCGATTTCGCGGATCACGTCGAACTTGCCGAGAGTGGAGTTCTCCAGCTTGCGCATGTGCAACGGACCGGTGCGTGAGCCCGTGAATATAGGTCAATCCCGGCGCACCGGCCAGGAAGGCGCGGTGGCTCAGGCGCCGATCACGATGTCGAACCGGGCCTCGAGGTCGCCCGGGGAGCCGGCGCGGGGCTCCAGCGCCACGGTGACGAGGTCGCGTAGCGGTTCCGGGAGGCGGTTGTAGATGACATCGCGCCGGTTGCCGGGCTCGCCGCGCACGTACATCTGCGTGACCAGCGTGTCAGCGCCGGGGGCGGTGACCGCGAAATGGATGTGAGGCGTGCGGCCGGGATAGGGCACCGGGCGGATGGTGCGGAAGCGGTAGGCACCGCCGGCGCCGGCGCGGTGGGTCCCGTAGCCCTGGAAGCCGGCGTCCCGGGCCGCGCCCCCGCGGTCCCAGGGGTGGTGGTAGCGCCCGTTCGCGTCGCACTGCCAGATCTCCACCAGTGCCCCCTGCACCGGTCGCCCGGCCAGGTCCAGGACACGGCCGGCGAGGTGCAGCACGGTGCCCCGGGCCGGCGATGCGTGTCCGTCCACGCGCACGAGATCGCTGTCGTGCTCGAGGGGCGGTTCCAGGGGATAGAACGGGCCACGGGTCTGGGCAGGCGTTGGCGTGGTGGCCGCGCGCGACCGCGCCGCGGCGACCAGGACGGAACCGGCGATGAAGGAACGGCGCTTCATGGCGATCTGGTGACCTCCAGGGTGTGGGCACGACGTCGCGGCGGGTCCCGGACCGTTCCGTCACCCGCCGCTACACGACCAGACAGCCGCCGGCGCCAGGAGTTCGGCGGGTCCTCTGCCATGGCGCGTCACAGGTTCCGGGTGGCGAGCACCTCCCGCGCCGGGCGACGGTCGCCGGTGCAGGCAATGGCGCGTGGGGCGTCCAGGATCTGCAGCTGATAGCCGAGGTCGCGGTAGAGCGCCACGATGCGGTCCGTGGCCTGGTTGGAGAGCACCACCGGGCCGGTGTGGCGCGCAAGCCAGTGCGCCAGGCGCTCCTGCTCGCCGAAGTCGAAGCCGCCCGCGGCGTAGTGGTGGAAGGGCACGTCGTAGGGCGGATCCGCGTACACGAAGTCGCCGGGGCGAAGCCGGATGGACGCGAAGTCCCCGTGGCAGAAGGTCCACCGGGCCAGTGCCGGCGCGTACTCGTCGAAGCGGCGCCGGTAGCGGATGCGCGCGTAGCGGCCGAACGGCACGTTGAACTCGCCGCTGGCGTTGAAGCGGCACAGGCCGTTGTAGCCCGTGCGATTCAGGTAGTAGAAGAGCTGCGCCGCCTTGGCGGTGTCACGGCCGCGCCCGGTGACCAGGCGGTTGAACTCGTCGCGGTGCGCGTAGTAGAGGCCGCGCTCGTTGCGCAGCGCGATGCGCACCGCGAGGCCGCGCTGCAAGTGGCGATAGAAGTTGACCGGGTGCGGATTGACGTCGTTGAGCAGGGCACGCGCCGGCGCGAGCCCGAGCGCCACCGCGAGCCCGCCGCAGAAGGGCTCCACGAGCCGGCGGCGGCGGTAGGGCCCGTAGAGGCGCGCGAGCGCCGGCACCAGCCAGCGCTTGCCGCCGGCCCACTTGAGCGGGGGGCGCAGCCGGGCGTCGCCCGGACCGTCCGCCGCTGCCATCAGGCCGCCGCCGTCCGCGGCGCGGCGCGCGCCGCCAGCCATGCGCGGATGCGCTCGTGGATGTGCAGCAGCGACGGGATGACGAGCAGCACCAGCACGGTGGCGAAGGCGAGGCCGAATGAGATGGATACGGCCATGGGGATGAGGAACTGTGCCTGCAGCGAGGTCTCGAACATGAGTGGCAGCAGCCCGCCAATGGTGGTGAGCGAGGTGAGCAGCACCGCGCGCAGTCGCAGGCACGCTGCCTCGATGATGGCGTCGGACGTCCTCATGCCGTCCTCCACGAGGCCCTTGAAGAACACCACCAGGATGATGGAGTCGTTGACCACGATCCCCGACAGCCCGAACAGGCCGAACAGGGACAGGATGGTGAGATCGATGCCCAGCAGCCAATGGCCCGCGAAGGCGCCGATGAGGCCGAAGGGGATGGCGGTCATCACCACCAGCGGCCAGCCGTAGGACGCGAACACCCAGGCCAGCACCAGGTAGATCATCACCAGGGCGTAGACGCCCCCGAGGCGCATGTCCGCCAGCGTCTCCTCCTGGTCGGCGCGACGGCCCTCGAAATCGTAGTCGATGCCGTGGCGGCGCCTGATCTCCGGCAGCGCGGACGCCTCGAGCGACGCGATCACCGCGTTGTTGTTGTTCACCGCCGGGTCCACGTCGGCGGCCACCCGCAGGCTCAGCCGGCCGTCCGTGTGGCGCAGGATGTCGAAGCCCCGGCGGGTGTCCAGGTTGACGGCGGTGAGCAGGGGCACGCTGCCGCCGCCGGGTACCGCCACGTTGAGCGCGTCCAGGCTCGCCAGCGTGTGTCGCTCCCGGTCGGGCAGCATCACCCGCACCTCCACCTCGTCGTCGCCGTCCTGGAAGATCTGCGCGATGCGCCCGTCGTAGGCGGCGCGCAGCTGCCCGCCCACCTCGTCCACGGTGAGCCCGAGGGCGCGACCCTCCGCCGTGAGCTCGTAGATGAGCTGCTGCGGCCCGTAGGGCATGTCGTCGGTCACCCCGCTCACCCCGGCGATGCCGGTCATGGCCTGGCCGAGCTCCAGCGCCGCGGCCTTCAGCGCCGCCGCGTCGTCGCCGACCAGGCGGATGTCCACGTCGCGTCCGGGTGGGCCCGCCTTGCGCTCGGTGATGGTGAAGCTCTCCACGCCGGGCGGCACGGTGATGCGCTGGCGCCAGGCCTCCAGGATGGCCGGATTGCGCACCTGGCGCTGGTCAGGCTCGAGGAGCTGCACGGACAGCGTGCCGAACTGGTCGCCGCCACGGCTGGATCTGCCGTCGGCGCGGCGCACCTGCCCGAGGACGATGACGGCGGTGCTCACCAGCTGCTTGCCGAAGTGCGCCTCCGTCTCCTCCAGGGCGTCCTCCACGTGGCGCATGAACGCCTCGGTGCGCCCCGGCGGCGTGCCGGCGACGAAGCTCACGTCGGCGTTGACCACCGTGGCCTCCGGGGAGGGAAAGAAGTTGAACGCCACCCGGCCCCCCGCCACCAGGCCCACCGCCAGCATCAGCAGCGCGACGGCCGCGCACACGGTGGCCATGGCGTTGTGCACGCAGGCGGTGACCAGCGGGCGGAAGACGCGCTCGCGGAACCCGAGAAAACCGCGGTCCAGCCGAGCGCGCAGCCGCGACACGCGCGACCGGTCGAGCCCCGCGAAGGCGTGGCGCAGGTGGCCGGGGAGCACCAGGAAGCTCTCCACCAGCGAGGCCAGGATGACGCAGACCACGACCGAGGGGATGTCGAAGAGGATGTTGCCGATGATGCCACCCACCAGCATCAGCGGCAGGAATGCGGCGATGGTGGTGAGCGACGATGACATCACCGGCGCGAGCATGCGCCGCGCGCCGCCCTCGGCGGCCGCCAACGGGCTCTCCCCCTGCTGGAAGTGGGCCAGCGCGTCCTCCCCCACGACGATGGCGTCATCCACGATGATGCCGAGCGTCATGATCATCGCGAACAGGCTGATCATGTTGATGCTGCCGCCCAGCATGTACAGCGCGCCCAGCGCGGCCATGAAGGACACGGGGATGCCCGCCGCCACCCAGAATGCCACCCGTCCGTTGAGGAACACGTAGAGCACCGCCACCACCAGCACCAGCCCGCCGAGACCGTTCTTCAGCAGCAGCTCGATGCGCTGCCAGATGAGCTCCCAGGACTCGTCGTAGACCACCACCTCGATGCCGGGCGGCAGCGCGGGGCGGTCCGCCTCGAGCCACTCCTGCAGGATGCGCGCCGCCTCCAGGCTGTCGCCGCCTTCGGTGCGCGAGACCTGCAGCTCCACGGCCGGCTCGCCCTGATAGAGCACCCGCGGCTGCCCGGAGCGGGGGCGGCGCTCCACCGTGGCCACGTCGCGCACGCGGATCACGCGCCCGCTCTCGTCGGAGATGATGGGCAGGTGCTCGAACTCGAGCTCGCGTCGCTGCTGCTGCAGCGCGCGGAGCTGGCGCGACACGTCGTCCCGGCCCACGGTGCCGGCGGGGATGTCGCGGCTGAGCGACGCGACCCGGCGCGCCAGGTCGTCCAGGGAGATCTCGAGCTCATGAAGCGCCGCGGACGGCACCTGGATGGCCACCTCCTGCTCGGGCAGCCCGGTGACGTCCACCTTCGCGATCCCGCGCTCGAGGAGCTCGTGCTCCACGCGCCGCACCACTCCGCGCAGCTGCGCGAGCTCGGCGGGCCCGTGCAGCAGCAGCTTGGCCACGGGCTCGTAGCGCAGCACGCGGCTGATCTCGGGCTCCTCCGCCGTGGCGGGCAGGTTGCGGATCAGCGCCACGCGCTCCTTCACCTGGTCCAGCGCCACCCCCATGTCCGTGCCTTCCTCGTACTCCAGCGCGATGGAGGCGAGCCCTTCGGACGACGAGGAGCTCATCTTGCGCAGCCCGTCGACGGTGCGCAGCTCCTCCTCGATGACGTTGGTGATGGCGGTCTCCACGTCTTCCGCGGTGGCGCCGGTCCAGGTCACCCGCACGGTGACGAAGTCCAGCTCGAAGTTGGGGAAGAACTGGGTATTGAGGCGCGCCAGCGCCCAGATCCCCGCCAGCAGCATCATCGCCATGAGCTGGTTGCAGGCGACGCGGTGGCGGGCGAAGACGGTGAGGAGCATGGGATCCCGTGGTGAGGCCCGGGGCGGCGCGGGCCCCCGCGATTCTACCGAAGGCGCGGCGCCGCGCCGTGGACCGCGGGTGGGCGCTCTAGAGCCCCGTCCCGCCTCGCGGTATCCTCCCGGCCCCCGCCGCGACCCACCCGTCGAGGAGTCCTGTCCCCATGTCCCGCATCATCTGGTTCCAGGACCTGGGCATGGACGACGTGCCCGTGGTGGGCGGCAAGAACGCGTCGCTGGGCGAGATGATCGGCTCGCTCGAGTCCTCGGGCGTGCGCGTGCCCGGCGGCTTCGCCACCACCGCGGACGCCTACCGCGAGTTCATCGGCGGCAACGGCCTCGAGCGGCGCATCGCCGGTGCGCTCGCGGATCTGGACGTGGACGATGTCACGGCGCTGGCGCGCACGGGCGCCGAGATCCGCGACTGGATCGCCGCCGCGCCGCTGGGCGCGGCGCTGGAGGACGAGGTGCGCGAGGCCTACGCGGCGCTCGCCGACGGCAACGCGGAGCTGCCCGTGGCGGTGCGTTCCTCGGCCACCGCGGAGGACCTGCCGGAAGCGTCCTTCGCCGGGCAGCAGGAGACCTTCCTCAACGTACGCGGCATCGACGAGGTGCTCACGCGCATCCGCGAGGTGTACGCGTCGCTGTTCAACGACCGCGCCATCGCCTACCGGGTGCACCATGGCTTCGACCACATGCAGGTGGCCCTCTCGGCGGGCGTGCAGCGCATGGTGCGCAGCGATCTCGCCGCCAGCGGCGTGATGTTCACCCTGGACACGGAATCGGGATTCCGCGACGTGGTGTTCATCACCTCTTCGTGGGGCCTCGGCGAGATGGTGGTGCAAGGGCAGGTCAATCCGGACGAGTTCTACGTGTGGAAGCCGGGCCTCGCCGCGGGCGCGCACGCGGTGCTTCGCCGGGAGCTCGGGAGCAAGGCGCTCAAGATGGTGTACGGCGACGGCGCCGAGCGGGTAGCCATCCGCGACGTGCCCACGGCGGACCAGCGCCGGTTCTCCCTGGACGATACGGACGTGGCGACCCTGGCGCGCTACGCGGTGGCCATCGAGAAGCACTACGGGCGGCCCATGGACATCGAGTGGGGCAAGGACGGCGAGGACGGATGCCTGTACATCCTGCAGGCCCGCCCGGAGACGGTGGAGAGCCGTGGCGGCGCGCAGCACGTGGAGCGCTACGAGCTCAGGGAGCGCGGGCCGGTGCTGGCCGAGGGGCGCAGCATCGGCCAGCGCATCGGCGCCGGCCCCGCGAAGCTGGTGCTGAACACCACCGAGATGCACCGGGTCGAGGCCGGCGACGTGCTGGTGACGGACATGACCGATCCGGACTGGGAGCCGGTGATGAAGCGCGCCGCGGCCATCGTCACCAACCGTGGCGGGCGTACCTGCCACGCCGCCATCATCGCCCGCGAGCTGGGGATCCCCGCGGTGGTGGGCAGCCGCGACGCCACCGAGAAGGTCGCCGACGGCGCGCCCGTGACCGTGTCGTGCGCCGAGGGGGATACGGGCTACGTGTACGCCGGGGCGCTCGACTTCGAGCTCAGGCGACTGAGCGTGGAGAGCATGCCGAAGCTGCCGTTCAAGCTCGGCATGATCGTGGGCAACCCGGAGCGGGCCTTCGAGTTCCGGCGCCTGCCCAACGCGGGCGTGGGCCTCGCGCGGCTCGAGTTCATCATCGGCGCGATCATCGGGGTGCACCCGCAGGCGCTGCTGGAGTACGACCGCCTGGAGCCGGCCCTGAAGGCGCGGGTGGACGCCCAGGTGGCGGGCTATCCCGACCCGGTGAGCTTCTACGTGGACAAGCTCGTCGAGGGCGTGGCCACCATCGCCGCGGCGTTCCATCCGAAGCAGGTGATCGTGCGCCTGTCCGACTTCAAGAGCGACGAGTACGCCAACCTCATCGGCGGCGACGTCTACGAGCCCCGGGAGGCCAACCCCATGCTGGGCTTCCGCGGTGCGTCACGCTACCTGTCCGACGACTTCCGGCCGTGCTTCGAGCTGGAGTGCCGGGCGCTGAAGCGGGTGCGCGAGGAGATGGGGCTGACCAACGTGGAGATCATGGTGCCCTTCGTGCGCACCCTGGGCGAAGCCCGGGCGGTGGTGGATCTGCTGAAGGCCAACGGCCTCGAGCGTGGGCGCCAGGGTCTGAAGCTGATCATGATGTGCGAGGTGCCGTCCAACGCCATCCTGGCGGAGCAGTTCCTGGAATACTTCGACGGCTTCTCCATCGGCTCGAACGATCTGACCCAGATGACCCTCGCTCTGGATCGCAACTCGGGCCTGGTGGCGCGGTTGTTCGACGAGCGTGACGAGGCTGTGAAGGCGCTGCTGCACCAGGCCATCGCGGCCTGCCGCAAGCAGGGCAAGTACGTGGGGATCTGCGGCCAGGGTCCCTCGGACCACCCGGACCTGGCCCGCTGGCTGATGGAGGAGGGGATCGAGAGCGTGAGCCTCAACCCCGACACCGTGGTGCAGACCTGGCTCTACCTGGGCGGCGAGAGCGTCGACTAGCGCGACGAGACTGTCCCCGAAGCGGACCGTCCCGCCATTGATCCTGCAGCGGGACAGTCCCAGCGTTGTCGCCGCACGCGATCGGGGACAGTCCCCTGCGGGGACAGTCCCCTGTGACAAGGGACACCCGCCCGGGGCCGAACCGCTTTCCTCATGCGGCGCCGCAGCAATAGTCACTATTCACAACTCCAATACCCGTGGCCGCCATGGGCGTGGTATCTGGATGCTTAGCCATTGAAGCATTCTCTCCGCCGGCTCCGCCGGCGGCACGAAACCACCAGAACCGCATCCAGGGACGGACCGGCCGGCAGTCATGGAAAGCTGCCGGGCCCCCACGGCGAATCGGGAGGTCAAGATGAAGATCTGCGTTGTCGGTGCCGGCTCTATCGGCGGACTCATGGGCGTCAAGCTGGCCCTGGCGGGCGAGGACGTCACGCTCATTGCCCGCGGTGCGCATCTGGAGGCCATCCGTCGCGACGGCCTGAGGCTGATCATGGACGACGGCAGCGAGCACGTGGCTCGCGGGGTGCGCGCCAGCGACGACATGGCGGGCGTGGGACCCCAGGATCTCGTGATCCTGGCCGTGAAGGCGCACCAGATCGAGCCTGTGGTGGACGGCATCCGTGCCCTGTTCGGCCCCGACACCATGCTGCTCACCACCCAGAACGGACTGCCGTGGTGGTACTTCCAGCGACAGGGCGGCCCCTTCGAGGGACACGTGCTGCGCTCGGTGGATCCGAACGGCGTGCTGGCCGCGTCCATCGAGCCGGAGCGTATCATCGGCTGCATCGCCTTCCCCGCCGCCGAGATCGTGCAGCCCGGCGTGATTCGCCACATCGAGGGCACGCGCTTCCCCCTGGGCGAGCTGGACGGCTCGCGAAGCGCGCGCATCGAGCAGGTCGCGCAGGTGCTCGAGCGCGCCGGATTCAAGGCGCCGGTGCTGGACGACATCCGCTCCGAGATCTGGCTCAAGGCGTGGGGCAACCTGTCCTTCAACCCCATCAGCGCGCTGACCCACTCCACCCTGGTGGACATCTGCCAGTTCCCGCTCACCCGCGAGCTGGCGGCGAACATGATGGTGGAGGCCCAGACCATCGCCGAGAAGCTGGGCGCGAGCTTCCGGGTGCCGCTGGAGAAGCGCATCGCCGGCGCGGAGCGGGTGGGCAAGCACAAGACCTCCATGCTGCAGGACGTGGAGTCCGGCAAGGGGCTGGAGACCGACGCGCTGATTGGCGCGGTGGTGGAGCTCGGCGAGCTCACCGGCACCCCGACGCCGTACATCAGCGCCATCTACGCGGCGGTGAAGCTGCTGTCGAAGACCCTGGAGGAGGAGCAGGTGAAGGTCAGCGCGCAGCCCATGGCGCCGGCCGTGCAACCCCTCCCCCAGGCGCCCCTCGACTGGCGCACCCTGCAGTACGCCGACCCGCCCCAGACGGCGGCGGGCGGGGGCGACTGAGGCGCGGAGATCGCGAGGCGGCGCCCCGCGCGCCGGTTCGAGCCGGGCCCGACCCGCAGCCGTGCGAATCGCGGCACGCTGCGGCGAGCCGGTTCCACACGGCAGCCTGGCCCCCTGCTCGACCGCCTGGCGCTACTTCAGGATACTGGCGAGTGTCTCGGTCTCGGCATCGCTGGCCGTCAGGTCCAGGCCGGATAGCAGGTCGTCCAGGTGGCGGGCCATCAACCTGGCCGCCGCCCGCCCGTCACCCCGTGCGAGTGCGTCCACCAGCGCCTCGTGCGCATGCTGCTCGCAGGTGGTCTCGCGCCGCTCCCAGTACAGGGCGATGATCAGCGACGAGCGCGAGACCAGATCCCGCACCAGCTCGATGAACACGTGCTGATCGGCAATCCTGGCGATCTCCACGTGGAACTTCGCCGACAGCATGATGGCCTCGCCGTCCTGCCCGGCGCGCAGTGCCTTGCGCTCCAGCTCCAGGTGGGTGCGCAATGCGCGGATGCCGCCCCGGTCGACCCGCGCGGCGGCCATGGCGGCCACCTTCGGCTCGATGAGGGCGCGTGCCTCGAACACCTCCCGCGCCTCGCGCGGGCTCGGCTGTGCGATGAAGGCGCCACGGTTGGGCTCCAGCGTGACCAGCCCGTCGTGTGCCAGGGCCTGAAGCGCCGCGCGCACCGCCGAGCGCCCGACTTCGAAGATCGAGGACAGCTCGTCCTCGGGCAGCTTGCGCCCCGGAGAGAGCTGATGCCCGATGATGGATCGGCGCAGGCTCTCGTACACCGGCAGCCACCGGGCCGCGCGCCGGTCGGCGCCGTCTGCCAGGGTGCTCTCGGTGGGAGTCGCGGGAGGCATGGGCCGTGCGGGTGTCGGGCTCGCGTGGGCCGGCTAGCGCGGTGCGTGCGCCGCGAAGATCCCCGCGTACCGCTTGCCCCGGGGCGCCGCGTACGCGCCCCGACGCGAGGTTGCCAGACCCAGCGCCACCAGGGACTCGGCCAGCCGCACCGCGCAGGCCACGCCGTCGAGCACCGGCACCTGGTGTTGCCCGGTGAGGTCCCGCGCCAGATCCGCCATGCCGGCGCAACCGAGCACGATGGCCTCCGCCCGGTCGTCGCGGATCGCGCGTGCGATGGTCTCGCTCACCTGCCCGCGGGCGTCCGAGGCCGGGTCCTCCAGGTCGAGCACCGGCACGTTGGAGGCACGCACCCCCGAGCACCGGGCAACGAGGCCGTAGTGGTGCAGGTTGCGCTCGATGATCGGGACCGATCGCTCCAGCGTGGTCACCACGCCGAACCGCCCGGCGATCAGGGAGGCCAGGTGGAAGGCCGCCTCCCCGATGCCCACCACCGGTCCCGGCGCCGCGCAGCGCGCGGCGTCCAGCCCCGAGTCGTCGAAGCAGGCCAGCACGTAGGCGTCGGCCGCCGGGGCGCGCCGGATCTCGGCCAGCAGGCCCGGCAGCGAGTACGCCTCGTCGAAGTAGCCTTCGATGCTCTCCGGCCCGTCGGCGGGATTCACCGCCCGGATCACCGTGCCCGCGCCGGCCGCCTGGCAACCGGCCACACGGACCTTCTCGGTCATCGAGGCGGTCGTGTTCGGATTGACGATCAGGATGTCCATGGCCGTCGCTCGCTCCAGAGGCTTGTTCCAGTTCCTTCCACTGGCAATTCGTGCTCCGGAGGACGGGATGGGTCGATGCGCCCCGCCGTGAACCCGTCCCTGGGGGCTCGGAGGCGGCGTCCCTGCCGCCTACGGACGCATCGACCCATCCCGTCCTCCTCCGGGATCGGTGATCCACGACTCGGAACACTCGTTCAGATGTCACCCCCCAGGTAGAGATTCTTCACCCGGTCGTCGCTCAGCAGCTCCGCCGACACCCCCTCCAGCGCCACCGACCCGGTGGTCAGGGCGTAGGCCCGGCGCGAGATGCGCAGCGCCATGCGGGAGTTCTGCTCGACGAGCAGCACGCTCACCTGCTCGTCCCGGTTGATGGCGACGATGGAGCGCGCGATGTCCTGCACCAGCTTCGGCGCGATGCCCAGGGACGGCTCGTCGAGCAGCAGCAGCTTGGGGCGCGCCATCAGCGCACGCCCGATGACGAGCATCTGCTGCTCGCCGCCGCTCATGGTCCCCGCGGCCTGCGTGTAGCGCTCCTTCAGGCGCGGGAACCGGGTGAGGACCGCGTCCATCGAGCGCCGGATGGCGGCGCGATCGCTGCGGCTGAAGGCGCCCATCAGCAGGTTGTCGCGCACCGACATGTAGGGGAACACCCGGCGTCCCTCGGGCACCATGGCGATGCCCATCCTGACGATGGCATCCGGCGTCAGGGCGTCGATGCGTTCCCCGCGAAAGCGGATCTCGCCGCTGCGCGGTCGACACAGACCGGTGATGGCACGCAGGATCGAGGACTTGCCGGCACCGTTTGCGCCGATCAGGGCGACGGTCTCGCCTTCCTCCACGTGCGCACTGACCCCCTTCAGCGCATGCACGTGATCGTAATACACATGAACGTCCCTGCATTCGAGAAAGCGTGTCATGCTCCTACAGCCCGATGGCCTCGTCCTCGGCACCGAGATACGCCTCGATGACGTTCTCGTCGTTCTGGATCTCCGCCGGGGTTCCCTCGGCGATCTTCTGGCCGAAGTTGAGCACCACGATGCGATCCGAGATCCGCATCACGGCGGCCATGTCGTGCTCCACCAGCAGCACCGTCACGCCGCGCTCGCGCACGCCCCGGACCATGTCCACCGCGCGCATGGTCTCCTCGTGGTTCATGCCGGCGAAGGGCTCGTCGAGCAGCAGCACTGCGGGGTCGGTGGCGAGCCCGATGGCGATGCCGAGCGCCCGCAGGTAGCCGTGCGGCAGGTTGCTGGCGAGCTCGTCGCGCATCGGCGCGAGATCGAGGAAGTCGATGATCTCGTCGGCGGAGCGGGCGAACTCGGCCTCGTCGCTGCGCGCCGCGCGGGTGCCGCAGTAGAAGCCGAGCAGTCCGACGTGGGAGCGCAGGTGGTGCGCGATGGTCACGTTCTCGTGCACCGTCATGCCGCGGAAGATGGTGGTTTCCTGGAAGGTGCGCACCACGCCCTTGCGTGCCACGGTGTGCGGCGCGAGACCGGAGATGCGCTCGCCGCGAAATCTCACCTCGCCGGCGGTCGGGCGCAGGAACGACGCGATCAGCTTGAACAGGGTGGACTTGCCGGCCCCGTTGGGGCCGATCACCGAGAGGATCTCGGACTCGTTGACGGAGAACGACACGTCGTCGACGGCGGTGAGCCCACCGAAACGCTTGGTCAAACTCGAGACGGTCAGACACTCGGCCACGTGTTCATCCCTTCGACGCGTGCCGGAACCGCAGGCTGAGCAACCCGTTGGGCAGGAAGAGAATCAGCGCGATCAGCACGCTCGAGAAGATCAGCAGCTGGTACTCCCCGGCCTCGAACAGCAGGTCCCAGCCGAAGTAGAGGACGAACGTCCCGACCATCGGCCCGAGCACGTAGCCGAGACCGCCCAGGAAGCAGTTGAGCATGAAGTTCACCGAGTCGGCCACCACGAAGCTGGACGGGTAGACCGACTGGGACAGTGCGGCGAAGATGGCGCCGCCGACGCCGCCGAGAAAGGACGAGATGGCGTAGGCGACGATGCGCAGGTAGGCGATGTTCACGCCGATGGAGGAGGCCAGCTCCTCGTTCTGCCGCAGCGACTGGCACAGCCGCCCGATCCGCGAGTGGACGAGCCGGTACAGGCCCGCGAAGCACAGGATCATCAGCACCACGGCGACCGTGTAGAAGGCGGCGCGCGCGTTGCCCAGCGTCGCGAAGTCCGGGATGAGGGTGATACCGAGCAGCTCCAGCGCACCGGGCAGGGGGATGCTGACGATGCCCTTGGCCCCGTTGGTGATGGGCAGTGCCAGCGCCAGCAGCCGCATCACCTCGGTGAGAATCAGCGTCACCATGGCGAAGTACACGCCGCGCAGCCGCAGGATGGGCA
>JBFHNV010000159.1:0-14117 GCA_041593595.1 Gammaproteobacteria bacterium
CTCAGAGCAGGCTGAGCTGCTGCCCCGGCAGTTCCGGCGGTCTGAAGCGCGTGCAGTCCAGCGCCGGCTCCGGGCCGAAGCCCAGGCGCTTCGCTGCCAGGCCGAAGCGTTTCGCCAGGAGCTCGGCGAACGGGCCGGTGCCTTTCATGCGCTCGCCGTACGTGGCGTCGTAGTCCTTGCCGCCGCGGCTGTCGCGGATGCGGGCCATGACGTGCTCTGCTTTCAGGGGGTAGTGCTCCTGGAGCCACTCCACGAACAGGTCCCGGATCTCCAGCGGCAGTCGCAGGAGCACGTAGCCCGCGCCGGTGGCGCCGGCCTCGCGGCCGCGCTCCATGATGGCCTCCAGCTGGTCGTCGTTCAGCGCCGGGATCAGGGGCGCGATGAGCAGGCGCACCGGGATGCCCGCGTCCGCGAGAGTGCGGATGGTCTGCAGGCGCCGCTGCGGCGCGGAGGCCCGGGGCTCCATGCGTCGCGAGAGCTGCCGGTCCAGGCTGGTCACCGACACCGAGGCGCTCAGCAGGTTGCGGCTGGCCATGTCCGCGAGCAGGTCCAGGTCGCGCTCCACGAGGGCGCCCTTGCTCACGATCCGCACCGGGTGGTCGCAGGCGTGCAGCACCTCCAGGATGGCGCGGGTGATCCCGAGCCGGCGCTCCACGGGCTGCCAGGGATCGGTATTGGCGCCGAGGCATACGGGCTGCGGCGCGTAGCCGGGCGCGGCCAGCTCCCGGGCGAGCTGCTCCGCCGCGTCGGGCTTGTGGAACAGCCGGCTCTCGAAGTCCAGCCCCGGTGACAGGCCCAGGTACGCGTGGGTGGGCCGCGCGTAGCAGTACACGCAGCCGTGCTCGCAGCCCCGGTAGGGGTTGATGGAGCGGTCGAAGGGCACGTCCGGCGAGCGGTTGTAGCTCAAGACGCTCCTGCTGGTGTCCACCTGGATGTGCGTGCGCAGCTTCGGCGGAGCCTCGTCCAGGGTGCCCCAGCCGTCGTCCACGGCCTCGCGGCCCAGCGACTCGAAGCGCCCGGCACGGTTGCTGGCGGCACCCCGGCCCTTGCGCGGGCCGGGCAGGGCGCTCATGGCGTCGAAGCGCACTGCGCGAATCGCGGTGCGCCCGGGACGGAGACGGCTGGCTCGTTCATGCGCGGCGGCCCGGATGTTCGACCTGTATGAGTCTACAGCTTCTCCACGCCGTCGTCACCGGCCACCAGCAGCACGTCGGCGCCGCGCCGGGCGAACAGCCCGTTGCACACCACGCCCACGATCTGGTTGATCTCGCCCTCCAGGGCCACCGGATCGGCGATGGCCAGATCGTGCACGTCCAGGATGTGGTTGCCGTTGTCGGTGACGAAGCCCTCGCGCGGCACCGGGCGCCCCCCCAGGGCCGCGAGCCGGCGACCCACCTGGGCGCGGGCCATGGGGATCACCTCCACCGGTAGCGGAAAGGCACCGAGGCGGTCCACCAGCTTCGAATCGTCCACCACGCACACGAATGTGCGCGCCGCGTCGGCCACGATCTTCTCGCGGGTGAGCGCGCCGCCGCCGCCCTTGACGAGATGCCGTGCCCGGGTGCACTCGTCGGCGCCGTCCACGTACACCGGCAGCTCCGCGACATCGTTCAGCTCGAGCACCGCGATGCCGTGGCCGCGCAGCCGCGCGGCGCTGCGCTCGGAGCTGGCCACCGTGCCGGCGATACGGTCCTTCATGCCGGCCAGGGCGTCGATGAAGCGATCCGCGGTGCTGCCGGTGCCGACGCCCACCACGCCGCCGTCGGCCACGTACGCGAGCGCCGCGCGGGCCACCGCCTCCTTCTTGCTGTCCTGGTCCATGCAATGTCCCGTCGGCTGGCTGCCCCGTCGGGCGGGCCGCTATGATAACGGGTTCGTCTCGAAACCCGCGGTCAACGGAGCGGCGCGATGCCCAGAGATTACGTGGAGCGGATCCTGCGCGCGCGGGTCTACGACGTGGCGAAGGAGACGCCGCTGGACGAGGCGCCGCGCCTCACGCGCCGGCTCGGCAACCGGGTGCTGCTCAAGCGCGAGGATCTGCAACCGGTGTTCTCCTTCAAGCTGCGCGGCGCCTTCAACAAGATCGCGAGCCTGAGCGCCGACGAGCGCGGCCGCGGCGTCATCGCGTCGTCGGCGGGCAATCACGCCCAGGGGGTGGCGCTGGCGGCACGGCGCCTGGGGGTGAAGGCCCTCATCGTGATGCCCAAGACCACGCCCGCCATCAAGATCGACTCGGTGCGGGATCTGGGCGCCGAGATCGTCCTCCACGGCAGCAGCTACGACGACGCGAAGGCACGCGCCGATCAGATCGCCCGCGAGCGCGGGCTGGTGTACGTGCACCCGTTCGATGACCCGCACGTCATCGCGGGCCAGGGCACCATCGGCGACGAGATCCTGCGCCAGCACGGGCCCGGCATCCACGCCATCTTCGTGGCGGTGGGCGGCGGCGGGCTGATCGCCGGCATCGCCGCCTTCGTGAAGAGCCTGTGGCCGGAGATCCGCATCATCGGCGTCGAGCCGGAGGAGGCGGCGAGCATGCACGCGGCGCTCGCCGCGGGCGAGCGGGTGACCCTGGATTCGGTCGGTATCTTCGCCGACGGCGTGGCGGTGAAGCAGGTGGGCGAGGAGCCGTTCCGCATCGCGCGCGAGTGCGTGGACGAGGTGATCCTGGTGAGCACCGACGAGATCTGCGCCGCCATCAAGGACATCTACGAGGACACCCGCTCCATCGCCGAGCCCGCCGGCGCGCTGGGTGTTGCGGGGCTGAAACGCTACGTGGCCCGCGAGCGGATCCGGGACGAGACCCTGGTGGCGGTGGACTGCGGCGCCAACGTCAACTTCGATCGCCTGCGCCACATCGCCGAGCGCGCAGAGATCGGCGAGCAGCGCGAGGCGCTGCTGGCGGTGTCCATTCCCGAGCGCCCGGGGGCGCTCCGGGAGTTCTGCGACGTCATCGGCCAGCGCTCCATCACCGAGTTCAACTACCGCTTCGCCGACCCGGGCGAGGCCCACATCTTCGTCGGCATCGAGCTGCGCGAAGGCCAGGCGGACAGGGACGCGCTGCTGGCGAAGCTCGCGCAGCGTGGGTACCCGACGCTCGACATGAGCGACAACGAGATGGCGAAGATCCACGTGCGCTACATGGTGGGCGGGCGCGCCCGTGACGCGGCCAACGAGGTGCTGTACCGCTTCGACTTCCCGGAGCGACCCGGGGCGCTGCTGCGATTCCTCACGCACATGGGCGAGCACTGGAACATCAGCCTGTTCCACTATCGCAATCACGGTGCCGACTACGGCCGCGTGCTGATGGGCATGCAGGTGCCGCCGGAGGAGGGCGACGCGCTGCAGGCGTTCCTGGAGGAGATCGGCTACGCCTATGCGGACGAGAGCGACAACCCGGCGTACCAGCTGTTCCTTCGCTAGATAGCCGTTCCGAATCGTGCTACCTGGTCCTCGCGAAGCGGACGTGGGCACGGGTCGCCGCGCTCCGCCGTGAACCCGTCTCTGGGGGCTCCAGGGCGGCGTCCCTGCAGCCTACGGGCGCGGCGATCCGTGCCCACGTCCTCCCTCACGGCGATTCGCAATCGGGAACAGCTATTCAGGCGGTGTGCCCCCTCACCCTGCCCTCTCCCCCGACGGGGGAGCGGGTCGGACATCGGGGGAGAGGGACGGGATGAGGGGCATCGAAGCTATTGCGGCTTCTCCAGCTTCAGCACGTAGTCCCACTGCTTCTTCGTCACCGGCATCACCGACAGCCGGTTGCCCTTCCTGATCAGGGCGAAGTCGCCGAGCCTCTCCGCGTGCTCCTTCAGCTCGGTCAGCGGGATCACACGGTCGAGCTTGCGCTCGAAGGTCACGTCCACCAGATACCAGCGCGGGTTGTCCGGATCGCTCTTGGGGTCGTAGTGCTTGTCCCGCGGATCGAAGGCCGTGGGATCCGGGTAGCCGTCGCTCGCGATCTTCATGATGCCGGCGATCCCCGGCACCTCGCAGTTGGAGTGATAGAAGAAGGCCAGGTCCCCGGGCTTCATCTCGTCGCGCATCATGTTGCGAGCCTGGTAGTTGCGCACGCCGTCCCAGGCGTCGCGCCGGCGCGGGCGCTTCCTCAGGTCGTCGATGGAGAACTCCTCGGGCTCGGACTTCATCAGCCAGTACTTCATTCGGGACTCGATCCTCCGTTGTCGATTCGGGCGCGCGGGCCGCGGGCACGGTGGAACCACTCGAATCCCGCGTCGGTGGCAGCGCCGTCCAGTGGCACGTCCCACGGCCGCGCCGGCAGGCGCTCGCGGCGTTGCAGTGAGAACGCGACGCCCACCAGCCGCGGCCGGCGCAGCCGCAGCCGGTGACGCAGGTAGGCGAAGGTGCGGTCATAGTAGCCGCCGCCCATGCCGACGCGAATGCCGGTGGTGTCGAAGGCCACCAGCGGCACCAGCACCAGGTCCAGCGCCATCACGGGACAGGACCCGCGGCGGCGGCCCGCGGGCTCCGGGATGCCGAAGCGGTTGTCCGCGAGCCGGGTGTCGGGCGTGAAGGGCGCGAACCACAGCCGCGGCCCGGCTATCACCGGCAGGTAGACCCGACGGCCGGTCTGCCACAGGCGGGGGAACAGCGGGCTCAGGTCGACCTCGCCGTCGTTGGGCCAGAAGCAGGCCACGCGCCGCACGCGGGAGAGCGCCCCGGAGCGGGCGATGTTGAGGCAAATGCGGTGCGAGAGAAGCGAGCGCTCGCTGTCCCGGATTGCACGGCGCGCGGCGCGCACCTCGCGGCGGACGCGGCGAATGTCGTCATCAGGCCGCATGCAGGCGGTCATGCGCGCAGGGAGGAGAGGGGATGCCCTCCGCCTGTGCCGGTGCAGGCCGTAACCCTTGAACCGGGTAGGTTCAACTGGAGACCTTGCCGGGCGTATCAGGCTTTCCGCTACCAGGGCGGACTTGCGCAACAACGCTCTGGAGTCAGTCCCCTTGGGCTTCTAATTAGGCTCAAGAGATGATTGACCCACTGTCGAACACCGCAGAGGGCATCCGACGCTCAGTCTACTGCGCCTACCGGCTCGCGTCGAGGTATCGCGCTGGCGAGCTTGCCCTCGAGGGTGCGAATCGCCGCGGCCGTCTCCGCCACGTTGCGCTCGTGCGCCTGGCGGTCGCGGGTGAACTCGTGGATCACGTTCAGCGCGGTCATCACCGCCATGCGCTCCGCGCCCATCACCTTGCCGCTGTCGCGCACCTGGCGCATGCGCTGGTTGAGCAGGCGGGCCGATTCCATCAGCTCCTCCTTCTCTTCCGGAGGGCAGGCGACGGTGTACTCCTTGTCCAGAATCTGGATGGTGACCGGTACCGGTTCGCTGCTCACGGGCTGATCTCCATGGCCTTGAGCCGCGCGATCATGGACTCCACCCGCGAGCGCGCCAGCTCCGACTTCTCGATGAGCGCCGCCCGCTCCGCCATCAGGTGGGACTGCTGATCGCGCAGCGCGCGATTCTCCTCGGAGAGCTCCTCCACGGCGCGAATCAGCTCGTCGACGCGTGCTTCGAGGCTGCTCAGGTCCAGTGCGGTCACGGCATCAGGCGTCGCTGTAGGGTTGTCCTGCGGGTCGCGCACCGCTGCGGCGCCGGGTCACACCTGTGAAGCCACGGCAGGAGCCGCACGCAAGCCCTTCAATCGCCGGCGCAATAGTAGGTTCACACCTGCAAGGGGTCAATCACGCGACGCGTCCCCCGCGCCCTGGGAGCGTTCCGGGGGCGGTGTTAGCATCCTGCTGAATTCCCAGGTGTTCGCGCATCGTCCCGCGCCATTACCGGTCGAGGATCCCAGTGGACTACGCCGCCTGCCGAGAGGCTCTGGAATGGGCCGAGGCCGACGTCACCGCGGCCGAGCTCCACGGCACCCTGTGCGCGCTGCTGTGCACCCGACCCGACCCGCACGTGGCGGAGTGGGTGCGCGAGATCGTGGTCACCGAGCATCCGCCGCAGGGCAGCGCCTGGGCCGGCGCCCTGTGCGACGCCGGGGAGTGCGCCCGCGAGTCCTTCACCCGGGGCGGCTTCGACCTCGAGCTGCTGCTGCCCGACGACGACGCGCCGCTCGCAGAGCGCAGCGAGGCGCTGTCGGACTGGTGCACGGGCTTCCTGTACGGGCTGGGTCTCGCCGGCGGTGGGCTCACGGCATCGCTGTCCGACGACGCTCGCGAGGTGGTCTCGGACCTGACGGAGTTCACCCGCATCGACGCGGAGGAGAACTCGGAGGACGCCGAGCGGGCGTACTCCGAGGTGGTGGAGTACGTGCGCATGGGCGTGCTGCTGATCTACGAGGAGCTGATGCGCGCCGGCAGCGCCGCGCCTGAGCGCAGCCGCCTGCACTGAGGACGAGGAGCCGAGATTGAACAAGCAGGAGTTCGCACGCCGCCGCAAGGAGCTGATGGATCAGATGGAGCCGCGGAGCATCGCGATCCTCCCCACGGCGCCGGTGCGTCCGCGCAACCGCGACGTGGAGTTCCCTTACCGCCCCGACAGCGACTTCATGTACGTCACGGGTTTCCCCGAGCCGGAGTCGGTGGCGGTCATCAAACCCGGTCGCGACCAGGGCGCCTACGTGCTGTTCTGCCGCGAGCGCGACCCGGAGATGGAGCAGTGGCACGGCGCCCGCGCCGGGCTGGAGGGCGCCTGCGAGGAGTACGGCGCCGACGACGCGTTCCCCTACGGCGACCTGGACGACATCCTGCCGGGCCTCATGGAGGGTTGCGAGACCGTCTACTACGCCATGGGCTACTACCCGGAGTTCGACCAGCACGTGCTGGCCTGGGTCCACCGGCTGCGCACCAAGACGCGCTCCGGCAGCGCCGGCCCGGCGGAGTTCGTGGCGCTCGACCACATGCTGCACGACATGCGTCTGTTCAAGAGCCGCGACGAGGTGAAGACCATGTCCCAGGCGGTGGCCATCAGCGCGCGTGCCCACGAGCGCGCCATGCGCCAGTGCCACCCGGGCATGACCGAGTACCAGGTGGAGGCGGAGCTGCAGTACGAGTTCACCCGGGCCGGAAGCCGCTTCCCCGCCTATCCCTCCATCGTGGCCGGCGGGCCCAACGCCTGCGTGCTGCACTACGTGGAGAACACCGCGACGCTCAAGGATGGCGACTTGCTGCTCATCGACGCTGGCGCCGAGTACGACTTCTACGCCTCCGACATCACCCGCACTTTTCCGGTGGGTGGGCGCTTCACGAAGGAGCAGCGCGAGGTCTACGAGATCGTGCTGGCCGCGCAGGCCGCCGCCATCGACGCGGTGAAGCCCGGCAACCACTGGAACGACCCCCACGAGGCGGCGGTGCGCACCATCACCGAGGGGCTTGTGGACCTGGGGCTGCTCAAGGGCAAGATCCCGAACCTCATCGCGAAGGAGAGATACCGCAAGTTCTACATGCACCGCACCGGCCACTGGCTGGGCATGGACGTGCACGACGTGGGTGACTACAAGATCGAGGGCGAGTGGCGCGTGCTCGAACCCGGCATGGTGATGACCGTGGAGCCGGGCCTGTACATCGGCGCGGGGCGCGGCGTGCCGAAGAAGTACCGCAACATCGGCATCCGCATCGAGGACGACGTGCTGGTCACGCGGGACGGTCACGAGGTGCTCACCGCCGCGGTGCCCAAGGCCCCCGACGCGGTGGAGGCGCTGGTGGGCAGCGGCTGACCGCCGTGGGCGCCGAGCGCAACACGCGCGGCGACCTGCTGCCGGTGCTGGTGTGCGGCGGGGGACCCGTGGGTGGCGTGCTGGCGCTGGCGCTGGCGGGTGCCGGCCTCCGGGTGGGGCTGGTGGAAGCCGGGGGGGCCCCCGCCACCTCCCCCGCCCATTCGCCCGGGGCCGGTCCCGATGACGACGGCGAGCTGCGTCCCATCGCATTGTCCGCGTCCAGCGTGCGCATCCTCGGCACGCTGGGCGTGTGGCCCGCCATCGCCCCCCATGCGGCGCCCATCCTCACCGTCCATGTCTCGGAGCAGGGCCGCTTCGGCATGGTGCGGCTGCGCGCCGAGGAGCAGGGCGTGGAGGCACTGGGCCACGTCACCGGGGCCGCGGCGATCGCCCGCGCCCTCGAGCCCGCCCTCGCCGCCGCGGGCGGTGTCACCCGCATCCGGCCCGCGACCGCGCGCGGGGTGATCGTCGGCGACGAGGCGGCGAGAGTGGTGCTGGACCCGCCTCGGGACCCGGCGCCCGCGGCGCGGCTCGTGGCGGCGGCGGACGGCGGCGCATCGGGCCTGCGAGAGAGCAGCGGAATCGGCGCGGATCGCTACGCGTACCGCCAGGCGGCGGTGACCTGCGCCGTCACCCCGGGGGCGCCTCACGGTAACGTGGCCTACGAGCGCTTCACCGACACCGGCCCGCTGGCCCTGCTGCCGCTGGCGGACGGGCGCTGCGGCCTCGTGTGGACCCTGCCCGAGGAGCGCGCCGGGGCGGTGGCGGCGCTTGGTGACGGTGCGTTCCTGGCGCTCCTGCAGCGGGCCTTCGGTGGGCGGCTGGGCCGCCTGGAGGCGGCAGGTACCCGGCGTGTGTTTCCCCTGGAGCTGGTGCGCAGCCGCGTGCTTACCGCGCCGCGGGTCGCGCTGGTCGGAAACGCCGCCAACCAGCTTCACCCGGTGGCGGGGCAGGGGCTCAACCTGGGGTTGCGCGACGCGGCGACGCTCGCGGAGCTGGCCGCGGACGCGGTGCGCTCGGGCCGGGACCCGGGCGGCGAGGCAGTGCTCGCGGAGTATGCGCGCCGCCGCCGTCCGGACCAGCGGGCGGTGGTACGTTTCACCGACGCCCTGGCCCGGGGCTTCACCGCCGGGCCGTCCCTGCTGGGCACCCTGCGCAGCGCCGGCATGCTGGCCCTGGATCTGGTGCCGCCCGCGAGCCGTGCGCTGGCCCGCCGGGCCATGGGTCTCGCGGGGCGGCAGCCGCGGCTGGTGCGGGGTCTCACCCCTTGAACCACGACGTGGCGGTGGTGGGTGGGGGGCTGGTGGGCCTGACCTTCGCCTGCGCGCTGGGACGCGCCGGCGTGCGCGTGGCGCTGGTGGAGGCCCGCGCGCCCGAAACGCCTGCACGGCACGGCTTCGACACGCGGACCAGCGCCATCACCCCGGTGTCACGGCGCATCCTCGAGGCGCTGGGTGCGTGGCAGCGGATACCGCCGCAGCGGCTCGGCCCCTTCGAGCAGATGCACGTGTGGGAGCGCCCGGGGCGCGGCGAGCTGCACTTCGACGCCGCCGACGCGGACCTGCCGTATCTCGGCCACATCGTCGAGAACCGCGAGCTAACCCACGCGCTGGAGCGGTGCGCCGCGGAGCTGGACACGGTGCGCATGTATCGTCCCGCGAGCCTGGAGCGCCTGGATCCCGCGCCCCACTGCGCGGTGCTGCAGCTGGGCAGCGCGCGCCTGGAGGCACGGCTGGTGGCCGGCGCCGACGGCACGCGCTCGCGGGTGCGAGAGCTGGCGGGCATCGAGGCGGACGTGCAGCCCTACGAGCAGGAGGCGCTGGTGGCGACGGTGCGCACCGCAGGGCCGCACCGCGCCACCGCCTGGCAGCGTTTCCTGCCCGGCGGCCCACTGGCCTTCCTGCCGCTGCCGGAGAACTGGAGCTCCGTGGTGTGGTCGACGCATCCCGAGCACGCGGCGGCGCTCGAGGCCGCGAGCGACGTGGCGCTGTGCCAGACCCTCACCGACGCCTTCGAGGCGCGCCTCGGCGACGTCCTGGAGGTGGCGGGCCGCGGCCGCTTCCCGCTGGTGCGGGTGAAGGCCAGGCGCTACCTGGCACCCCGCGTCGCGCTGCTCGGCGATGCCGCTCACACCATCCATCCCCTGGCGGGGCAGGGGGTGAACCTGGGGCTGCTGGACGCGGCCGCCCTCGCCGAGATCGTGTCGGACCTGCTGGCCGCCAGCCGCGACCCGGGGCTCGAGGCGAATCTCCGTCGCTACGAGCGCTGGCGCCGTGGCCACAACCTGCTCACCGGCGAGATCATGTCCGCCTTCAACCGGGTGTTCTCATCGAGCTACCCGCCCCTGGTCCTGGCCCGGAACCTGGGCTTCGCCGTGACCGGCCGCGTGACGCCGCTGCGCCGTGCCTTCATCAACTACGCCTCCGGCTTCGCCTTCGATCTGCCTCGCCTGGCGCGCGCTCCTGCAGCCGCTCCGGCGCGTTCGCAGCAGCGGGATCGGGAGACCGGCTGACCGTTACGAGAACCCACTCTCCCCCCCGGCCGGAGAGAGCGGGCAGGGTGAGTGGGGCGACCGCCACTGCCCCTCACCCCAGCCCTCTCCCCGCAAGCGGGGAGAGGGCGTGGTGTCATGTCTCTCGACGTGGCAGGGACGAGGGGTGTGAGGTCGGCCGGGGATCCCGGAAGATCTCCCGCTCGCCCCCGACGGGGGGAGAGGGCAGGATGAGGGGGGATGGTCTGCGCTGCTCACCGCATCTTTGCGCCGCAACCCTGTAAACTCCGGCGCCTTGTCCGAACCCGACCGGCCCCAGAGGACGCCATGACCGCCACGCTGTACGAGTCCCACATCGAGAGCCTGAAGCTCCTCAACCGCGGCAAGGTCCGCGACATCTACGCGGTGGACGACGAGCACCTGCTGTTCGTGGCCTCGGACCGTCTGAGTGCCTTCGACGTGGTGCTGCCGGATCCCATCCCGGGCAAGGGCAAGGTCCTCACGGACCTGTCGCTGTTCTGGTTCGCGCACCTGGCGGAGCGGGTGAGGAACCACCTGAGCGGGATGACGCTCGAGGATGTGCTCGAGGGCGACGAGCTCGAGAGCGTGCGTGGCCAGGCGCTGGTGGTGAAGCGCTATCGGATCCTGCCGGTGGAAGCCATCGTGCGGGGCTACCTCATCGGCTCCGGCTGGAAGGACTACGGCGCCACCGGCGCGGTGTCCGGAATCAACCTGCCGCCGGGGCTGAAGCAGGCGCAGCAGCTCCCGGAGACCATCTTCACGCCGTCCACCAAGGCCGAGGCGGGCGAGCACGACGAGAACATCAGCTTCAGCCAGATGGCGGACAAGGTGGGTCGCGAGACGGCGGAGAAGGTGCGGGCCCTCAGCATCGAGATCTACGAGGCGGCGCGTGCCTACGCGAACACCAGGGGCATCATCATCGCCGACACCAAGTTCGAGTTCGGCATGGACGACGACGGCACCCTTGTCCTGTGCGACGAGGTGCTCACACCCGACTCCTCGCGCTTCTGGCCCGCTGACGAGTACCGGGTGGGCACCAGCCCGCCCAGCTTCGACAAGCAGTTCGTGCGCGACTACCTGGAGACCCAGGACTGGAACAAGCGCCCGCCGGCACCGAAGCTGCCGCCGGCGATCATCCGCAAGACCGCCGAGAAGTACGACGACGCCCGGCGCCGGCTCACCGGGGAGAGCTGATCCCGGCGAGCGGACGCTCGCCCACGTTCGCGCCCGCTCCCTCACCGGGGGAGCGGGTCGGCGTGGAGATAGAGACGCTCGCGATCCTGCACGTCCGTGCGACACTCCTGCCTGGACGTAACGCGGCCTCCACCTTGACCGCCCCGGACCAGACCCCCTTCTCCGGCCTCGGACCCGACCAGATCCTGTCCGCCGCCGAGGCCTTCGGGCTCGAGCCCGACGGGCGCTTCATCGCGCTCAACAGCTACGAGAACCGCGTCTACCAGATAGGCCTCGAGGGCGCGCGTCCGGTGGTGGCCAAGTTCTACCGCCCGCAGCGCTGGAGCGACGAGGCGATCCTCGAGGAGCACGCGTTCGCGCAGGAGCTGGGCGAGCAGGAGATCCCGGTGGCGGTGCCCCTGGAGGCGCCGCAGGGAGGCACCCTGCTGCACCACGCGGGCTTCCGCGTGGCCCTGTTCCCGCGCCTGGCCGGCGATTGGCCCGATCTGGACCGTCCGGGCCGACTCGCCTGGCTGGGGCGCTTCCTGGGCCGCATCCACGCGGTGGGCCGCGTGCGGCCGTTCCGGCACCGCCCGCGCATCGACGTGAACGAGATGGGCCGCGAGTCCGCGGCGTTCCTGCTGGAGAACGACTTCCTGCCGCTGGAGCACGAGCGCGCGTACCGGGACATCACCGGGTCGCTCCTCGACGCCATCGATCACCACATGGCGACCATCGACCACTTCAGCATTCGTCTGCACGGTGACTGCCACCCGGGCAACGTGCTGTGGTCCGACTCCGGCCCCGCCTTCGTGGACCTGGACGACTGCCGCGCCGGTCCGGCGGTGCAGGACTTCTGGATGCTGGTGTCCGGCGAGCCCTGGGAGCAGCGCAGCCAGCTCGAGGACCTGGTGCAGGGCTACGAGGTGTTCACCGAGTTCGACTGGCGCGAGTTCGAGCTCATGGAGCCCCTGCGCAGCCTGCGCATGGTGTACTACGCCGCGTGGATCGCCCGGCGCTGGATCGACCCGGCCTTCCCCCAGGGCTTTCCCTGGTTCGGCACGCACGGGTACTGGCGCGACCACGTGGACGACCTGCGCCGGCAGCTCGAGCTGGTGGCCGGCTGAGGGCCACGCGCCGGCGACGCGGGGATCAGGCTGGACGCGCTCACGGGTGGATCGGAAGATCCGCCGCGGTCCCGAGACGAACCAGGCGTCGCCCGTGCCGGCACGGCCCCACATCGCCACGCGCGTACCTCCGGTGGCTCGCAACGCTGCGCGGAGCGCGCTGGCCGCGATCCTGGTCGTCTCCGTCACCGGGACCGCGTTCGGGCAGGCGCGTCAGATCTCCCGGGACGAACTGGAGGACTCGGTCGCCTGCATCATCGAGGCCAAGCGCTACGTCGTCGCGGGCAGGCTGGTGGCGGCCGAGGCGCCCCGGGAAGAGGTCGTGGACGTCACGGCGCGGCTGCGGATGCCGACCCAGTCGGACGCGGAGGCCCGCCAGCTCGCGGAGTACGTGGTCGAGTACGTCTACAGCAACTGGCCCCTGGACCCGGGGCAGGCGGCGGCCGGCACGTTCGCGGAGTGCGCGCAGCGCAACGCCTTGCCGCTGCGGGCGGACGGCGCCGCCGCGTGCTTCGCGGGCATGATACGGCTCGAGGACATGGCGGCCGCGCGAAGCCGGGGCGTGACCAAGCACGACATGCTCGATCGCATCGAGGCGTCCGGCGTGAAGCCGGAGGTCCTCGCGGCGCTGGCGCTCCTGGCGGACAAGGTCTACGGGTGGGACGGGAACATGGCGGAGCTGAGCCTGCGGGAGCTGCTCGCCTGCGCGCGCGAGCGGGGCTGACGGGGACCCCCGATCCACGGCCCGGCGGCCGGGAACCTGCCGGAGCGACCCGTCTTCGATCCCGACCGTCGACTCGCGGTCGAATTCGGGCCGCGCGGGTCGAGCCGATGACGGGCAGCGCCGACCGGTCTGCGTGCGGGATCCCACCTGGCGGAGCAACGTCATGACGACGGTCCATCGCATCACCCCGTGCCTGTGGTTCGATGACCAGGCCGAGGAGGCAGCCCGGTTCTACACCGGGATCTTCCCGAACTCGAGAATCGTGCAGGTGGCCCGCTACGGCGAGGCCGGCTTCGAGGTCCATCGCCGCCCGTCCGGCTCGGTGATGACCGTCGCCTTCGAGCTGGACGGCCAGGGTTTCACCGCGCTGAACGGTGGCCCTGTGTTCACGTTCAACGAGGCCATCTCGCTCCAGGTCTACTGCGACACCCAGGACGAGATCGATCATTACTGGGAGGACCTCTCCCGGGGCGGTGACGCGGGGGCGCAGCAATGCGGCTGGCTCAAGGACCGCTACGGCGTCTCGTGGCAGGTGGTACCGAGCGAGCTGGCGGGCATGGTGAGCGACCCGGACGCGGAGAAGGCCGCGCGCACCATGCAGGCGCTGCTCGGGATGACGAAGCTGGACCTGGCGGCGCTGCGGCGTGCGTACGCAGGCTGAGCAGCTGTTCCGAATACTGCTACATCCATCTCGCGATGCGGAGGACGGCATGGGTTGATGCGCCCCGCCGTGAACCCGTCCCTGGGGACTCGGAGGCGGCCCGCTACGCGGCGCTGTCCTGCGCCGTTCGCGGGACCGGGGCCCGCCGTGCGTGGCGGGCCCGCTCGCCGGGCGAAAGGTCCACCGGACCTTCCGCTGGCTCCGGCTCGCCCCTGCCGCCTACGGGCGCAGCGACCCGTGC
>JBFHNV010000160.1:0-14032 GCA_041593595.1 Gammaproteobacteria bacterium
CCCGCCCCCCCCCCCCCCCCCCCCCCCCCCGGGGCCCGCTCCTGGACACGCCGCCGCGGGTGCGCAACGCGCCGCGGGCACGTCCATGCACGCCCCGGCGGCGCGTCCCTGCGCCGCACGGTCCCGCACACCCGCCGGTGCCTGCTTCCAGACACGCCGCCGCGGGTGCGGGCCGAGACGTACCACCGCGGCGGTAGGGCGCGTACGCTGGACGCGAGGCGCGCACGGCAGGGCCGTTGATGCACACTGACCCCCTCGTCTTCTCCGTCTTCCTCATCTTCACCGGCGCGGCGGTGTGCGCGGCGCTGGCGCTGTACGCGGGCCAGTCCCTGCTCATCGCCTACATCTTTCTGGGCGCGGCGGTGGGGCCGTGGGGGCTGGCGCTGGTGGAGGATTCGCGGACCATCGCCTCGGTGGGGCACGTGGGCATCATCTTCCTGCTGTTCCTGCTGGGGCTGAACCTGCACCCGCAGAAGCTGCTGCGCATGCTGCGCGAGGCGGTGCTGGTGACGCTGCTGTCGTCGCTGGCCTTCGCTGCCGTGGGCACGGCCATTGCGCTGGCCTTCGGCTTCAGTCTGCGCGACGCGTGGCTGATCGGCGCGTGCATGATGTTCTCGAGCACCATCATCGGGCTGAAGCTGCTGCCCACCACGGCGCTGCACCACAAGCACCTGGGCGAGGTGATCATCAGCGTGCTGCTGCTGCAGGACCTGGTGGCCATCGGCCTGCTGCTGGCGGTGGAGGCGATGGGGCTGGAGACGGTGTCGGCGCTCGAGGTGCTGGAGATCGCGGTGGGCCCGGCGCTGCTGGCGGCGGCGGCCTTCGCCGCGGCGCGCCACGCCTTGCTGCCGGTGATGCAGCGCTTCGACACCATCCAGGAGTACCTGTTCCTGGCGGCGGTGGGCTGGTGCCTCGGGGTCGCCCAGCTCGGCCACGTCATGGGGCTGTCCTACGAGATGGGGGCCTTCATCGCCGGCGTGGCGCTGGCCACCAATCCGGTGTCCACGTTCATCGCCGAGAGCCTGAAGCCGCTGCGGGACTTCTTTCTGATCATGTTCTTCTTCTCCCTGGGCGCAGGCTTCGAGCTGCCTCGCCTGCCGGACGTGGCGCTGCCGGCGCTGGCGCTGGCCGTGGCGATGCTGGTGATGAAGCCGTGGACGTTTCGCGCGCTGCTGCGCTGGGAGCAGGAGAAGGTGCCGCTCTCGGCGGAGGCCGGTGCGCGCCTGGGGCAGGTGAGCGAGTTCTCGCTGCTGGTGAGCGCACTGGCCCTGTCCGCCGGGGTGATGGGCGAGGACGCGGCGTACGCGGTGCAGGCGGCCACGCTCGTGACCTTCATCGTGTCGTCCTACTGGATCGTCGCCCGCTACCCGACGCCCATCGCCACCAACGCGCAGCTTCGCCGCGACTGAAGTCGCGCGCAGGTCCGCGACTCAGGCGCGGCGCTCGGCCGCCCCGTCCAGCTCGCCCCAGCGCGCGAAGGCCGCTTCCAGGTCACGCTCCAGCTGGTCCAGCTCCGCCTTCGCCGCGGCGATGCGCTCGCCTCCCGACCGGTAGAAGCCCGGGTCCGCCAGCGCCGCGTGCAGGGCCTTCTGCTCGCGCTCCAGGCGCTCGATCTCCGCCGGCAGGGTCGCCAGCTCGCGCTGCTCCCGGTAGCTGAGCTTGCGCGGCTACCCCGCGGGGGCGGGGGCGGGCGCGGCGCCACCGGTGCGCGCGGTCGCCGCGGCGGTGGCGTCAGGCGCGACGCCCTGATTGCGGCGCAGCCAGCGGGCATAGTCGGCCAGGTCGCCGTCCCAGGGCGCCACGGCGCCGTCGCGCACCAGCCACAGCTCGTCGGCGGTGCTCTCCAGCAGGTAGCGGTCGTGGGACACCAGCACGATGGCGCCGGGAAAGTCCTGCAGCGCCATGCCCAGCGCGTGGCGCATGTCCAGGTCCAGGTGGTTGGTGGGCTCGTCCAGGAGCAGCAGGTTGGGACGAGCTAGGAATATGAGGGCGAGCACCAAGCGCGCCCGCTCGCCGCCGGAGAACGAGCCCACCGGGCGCAGCACGTCGTCGCCGGAGAAGCCGTAGCCCCCGAGCAGGTCCCGTCCGGCCTGCTCGCCCACGCCGCCCCGGCGCTGGAGCTGCGCCAGCGCGCTCTCGTCGTCGCGCAGCTGCTCCATCTGGTGCTGCGCGAAGTAGCCGACGCGCAGATCGCCGTGGGCGGTGCGCGTCCCGGCCATGGGCGCGAGAGCACCGGCGACCAGCTTCACCAGGGTGGACTTGCCGGCGCCGTTGCGCCCGAGCACCCCCAGGCGCTGCCCGGGGACCAGGTTCAGGGTCACGTCCCGGATCACCGGCGCGGCGCCGTAGCCGGCCGTCGCCTGCTCCAGGGCCACCAGCGGGCTCGGAAGGCGCTCGGGCGGCGCGATGCGGAACTCGAACGGCGCGTCCACGTGGGCCGGCGCGATGCGCTCCATGCGCGCCAGGGTCTTCAGCCGGCTCTGGGCCTGGCGCGCCTTGGTGGCCTTGTAGCGGAACCGCTCCACGAAGCGCTGGATGCGGGCCACCTCCCGCTGCTGGCGGGCACGGGCCTTCGCCTGCTGCGACAGCGCCTCGGCGCGGGCACGCTCGAACTCGGCGTAGTTGCCCGTGTAGAGCGTCACCTGCCGGGCGTGCACGTGGGCGACGTGACCCACCACCGCGTCCAGGAACTCGCGATCGTGGGAGATGAGCAGCAGGGTGCCGGCGTAGGCCTTGAGCCAGTCCTCCAGCCACAGCACCGCGTCCAGGTCCAGGTGATTGCTGGGCTCGTCCAGCAGCAGCAGCTCCGAGGGCTGTGCCAGCGCGCGCGCCAGGGCGGCCCGCACCCGCCAGCCGCCGGAGAAGCGTCCCAGCGGCGCACCGTGCAGCTCCGGCACGAAGCCCAGCCCGCTCAGGATCTTCGCCCCACGGGGCTCGGCCGTATAGCCGTCCATGTCCTCGTAGCGCGCCAGCAGCCCCGCCTGGCGCGTGCCGTCCCCCGCCGCATGGGCGTCCTCGAGCTCGCGCTCCAGGGCCCGCAGGGCCGTGTCGCCGTCCAGCACGAAGTCCAGCAGTGACCGGCCGGTGTCGTCGATGTCCTGGGCCACCTCGGCCACCCGTTGCCCCGCCGGCCGCTCAACCTGGCCGGCGTCGCAGGCAAGACGCCCGGCCACCAGCGCGAGCAGGCTGGACTTGCCCGCACCGTTGGCGCCAACCACGCCCACCTTCTGGCCGGGATGCACGGCCAGGGACACGTCGTGCAGCACGAGCTTCGGGCCCCGGTGGAGCGAGACGTTCTTCAGGCGCAGCATGGGCGCGGAGTGTAACGGCGCGGGCGCTGGGCGGTGGGCGGGTTACCCCCCCACCCTGCATATCCCCCGGCACGGCGGAGGGAGAGGGTGGCGTCTCGCGAGGCTCGCGCCTACCTCGCGCCACCGGTGAACATGCGATCCAGCAGCCATCGCACCCAGGGCCGGTCGGCGCTGTAAGCCTGCAGGTCGTCCAGGCGGTACTCGGCGCCGTGGGTGATGGCGTCCGCCGCCCGGTGGCCGCTGCGGATGGCGGGACCGATACCCTCGCAGAGATCCCGTGTCGCGAGGCCCGCGGCGTCGCCGGCGATGTACGCGTTGCCGAGGCGCACCGTGTCCACCTTGCCGCGCAGGAAATAGCTGTAGCCCTTGGGCTCGAAGGCCACGTTGCGCACCAGGTCCCGGTCGTGGAGCACCTGCGTGAAGTGCCGCCAGTGTCCTCGGATGTCGTCACCGCGCGCCTTCAGCCGCGTGGCCATGGCCCCCAGCCCGCAGTTGAGCCAGCCGTTCTCCTTCGGCACGTACCAGGAATAGCCGGGCAGCCCCTTGTCGAAGAACCACAGGTGACAGCGTTCGTCGGCCCACTCGTAGGGAAACTCCTGCTCGTAGGTGGCCGCCTGCAGCGCCTGGACGCGGGGATTCGCCTCGCGGAACAGGCAGCGGTAGACCGGGCAGCGGGTGCCGCCGGCGCCCACCACGTGGCGTGCCTGGAAGGCGTCGTCCACCACGAAGCGCTCGCCCCCGTTGCCGTTCACCCGCCGCACCTCGCGCACGTTGTGGCGCATCACCTGGGCGCCGCTGCGCCGCAGCAGCCAGGCGTCGAACTCGTAGCGGCGGATGGAGTGCTGCGGGTTGGACAGGGTGAAGGTCAGGCCCTTCACGTGCACCACGATGCCGTCGAACGTGTTGAAGCGGTGCGGGTACTCGTCGGGATCGAGCTCGAGGTCGGCCACCACCTCCGGGGTGATCCAGCCGGCGCACAGCTTGGTGCGCGGAAACGCTTCCCGGTCCAGCACCGCCACGTCCTGGCCGGCGGCCGCCAGGCGCGCGGCACAGGCGGACCCTGCCGGACCGCCACCCACCACGATGACGTCGTGCTGTTTCACGGGGCCGCGCCCGCGGCCCGTGACACGGGCGCGGGGCTCAGAAACCGCGCCACGGCAACGGCGCGGTGCCGTCGTACAGGTGAGCCCGGGTCATGGGCACGCGGTTGTCGTCCGGATGGGTGAACACGAGCTGGTAGAGCTGGATGCTGCTGGCCCGGAACGCTGCAGAGCAGCCCGCCAGGTACAGACGCCAGGCGCGCACGAAGCTCTCGCCGTAGCGCGCGCGGATGCCGTCCACCTTGCCCTCGAAGCGCTCGAGCCACGCCAGCAGCGTCTTCGCGTAGTGCAGTCGCAGGTTCTCCACGTCGGTGACGTTGAAGCGGTACGGCTCCAGGATGGCCATCATCTCGCGCAGTGACGGCGGGTAGGAGCCCGGGAAGATACGCCGCTCCAGCCACGCGTTGGGCGGCTGGGGCCGGCTGCGGCCCACGCTGTGCAGCAGCGCGCGGCCGTGTGTCTTGAGCGAGCGGGCGATGACGCTGCCCAGGGTCGGGTAGTTCTCCACCCCCACGTGCTCCAGCATGCCCACGGACACGAAGGCGTCGTACTCGCCGGTGATGTTGCGGTAATCGTCCTGGATGAACTCCACCTGCCCGGCGAGGCCCTGGCGCTCGGCCTGCTCGCGGGCAAATGCGATCTGCTCCGAGGAGATGTTGAAGGCGCGCACGTTCACGCCGTGCACACGGGCCATGTGCAGGGCCAGCGCCCCCCAGCCGCAGCCGGCCTCCACCACCTCCATCCCCGGCCGGAGCTCGAGCTTGCGGCTCACGTGCTCGAGCTTCGCCACCTGTGCCTGCTCCAGCGACATGGCCGGGTCCGTGTAGTAGGCGCAGGTGTAGACCATGCGCTCGTCCAGCCACAGGGCGTAGAAGTCGTTGCCCAGGTCGTAGTGGTGCTGGATGTTCTCCCGCGAGCCGTCCAGGGAATTTCGCCTCGGCTGCGGCGTGGTGCCGAACAGCGAGCGCTTGGCACGCTCGGCACCGGCGCGCTCGCTCGAGCGGAACAGGTGATACAGCACCTCGGTCAGCTCGCCCTCCACGTGCACCCGGCCGGCGCTGTAGGCATCGCCGAAGGCCAGCTCGGGGCTGCGCACCACGTCCCACAGCACCCCCACGTCGTCGAACACCACGCGGCCCACCGGGCGCGCCGCCGGGGCGTACACCACCTGGCCGCTGGCCAGCGCGAACTCGATGGGCGGCTCGCCGGCACGCGACATCAGTGCCTTGAACAATCGCCGCACCAGCGCCCCGATGAACTCCGGAGCCTGGCGGCGTGAGTCGGATCCCAGCGGCCCGACGTCCGGAACCCCCAGCGGCCGCGAATGGTCGCGCTTCATACCCCCTCCCCTTTCGGCCCGGTCGCGTGGGCCGCTGTTCCCTATTTAAGGTCTTCGGGCCCCGCGTTCAACCCCACCCGCGCCCGCCGCCGCTCATGGCGTCAGGGGAAACGCCGCCTCGCCCCGGCGCCAGGCGTGGAACCGCTCGAGCCACGCCAGCAGCCGCTGCGGGGCGTGGGCCTTCTTCCACTCGCCGGCGGCGTACTTGTTGGCCTCTGCCAGGGTCGGGTAGGTGTGGATGGTGCCCAGGATCTTGTTGAGCCCGATGCCCTGCTTCATGGCCAGCACGTACTCCGCCAGCAGGTCGCCGGCGTGCTCACCGGCGATGGTCACGCCGAGGATGCGGTCCTTGCCCGGCACCGTCAGCACCTTCACCAGGCCGTGATCCTCGCCGTCGGCAATGGCCCGGTCCAGGTCGTCGATCCCGTAGGTGGTGACCTCGTAGGGCACGCCGCGCTCCTTCGCCTCCTGCTCGTTGAGGCCCACCCGCGCCACCTCCGGATCGGTGAAGGTGGCCCACGGAATCACCGAGTAGTCCGCCTTGAACTTCCAGAACGTGCCGAACAGGGCGTTGACCGCCGCAAACCAGGCCTGGTGGGCGGCGGTGTGGGTGAACTGGTACGGCCCAGCCACGTCGCCGCAGGCGTAGATGTTGGGGAAGCGCGTCTGCAGGTACTCGTTCACCTCCACGGTGCGTGCCTTGGTCACCGGAATTCCCAGCTCCTCGAGCCCGTAGCCCGCGGTGCGCGGCGCCCGTCCCACCGCCACCAGCACCGCGTCGAACTCGATCTCCACGTCGCTACCGGCGTGCTCGGCCACCAGCAGCTTGCGCTCGCCGTCGCGCCGGAAGGCCCGCGCGGTGTGGTCGACCAGCACCTTCACGCCCTCGGCCTGCAGGCGTTCGGTCACCATGCGCGAGAACTCCTCGTCCTCCCGCGCCATGATGCGCGGCGCCATCTCCACCTGGGTCACCTCCGCGCCAAAGCGGGCGAAGCACTGGGTAAGCTCGGTGCCGATGGGCCCGCCGCCCAGGACCACCAGCCGGCGCGGCAGCTCGCGCAGCTCCCACACCGTGTCGGAGGTCACGTAGCCCACGTCCTCGAGGCCCTCGATGGGCGGAACCAGCGGCGCGGCGCCGGCGGCGATGACGATGCTGCGGGTGGTCAGCGTGCGCCCGTCCACCTCCACCGTCCACGGTGAGGTGATCCGGGCCTCGCCCTCGATGCACTCAACCCCGAGCCTGGTGTAGCGCTCCACCGAGTCGTGGGGCTCGATCTTCGCGATCACCCGCTGCACCCGCTCCATCACCTGGGCGAAGTCGAACTCCGCGCTGGCGCTCGCGATACCGAACTCCTTCGAGCGCGCCACGTGGGAGAGCAGCTTCGCGGAACGGATCAGCGCCTTCGACGGCACGCAGCCGTAATTCAGGCAGTCGCCGCCCATCTTGTGCTTCTCGATGAGGGTGACCTTGGACTTGACGGTGGCGCCGATGTAGGCGCTCACGAGCCCCGCTGCGCCGGCGCCGATGACTACCATGTCGCGGTCGAAGCGCGCCGGCTTCGGCCAGTCCTTCAGGACCTTTCTCGCTTTCACGAAGTCCACCACCTTCTTGGCAACGAGCGGGAACACGCCGAGCAGCGCGAACGACATCAACAACGACGGCGACGCGACGTCCGACAGCGACTCGACCGCGGCGAGCTGGGTGCCCGCATTCACGTACACCAGGGTTCCCGGCAGCATGCCCACCTGGGACACGAGGTAGAACACGCCGGTGCGGATGGGCGTGAGGCCCATCACCAGGTTGATCACGAAGAACGGAAACGCCGGCACCAGGCGCAGCGCGAACAGGTAGAACGCGCCGTCCTTCTCCACGCCGCGGTTCACGGCACGCAGGCTCTCACCGAAGCGTCCCTGCACCGCGTCGCGCAGCAGGAAGCGTGCCACCAGGAACGCGAGCGTCGCGCCGATGCTGGAGGCGAAGGACACGATGACCGTGCCCCACAGCAGCCCGAAGACGGCCCCCGCGACCAGCGTCATGACGGCGGCACCGGGCAGCGACAGCCCGGTGACGCCCACGTACACGGCGAAGAACGCCACGCCGGCGCGCACGGGATTGGCGTCGAAGTACGCGTCGATGTCCGCCTGGCGGGCCTTGAAGTAGTCGAGGCTGAAGTACTGGCCCAGGTCGAACACGAAGTACGCCGCCACGAGTGCGACGACGACGCCGGCGATCGCGATCTTCTTGTTCTTCATCCCGTCCAGGTCCGATGTGGGCTTGGCAGCGATCCGCGGCGTGCGGCGGCGGTCACGGCACGATAGAGGCCGCTGGCGACGAAAAGGTTCCCGGGCGTCGCCGCGACGGTAGCGGATTCGGCGCGCCCCCGCGAGAGCCAGACCGCAGCGGACACCACGGAGGCAGGCCCTCAGGCAGCCTGCGGCGTCGTCAGCAGCGCCTCGAGCAGCGTCGGATCCTCCACCGCGTGGACCCGCACCAGCTGCTCACGGCCGCGCACCGGCAGGCTGTGCATCGGGAAAGCGGACAGGTCCACGCCGGCGCGCTCCGCGACCACCGCCGACACCACCAGGGTGCAGCCCAGTTGCTTGCTGTGCTGCTCTAGCCGCGCCGCCACGTTGATGTTGTCCCCCACCGCCGAGAAGTTGGGCGACGCGGGCGGCCCCATGGTGCCGACGATGGCCTCGCCACCGTGCAGCCCGATGCCGATACGCAGCGGCTCTTCCAGCTCACCGGACAGGCGCTCGTTGAGCAGCGCGAGGCGACGGCTCATGGCCACCGTGCCGGCCAGGGCGTCGCGGCAGCCGCGGGCGTAGCCGCCGGTGAGCCCGTACAGGGCCAGCAGGCCGTCGCCCGCGAACTGGGCGTAGTGCCCACCCGTCTCAGCGAGCGCCGCGGACATCTCCTCGAAAAAGCGGTTGAGCACGAACACCACGTCGTAGGGCAGCCTGCGCTCACCGAGCTCGGTGGAGCCGCGCAGATCCACGAACATGGCGGCCACCCGCTGCTCGCGCCCTTGCACCCCGCCCGGATGGCGCACGCCCGCGTCCGGGGGCAGCACCGGTGTCACGTCCAGGTCGGCGCGCGGGCGCACCTGGCAGGCCAGGCGCACGTTGGGTGGCGCGCCGATGCGCGTGAGCGCCGCCGACTCCCCACGGCTCGGCGGCGGCAGGGCCTGGAGTCCCTGCCCCACCCGCACGCGGCAGGTGGTGCAGCGGGCCCGGCCGCCGCACACGGAGGCGTGCGGGATGCGCGCGGCGCGGATGGCTTCCAGCACCGTCTGGCCCATCCGGCCCTGGACGCTGCGCCCGCTGGCGTGACGCAGCGTGAACTGGCCCCGCCGCCGCCCGGCCATGACGCGCACCTGGCGCGATGCCAGCACCGCGAGGTAGAGCCCCGCCATCAGCCACGGCGCACCCGCCACCAGGTCCTTGAGCAGCGCCTGGCGCTCCAGCGGCGCCGCGTCGAAGCCGGCGAACACCTCCGCCATGCGGGCCGGATCGTCCCGCCAGGCGAGGCTCTCCACGCCAGCGCGCACGAAGCCGGTGAGGGACAACAGGGGCACCGCCACCGCCAGCGCGTAGAGCACTGGCAGCGCGCGCGGGTACCAGGCATGCAGGCGCAGCCAGAAGTGCAGGCCGATGCACAGGTGCACCCACACCACCACCAGCGCGATGGACTGCTTGGTGGGATGCCACGCACCGTTCCACAGCAGCGTGACCACGAAGGGGTAGTCCACCTGGAAGCCCAGCAGCGACTGCCCCAGGCGGGTGCCCACCACGTGACCCGCCAGCAGCAGGGGGATGGCGAGCCCGAAGCCGAGCTGGGCGGCCTCCCAGACGGGCATGCGCAGAGTGCGGCGCCGGTACAGGGAGCGCAGCCCCAGCGCCAGGTGGGTGAGCAGCGCGCCGTAGAGCAGCACGGTGCCGGGCCAGTGCTGCCACAGCAGCGCCTGCAGCCGCCGGCCCGCCTCCATCCACTCGTAGGACACGATGCCGCCCGCATGGCTGAGCAGGTGCAGCAGCACGAACACGGCGATCAGCAGCCCGCTGGCCAGACGCACACGCCGCTCACGCATGCGCTGCGACCCCCGGACCGGGGACGGGACGGTGGCCCGTCCCGTCAGGGCCCATCGATCACCTGCAGCAGGGGCACGCCGCCGGCGTCGAACCACTCCTCGATGAGCCGGTGGGCGATGGACACCGGGTTGGGCACCCGCAGGGTGCCGTCGCGATAGCCACGTGCCAGATCCTCGCGGGTGAACCAGCGCGCGTCCTCCAGCTCGTCGTCGCCGCGCTGGATGGCCTCGTCCAGGGCCACCGCATGGAAGCCCAGCATGAGCGAGCTCGGAAAGGGCCAGGGCTGCGAGGATCGATACTCGACGCCGGCGACGCGCACACCGGTCTCCTCCAGCACCTCGCGCACCACCGCATGCTCCAGGCTCTCTCCCGGCTCCACGAAGCCCGCGAGGCAGGAGTACATGCCGGGCACCCAGGCCCGCTGTCGCCCGAGCAGGCAGCGCTCGCCGGTCGCGTCGCGGGTGAGCACGATGATGGCCGGATCGGTGCGCGGGAAGTGGCGCGCGTCGCACTCGGCGCGGCTGCACACCCTGAGGTGGCCCGCCTCCTCGCTGCGGGTGGGCGCGCCGCACTCACCGCAGAAGCGGTGGCGCCGGTGCCAGAAGGTCATGGCCCGGGCGTAGGCCAGCAGCGCGCCGTCGCGCGGCGGCAGCAGCGCCGCGCTGCGACGCAGATCCCGAAAGCCCGCGCCCATCGGCAGCCAGCCACGCACCTGCTCCTCGTCCAGGTCCAGCTCCAGGGCGAAGCAGGTCACGCCGCCCGTCTCGCCCAGCAGCACCGCCTCCTCGTGCAGCCGCGGCGCGCCGGGCAGCTCCGCGGCACGCAGCAGGCAGGCCGCCTCGCCGCTGTCCCGCATCAGGCTCTGATCGCGCCACACGGGAACGAAGCGCGTGTCGCCGTGGGTCAGCGCACTGACGCTCCAGCCCGGGTGGCGGCGCCAGCCGGCGAGGCGGTCGGCGGGGCCGGCGCAGAAGTAGTTGCGCGCGCTGCGCGACAGATGATCGGTCATGGCCGCGGCGCGTGTGCGCGGCGGCCGCCGGGTGCGATTCGGTACGCGTTCACGCTGGGCGGATGACGGTTGCGGGCGCCACCACTATCCCCCAGGGGCCGCTTCCGGGCCAGAGCGCTCCGGCGGGCGGCCTCCGGGAGCCGCACCCTCACAGGTACCACTGGTACTCGCGGGGACCCACGTGATCGAAGAACTTTCGGGCCTCCAGGCGCTTCGCCTCGCAGTACAGCGCCAGGTAGTCGCCACCGAGGATCTCGGCGAACACGGCGGAGGACTCCAGGCGCGCCACCGCCGGCATCCACTCCAGCGGCAGCGCCGGGTCCACCCGGTCGCAGGCGTTGCCCGCCGCCGGCGGCCCCGGGTCCAGGCGGCGCTCGATGCCGTGGCGCACGCCCGCCAGCACCGCTGCCAGCACCAGGTAGGGGTTCGCGTCCGCGCCCGGGACCCGGAATTCCAGCCGCCGCGCAGCGCTCTCGCCCAACGGCACCCGCACCGCCACGGAGCGGTTGTTGTAGCCCCAGCTCGCGTTCACCGGCACGAAGGTGCGCGGCACGAAGCGCCGGTAGGAGTTCACGTTGGGCGCGTACAAGGCCATGGCCTCCGGCAGCGTGGCCAGCAGCCCCGCCGCCGCGTGGCGCAACAGGGCGCTGCCCTCGGGGCTGCCGTCGTCGAAAAGGTTGTGTCCCTGCTCGTCGAGCAGGCTCAGGTGCAGGTGCATGCCGCTGCCGGTCTGGCCGGGAAAGGGCTTTGCCATGAAGGTCGCGCGCAGGCCGTGGCGGCGCGCCACCGCCCGCACCAGACGCCGGAACAGCACACATTGATCCGCTGCGTCCATCGGGTCGGGGCCGTGGCGCAGGTTGATCTCGAACTGGCCGGCCGCGTACTCCGACGTGGTCACCGAGGCCGCGATGCCCTGCACCCTGCACGCAGCGTGCACCGCGTCCAGCAGCGTCTCCGCCTCCTCCACCTCGTCCATGCGGTACACCTGCCCGAGGCGTTCCGTTCCGGCGGCGCGTGGCGCACCGCGGGCGGCGGACTCCGGCTCCAGCAGGTAGAACTCCGTCTCGAACGCGCAGCAGGCGTGCATTCCCACCGCCGACAGCCGGGCCGCCTCCCGGGCGGCGAGCTGGCGCGGCTCCACCGGCGACGGCGCACCGTCCTCGGTGCGCATCCCCATCAGCACCTGGGCGCCGGCCTGGCCAGCCCACGGCACCGGCTTCAGCGTGCCGGGCAGCGGCCAGCAGGTGGCGTCCGGATCGCCGTCGGAAAAGCCCCGCCCCAGTGGATCGAGGCAGGCGCCGGTGGCGTCCAGGTAGTACGCGGACACCGGGAACTGCATGCCGCCCTTGAACAGCTTCTCCATCTCCTCGCGGGGATAGCGCTTGCCGCGCAGGGCGCCGGCCAGGTCCACGAACAGGGCGTCCAGCCAGGCGGTGGACGGGTTCATGGCCAGGAACTCGGTCAGCTCGTCCAGGGTTTCGTCCACGTGGGGCGGTCCACTCATGGCGGCGGGAGTATGCGAGGGGCGGGCGGCGGGCGCCAAGTGGGGAAGCAAGCGGGTGTGTGTCGGGCCGCGAAGCCGGCGCCACGGCCCTTTTCGAGATTGAAACGTGTCATGCACCGGTTGTCCACAGGTTATCTCCCCCTTATCAACCTTGCGACCACAATATCTTGAGTTCATCCGGGTGCTTGACTACATTCCCTGGGGGTTTACACTTCGACTCAGGCTGCGCAACGCGGTCTGATCCGAGGGCAGGAAAGCCGCCGTCACGAGGGGCGGGCGGCTACCGGAGGAACGGGGATCACCAGGCGGGCCGGCGGGGCCGGAGCACGGGAGGCGCGGGGCACGGCCGGCCCTGCGGGAGGAGGCCCCGGCAACGCGCGCCGCAACCGGCGCCAGGACGACGGCTCGCGACGCCCGCCCGGGCGCGGCGGACCGGGCAGGGAACCCAGAGCAGGAACAATAAAATCAGGGGGATCGACGACGGTGAAGCTCGCCCACAAGCAGATAGAGACACTCCATGGCCGGACTCGCGGGGAGATCCCCCTGCAGCCGGCTTCGCTGGACATCTGGGACAAGAAGTACCGCCTCAAGCGCAAGGACGGCGAGCCGGTCGATCTCACCATCGACGACACCTACCGCCGGGTGGCGCAGGCGCTCGCGGAGGTGGAGGACACGCCCGAGAAGCGCGAGCAGTGGTTCGAACGCTTCCTGTTCGCACTGCGCAACGGTGCGATACCGGCCGGGCGCATCGTCTCCAACGCGGGTGCGCTGGATCACAAGCCCGCCACGTCCACCATCAACTGCACCGTCTCCGGCACCGTCGGCGACTCCATGGCGGACATCCTGGACAAGGTGCACGAGGCCGGCCTCACGCTGAAGGCCGGCTGCGGCATCGGCTACGAGTTCTCGACGCTGCGCCCGCGCGGAGCCTACGTCTCCGGTGCCGGCGCGTACACCTCCGGGCCGCTGTCCTTCATGGACATCTACGACAAGATGTGCTTCACGGTCTCGTCCGCCGGCGGGCGGCGTGGCGCACAGATGGCCACCTTCGACATCGGCCACCCGGACGTCCTGGACTTCGTGCGCGCCAAGCGCGAGGACGGCCGGCTGCGCCAGTTCAACCTGTCGCTGCTGATCACCCGCGAGTTCATGGACGCGCTCCGCGACGACCGCGAGTGGCCGCTGGCGTTCCCCATCACCGAGGCGGAGGCCGAGACCGGCGCGCTGGATCTCGACGACGAGAGCCAGGTGATCTGGCGCGAGTGGCCCACCCACCGCGGCTACGTGGTCAATGCCGAGGGCAAGGTGGCGTGCAAGGTCTACCGGACCGTGAAGGCGCAGCGCATGTGGGATCTGGTGATGTCGTCCACCTACGACTTCGCCGAGCCGGGGTTCATCCTGATCGACGAGATCAACGAGATGAACAACAACTGGTTCTGCGAGAACATCCGCGCCACCAACCCGTGTGGCGAACAGCCGCTGCCACCCTACGGCTCGTGCCTGCTCGGTTCGGTCAACCTGACCCGGTTCGTGCTCGACCCGTTCACCGACCGCGCGCGATTCGACTGGGACACGTTCCGTGAGACGGTGGCCATCTTCACCCGCATGCTGGACAACGTGGTGGAGATCAACGGGCTGCCACTGGAGCGTCAGCGCGACGAGATCTATTCCAAGCGC
>JBFHNV010000161.1:0-13901 GCA_041593595.1 Gammaproteobacteria bacterium
CTCCCGCCGCTGCGCAGCGGGAGGGGCCGACGGGTCCGGGCGGGCCGGACCCCGCTCAACCGAAATGGATCCAGCGCATCTCCTGGCCGTTGCCGATGGGGCAGAACCGCACGCCCTTGACCGACTTGTTGTACGGGCCGTACCACTTGGTGTTGTAGATCCACACGCCCGCGGCCTCGTCGAAGACGATGCGCGCGGCCTCCTTGTAGGCAGCCTCGCGCACGGCGCGGTCGGTGTTAGCCAGGGCCTTGTCCAGGAGCTCGTCCACCTTCGGGTTCTTGTAGAAGCTCGACGACTTGAAGGTGCCCCAGAGCTTCGAGTTGAACATCTCGCCGATCCAGTTGTTGGGATCCGCGTAGTAGGTGCTGATCCAGTACACCACCATGTCCGGCGACGTCTCCGGCTTGGCCATCTTGTTCACCATCACCGGCCAGGGGTGGTTGGTGACGGTGGTCTCGAAGCCGGCCTGGCGCATGCCGTTCTGCATCAGCACCGCGGCCTGCTCGGTCTGGCTGAAACCCGTGAGGAAGGAGATCTCGATGGGCCGGTCGGGCTTTCTCTGCGCCTTGGCGAGCTCCGCCTTGGCCTTCTGCAGGTCGTAGGTGTAGCCCTCGATCCCCTCCGGCACGCCCCACATGGTGTTGGGGATCGGCACCGGGTTGCGCTCGGCGGAGCCGCTCAGGATGTCCTTGATGAAGCCGTCGTAGTCGAAGGAGTAGCTGATGGCGCGGCGCACGTGCACGTCGTTCAGCGGCTCGCGCTGGTTGTTGATCTGGAAGAGGAAGATGCGCATGGACTCCTCCTCCATCACGTAGGTCTTCTCGCCCTCCGCGAGGCGCTTGACCTGGTCCTGGGGCAGGTAGCCGCCCGTGCCGTGGACGTCGCCCTTGAGCAGGCTCAGCACGCGGGTGTTGACCTCGGAGATGGTGCGGAACTCGATGGCGTCCAGGTACTTGTCGCCCCAGCCGAGGAAGTGATCCGCGAAGCGGGTGGCGCTGAAGCCCACCGCCGGGTCGAAGTTCTCGAGCTGGAACGAGCCCGAGCCCGCGTCATTGCTGCTCAGCCACGCCGCGCCCCAGTCACCGTCCTTCTCGTGCCGCTTCACCAGCGCCGAGTTGACCACGTGGATCTCCGGCACGATGGACAGGAAGATCGCCGACGGAGTGGTCAGCCTGAACTGGACGGTGTAGTCGTCCAGCGCCTTGCTGGCCCCGGGCTCGATCATGCGCGAGAACAGCGCCGCGGCGCCTTTCTTGAGCGCGAGGATGCGCTCCATGCTGTAGACCACGTCCCCGGCCTTGACCTCGGACCCGTCGTGGAACTTCGCGCCCTTGCGCAGCGTGAAGGTCCAGGTCAGCCCGTCGTCGGAGACGGTGTAGCTCTCCGCCAGCCAGGGTTCCATCTTGGGCGGGTTGTCCTGCCAGCGGTAGAGGCCGTCGTAGAGATTCAGCCGCACCGCCACGCGGCCCACGTCGAAGGTCTGGTGGGGATCCAGCGTGTCGTACTCGCTGGTGTTGGCGAAGACGAAGCGGTTCTCCGCGTGGGCCGGCAGCGGCGCGAGGCCGGCGGCCAGCAGCCCGGCGGCAAGCAGCGCGGTGAGCGTGCGGATCACGGTCGCGCGACCGTGGACGGGTCGTGAGTACGGGCGCATGGGAGCCTCCTCGTGGTCTGCGACCGGAGACCGCCCCGGCGGCGCGTCCTGACTCCCGGGGCCTTCCTCCGGCATCGGTGGATCGAGCCGTCCCTGGCCGGTGTTCTTTGTTCTGCCCGGGAGTCTATCGGAAGGCAGGGGCGGGTCAACGCGCATCGCCGCCGTAACCTGGTTGCCGCGTTGCAGCACCGGGCGTGCGCCGGCGGCTGTCCCGGCACGCAGCGCCGACGGCGTCAGAAAACCCCCCCGTCCACCACCAGCGTCTGGCCCGTCACGTAGCCGGCACCGGCGCACAGGAACAGGATCACCTCCGCCACGTCCCCGGGCTCGCCGGCGCGCGCGAGCGCCGTGCGCTCCACCGTGGCGCTCTCCCACTCGGCGCCGAAGCGTGCGGTCCAGGGGGTGCGGATGTAGCCGGGTGCGACGGCGTTGACGCGTACCTCGGGGCCGAGACCCCGGGCGAGGCTGCGGGTGAGGCTCACCAGGCCTGCCTTGCTCGCGGCGTAGGCCGCGCTGCTGCCGGCGCCGCCGAAGGCCGCGAAGGAGGCGGTGTTGACCACGGCACCGCGCCCCCGCTTCAGGTGCGGCGCCGCGGCCCGGGTGCAGCGGAACGGTCCCACCAGGTTGACGCCGAGGATGGTGTGCCAGCGATCCTCGTCCAGGGCGTTCAGGTCTGCGGGCGGGATCGGGACCGCGGTGGCCGAGGTCCCGGCATTGTTCACCAGGTAGTCGAGGCCGCCGAGCGCGCGTGCCGCCGCCTCGACCATGGTCTCGGCGGCGCCCGCCTCGCCCACGTCGCCGGGTGCCGCCACCGCCTCGAGCCCGTCGTGGGCGAGCGCCGTCACCGCCTCGTCCAGCGCCGCATTGCCCGGCCGGTCGTTGATGGCCACCCGCGCACCGCAGCGCGCGAGCAGCGTTGCCGTGGCCAGCCCGATGCCGGAGGCGCCGCCGGTGACCAGCGCCGTGCGCCCCTTCAGATCCGCAGTGATCATCGCGATGCTCCGGGGTTGTCGATGAATCGGCCGACTGCCACGGCGGCTTCATCGCCACGCTCGTCGGTGTTTGCCGTCGCGTGCAGGGCGACCCGATAATGGCACGCATCGCCCACCCGCGCGCAGTCCCTGCAGCGGGTCGGAACGGGAGCCACCCACATGCCCGAGCTCGCGCTGGCACTCGACGTCGGGGGAACGTTCACCGACGTCATCCTCGTGGACGCGTCCGCCGGCGCGCTGTGGACGGCCAAGACGCCGTCCACGCCGGACGACTCCTCGCGCGGGTTCTTCGACGGCATCGGCAAGATCCTCGAGCGCGCAGGCGCCAGCGCCGGCGACGTGCGCCGCCTGTTCCACGGCTCCACCGTGGCCACCAACACCATCCTAGAGGGCACCGGTGCGCGCACAGGCATGGTGGTCACCGACGGCTTCAAGTTCGTCCTCGAGATCGGCCGCCACGACGTGCCGCGCAAGGAGAACCTGTACACCTGGGTGAAGCCGCGCCGGCCGGTGCCGCCGCGCCTCATCATGGAGGTGGGCGAGCGCGTGCTGCTCGACGGCAGCGTGGCAGTGCCGCTGGACGAGGTGGCCTGCCGCGAGGCGGCGCGGCGCCTCGGCGCCTTCGGGGTGGAGGCGGTGGCGGTGGTGTTCCTGCACGCCTACGCCAACCCGGCCCACGAGCAGCGCGCCGCCGCCATCCTCGCCGAGGAGCTGCCCGGGGTGACCGTGTGCGCGTCGAGCGACGTGTGGCCGGTGTTCCGCGAGTACGAGCGCTCCATGGCCACGGTGCTCAACGCCTACGTGCAGCCCAGGGTGGGCCGCTACGTGGCGCGCCTCGAGGAGGGGCTGCGCGCGCGCGGCATCGGCGCGCCGCTGCTCATCATGAAGTCCAACGGCGGCGTGTTCAGCCCCCGCCACGCGGTGCGCCAGGCCGTGGACATGGCCCTGTCGGGACCCGCCGCCGGGGCCATCGGTGCGCGCTACATCGGCGAGCTCACCGGCTTCGGCAACGCCATCAGCATCGACATCGGCGGCACCAGCGCCGACGTGAGCCTGCTGAAGGACGGGCACACCCTCATGACCGGCGACGGCGCCATCGGCCCCTTCCCCCTGCCGCTGTCCATCGTCGACATCCACACCGTGGGCGCGGGCGGCGGCAGCATCGCCGCGGTGGCCGACCACGGCGGGCTCACGGTGGGCCCGCGCAGCGCGGGCGCGGAGCCGGGTCCGGCGTGCTACGGGCGCGGCGGCACGCTGCCCACCGTGACCGACGCCAACCTGGTCCTCGGACGCATCCCGCCGCACCTGCTGGGCGGCGAGATCCCGCTCGACGCCGGGCGCGCCCGCGAGGCCATCCGCGAGCACGTGGCGGTGCCGCTGGGGCTCGAGGTGGAGGCGGCGGCGGCGGGGATCCTCGACATCGTCAACAACAACATGGTGGGTGCGCTGAAGGTGGTCTCGGTGGAGCGCGGCTACGACCCGCGCGACTTCGTGCTGGTGGCCTTCGGCGGCGCAGGCCCCATGCACGCGGGGGCGCTGGCGCGGCTGCTGGGCACGCCCGCGTACGTGATCCCGCCACACCCCGGGATCCTCTGCGCCCTGGGGCTGCTGGCGACGGATCTGCGCTTCGACTACGTGCGCACCCACCTGCAGCGGGCGCCGCACCACGACCTGCGGGGCATGGAGACCGTCTACGCGGAGCTCGCGGCGCAGGCGGCCGCGGACCTGGAGGCGGAGGGCGTGCCGCCGGGGCGCAGGCACTACCTGCGCGCGGCGGATCTGCGCTACGCGAAGCAGGGCAACGAGCTCACGGTGGTCCTGGGGGACGCGGCGCTGGATGCGGCGGCGCTGGAACGGCTGGTGGAGCGCTTCCACGAGCAGCACGAGCAGGCGTACACCTTCTGCGACCGTTCCGCGCCGGTGGAGATCGTGAACCTGCGCGTCGGCGCCGTGGGCGCCGTGGACAAGGTGAGCCTGCCGCGCATCGACACGGTGCCCGACGGCACCGCCCCCGCGCCCGGGGCGCGCCGCCGCGTCGCCTTCGCCGACGCGGGCCACGTGGACACGCCGGTGTACGCCCGCGAGGCGCTGCGCGCCGGCCACGCCATCGCGGGCCCGGCCATCGTCGACCAGCTGGACACGACCACCGTGATCCCGCCCGGTCACACCGCGCGCGTGGACCCATACGGCAACCTCGTGGTGCGCCTGTGAGTGCCCGCGCAACCCGGATCCCCGCCCGCGCGGCCAGCGCGTACTGAGCGAGAGGCAGCCGACCGATGCAGAACATCGACTCCGTGACCCTGGAGCTCGTCAAGGGCGCCATCCAGTCGGCGCGCTCGGAGATGGAGGCGATCATCGACCGCACCTCCATGTCGCCGTTCATCCGCGAGAAGAAGGACTACTTCACCGCGATCTTCGACGCGCGGGGGCGCCTGGTGTCGAGCACGAACCTGCCCATGGCCGGCAACCTCATCGACTGCGTGCTCGAGCAGTATCCCGCCGCGGACATGCGCCCGGGGGACCTCTACTGGTACAACGACCCCTACGCGTCCCGCGGCGCGGTGTCCCACATGCCGGACATGGTGTTCGTCGCACCGGTGTTCCACGAGGGCGAGCTGTTCGCGTTCGCCGAGGCCTGGGGCCACCTGTGGGACATCGGCGGCGTGATGCCCGGCAGCATCTCGCCCATGGCCACCGAGACCTTCCACGAGGGGATCCTCATGCCGCCGGTGCGCATCTACCGGGAGGGCGTGCTCAACGAGGAGGTGATGCGGGTGTTCACCCGCAACTCGCGCTTCCCCGCCATCGTCAAGGGCGACCTGCAGGCGATCCTGGCCGCGGTGCGCCTGGGCACACGCCGCATGCAGGACATCGTGCGCCGCTTCGGCGAGCCGGCCACCCGCGGCGCCTTCGACTTCATGATCGACCAGAGCGAGACCGCGCTGCGCCAGGCGCTGGCCCGCGCGGTGCCGGACGGCAGCTACGCCTTCCGCGACTACCTGGACAGCGACGCGGTGAGCGACGCGCTCTACTCGGTGAACCTGGAGATCTCCAAGCAGGGCGCCGAGGTGGCCATGGATTTCACCGAGTCCTCGGACCAGGCCCGGGGCGCGGTCAACTTCATCATGGACGAGAGCGTGCCGAAGTTCATGCTCGGCCTCTATCTGACCGGCGACGACCCGACGGTGCAGATGAACGCCGGCTTCATGCGCGCCGTGGGCGCGGTGCGAAAGCGCCCCGGCAGCCTGGTGGACCCGATCTTTCCCGCGCCCCTGGGGATGCGCTCGCACACCATGATCCGGGTCAACGGCGCGATCCTCGGCGCGCTGGCGAAAGCCACGGGCGGGGGCGCGTCGGCCGCCTCGGCCTGCTACGTGATCTACTACCTCCGCAGCTACGACCGGCGCAGCGGCGAGTACGAGCTGTGCATCGAGGGTCTCGCCGTGGGCTTCGGCGCGCGTCCGAGGGCAGACGGCATCGACGCGGTGTACTACGTGGCGCAGAAGAACTACCCGGTGGAGTTCGCCGAGATGGAGTTCGGCGTGCGCATCGAGGGCTACCGCATCCACCGGGACTCCGGCGGTCCCGGGCGCTACCGAGGCGGCTGCGGCATCGTGCGCGACGTGCGCATCATCGGCGACGAGGCGGTGCTGGGCATCCGCCTCGAGAACACGCGCTTCCCGGCCTGGGGCGTCAACGGCGGCATGGCCGGGCGCTCGGGCTCCATCGTGGTCAATCCCGGCACCGATGCCGAGCGCGCCCTCGAGCCCCTGAGCGACGGCAACCGGCTGAAGAAGGGCGACCTGGTGCGCATCATGACCTCCGGCGGCGGCGGCTGGGGCTCGCCCCTGGATCGTCCCGCGGAGCAGGTGCTCGAGGACGTGCTGGACGGCTTCGTCTCGGAAGCGAGCGCGCGGGAGGACTACGGCGTGGTGCTCACCGGCGACGGCATGCAGGTGGACGGGGCACGCACCCACGAGTCCCGCGCCGCCCGGCGCCGCTCCGGGGAGATGTTCGACCGCGGGCCGCGCTTCGCCGAGCGTCTGGCGGCGGCCGGCGACTGACGGCGGGCGCCCACGTTCGCGGACCTGCGTGGGCGTCGAACATGACCGTCGTGCACGTGGGTGTACACGCCTGCCAGGATGCAGAAGGTGCCGAGCACCACCGTCGCGCACGATGCCGCAGCCGCCGCCGTATGGCGCACCGGGATCGCCCTGCGCCGGGTCAGTTCAGATCCTTGTAGCGCACCTCGAGGGTGAAATGTCCGTTCCCGCGATCGGCCGGGGGAACGTGCAGCAGATAGGAATGCTCGCTTTCCCAGCTGCCGTCGTCACCCTCGACGCGCAGCAGCCACCTGGACTGACCCGGCGGAAGCTGCATCCTGATCTGCTTGTGGGCGAGAAAGCTGTCGCTGGTGATGATGGCGACGCGCCTGTCACCGGATTCCTTGCGAGCGGCCACGGGGACGAGATAGAGGCGTCCTTCGGCCAGCGTGATCTCACGGGTCGGCCCTTCGCCGCTTTCGGTTCGCCAGCACAGATCCATCGCGGTCCCGCCGCCCTCGGACGACACCAGCTTGACCTTGCATCCTGGCAGTGACTTCTTGTGCATGGTCTGCGGCTCGATGAATACCGGCACATGCCACCAGGACGTTGCCGGGTCGCTGGCGAGCTGTCTCGGCGCACCGAAGACCACCGGCGGCGGTTTCAGCATGGACTTGCCCTTGTCGGCCAGTCTCTTTCCCGTGCCGACGAGCCCATCGACCTTCCGGGTCAAGCCGCCGAGCTTGCTTGCAAGATCCATGATTCACCCCTGGGCCATCGGTGTCGCGAGCGGTGGCCCACGATGACGATTCTTTACAACCTCGTCTCCGGGCCCGGGGAAACCCATTTCCACTTGCCGGGCACTGGAATCCTATCGCCGCACGGGGCGCCCTTCTGAGACGCCGCTCACACCCGCCCCCGCCGGGCGCACCGGGGCGAGCGCCCGGAGCTCACCGAGCGGGTGGCCACGGCCGGGGCGTGACGGCGCAGGCCCCGTGCGGGGCCGCGCCGACTCGCGCGGGATCAGCCGGGGCGCCCGCCGTTCGCTCGCCACAATGCGAGGAACTCGCGCCGCGTCCGCGGTCCGTAGGTCAGGAAGTGCGGGTTCGGCGCCTCGCGAGCGGCGACACGCTGCTCGGAAACGGCGTCGCCGCGGGCGCGCCTGCGCGCCTCGGCGGCGTCGATGCCGTAGACCCGCGTTGCGTTCAGCCCGAACACCTTCGCGCGGATCCCGGGCGTCAACTGCCGGTAGCCGTGACGCTCGCGCAGTGCTTCCGAGATGCGGAAGGCGCGGAAGGCCTGGATCTGATCCTGCGGCGATCCGTACCAGATCGAGTCGCTGCCCCACAGCACCCGGTCCTCGCCCACGTGATCGAGCAGCTTGCCGATGAGGTGCGCGGCGCTGTCGGGGTCGCGCATCACGTAGCGCCAGGTGCTGCCCAGATCTGCCCAGACGTTGGCGTTGGGCCCGACGCCGTTCTCCTGGAGCGATGCGATCAGCCCGTCCACGCCCTCGCGCGCGTCGGGCCGGTACGGGCCCTCGGCGCGGCCCGGAACGAAGCCGGAGTGGTAGACGAGGAAGTTGACGTCGGGATGGCGCTTCGCGACCACGCCGATGTCGCGGCACAGGCTGTGCTCGTAGGACTGCCTGCCGAACGGGAGCCCCTTGTGCACCGCGATGTTCCGCACCCCCAGGGCGCGGGCGCGATCGATCAGCCGTTCGCCGGTGTCGTCGTCGAGGAAGAAGCCACGCCCGTCCGGCCCCCACTGGGTGTAGGTCTTCCACGCAGCGACGCCCCAGCGCTGCGCCAGCTCGTCCATGCTCTCCAGGTCGCCAGGCTGGTTCGGATTGACGCGCCCATGCAGCAGCAGCCGGTGATCGCCCTCCAGGCGCTCGACGATGCGCCGCGCGGCGTCCGCCTCCTCGATCTCGAGCAGCTCCGGGTCGCGGCGCGACGGGATGAAGGACAGCACCATCATGTCGGTGTCGCTGTCGAGGAAGACATCCTGCACGAACTGATCGACGCCGCCGAGGCCGACCTTGCCGCGTCCGTGCCGGCCGACGAAGTGGCCCTGCACGTCGAGGATGAGCTCGTTCCCGTCGAGCGCGGCGGCGGCGAGCGCGGGATCCACCGCGGCTTCGGGGGCCACGGCGTAGTACCCGCCGATCTGCCCGCTCGCCACGTTCGCGGCGTTGAACGCGAGCAGGGTGCTGGCCGCGCCGCACGAGGAGACCATGAAGGCGCGCCGCGACACGCCGCGCCGGCGCGCGTTGTCGCTGGCCGCGGCCTGCGCGAGCCGATTGGCTGCACGCGCGGCGGGCTCGAGGGGAATCGGCGCGAACTCGCCGTTGGAGGTCGCGTCGAGCTTGATGGGCAGGCGAGTGCCGTCGGGGTCGAAGTCGCGCATCGGAGGCCTCCGAATCGGCGCCGCGCGGCGACCCGCCTGACTCGGCGGGTCTCCATCCCCGCGCCCGGCGCCCGGGTTCTCGACCCGCACACTCCACCATGCGTCGCCTGGCGGCAAGGGGGGCACGGCATCGAGGATGACCTCTCCATCTGCCGCATTCTTCGCGGACCTGGGCGGCGCCGACGATGGCGCGGACGGGTTCTACGAGCGCGATCGCCTGCAGGCCCATACCGCGATGGCGACCGGGGCCGGCTGGGGTCGACAGTTCCCCGAGCTGCTGCGCAACGGTGACTGGCACTACGCGGTGTTCACGCCTGACGGCAGAGTCAAGCCCGGGGTGAGCCAGGGGAGCTGCCTCGCGTGTCGCAAGCCGCTGGATGCAGACAGCTACGTGTTCACGCTGAAGCAGTTGCGCGAGAAGGCGGCTTCACGATGAGGGGGGCGGCCTGCCTCCCGGAGGCGTGCCGCGCTCACGCCACCGGCGGGACGCGTGGCGCCCCGTCCCCGGCCCGGCCCCGCCGATGGTGTCGAAGTTCACGTCCGGGAACGCGCCGTCACCGCCGCGGAATCCGCCGGCTTGCAACGGGTCGTGACTGTTGTAATATACAGTCGTAATGGGAGCAACTCTGGTGGCCGTGGCTCGCTCCCGTGATTCGGCAAGCGAGTGGTCCAGGGCGACTTGAAGTGATTTCTCAACAGATGTTTCCGCGGAAACATTTCCTCGAAATCACTTGAGGTATCGCCCGGTCGGGGTCTCGAGGAAGCGGTCGAGGGCGATGCTCTCCTGCTTCACGAAGCCCTTCGCGGGCGGGGCCTCGTCGCGGAGCTGGACTTCCAGTCCCAGGTGACCACGTTCCAGAACGGCTCGTTCACGTCGACCTCGAGCGTATTCACATTCAACGCCCAGCCCATCGGGGCCTTCGGCTCCATCGAGGACGGCACCATCGACGGCCGCTTCGAGCTCACGTCGCTCAACGTCACCGCCGACGTCGACTTCGCGTCCTGTCGCCCGGGTTCGGACAAGACTCGAACGCAATCTTCCCCGCGCCGCCGCAACCCGTCGTGACGGGCGGGCCGACGCGGCTGCCGGCACCTCGAACGGTGGCCAATTGCTGCGTCGCGCCATAGATCGAGCAATCGGACCGACTATACTGACTGCACACCGCACTGGAGGGAGCGGTGAATCAGCGTACTGCCGCAATCGCGGGGTGTGCTCGTCCGGGTGGCCACATGCATCAAGCTGGACGCCCGCGCGTAGGGGGGCTCGACGCGACGGCAGGCGCTGTCTCGCACGCGGCGCTTCCGCTCGTAAGCTGCACGATCGTCCATCGACGGTCTCGCCTCTGAACGATGCTCGCGAATGCGAGCCGAGGACCGACGCTCCCCTCGCCGTGAGCCGCGACGGCGCGTGCCGATCGGGCACAGCGGTCGGCGCGCCCCGTGGGAGACGCTGATCTGCACGAGCCCGAGACGACCACCGGCGAGCAGCGCATATGCGAGTGAGCGCCCCACAAGTCATGCACTGCGCTCGCAGCCGTCCCGCCGGTCCCATCCAGAGGAGACGAATCATGCGAAGAACACCGATGATTGCCGCACTGTTCGCCGCCGGAACCGTCCTGACAGCAGGAGCAGGAGCGGAGCCTCGCTTCCCCGCGAATGAGAACGCCAAGTGCAAGGATGCCACCGAAGATCCAGCGGGGTGCCAGCCCAGCCACTTCGAGGTCCCCATCGCGGACATCCCGAGCACCCGGCTCGACCGGAGGGGACGCGCGGACGCGTTTTCGAGCGATGGCGAGGCCCTTGCGGGCGCCTTCAGGCTCGAGAAGAAGCTCAAGCTGTTCCGCAACTTCCGCCACCTGCACTGGGTGCCGCTGATACCGTCCGTCACCGATCCGGTGACCGGTGCGAGAAGCGGGGGCGATCTCGATGCCGACGGCGACGGCCGGGGAATGGGCATTGCCGGCGAATGCATCTACGTGGGTCACGGAAATGGCACGGGGGTGTTCAGACCCATCGACATCCTCGCCATCCAACCGAAACCCGGGCGGGACGCTCCCGTCGTGGTCGGCTCGATACCTGCGATCGCGCCGGGCAACCGGGGCTTCGATGACAGGGAGATCCGCGCGCTGGTCTACGACAGCAGCGCCGGCCGGCGCATGCTGATGGTGCGCAATGCGACCGCCGGCCAGGACGGGCGGCTGCAGGCCTTCGCCATCGATCCCGACACGTGCCTCCCGACCTTCGGGAGCAACGAGTTCGTGTTCGGCGGTCAGTCGCACGAGTTCTACCTGTGGCACGATCCGGACAACTCGAACCGAGTGCTCGTGTCGGTTTCCATGTTCAGCGGCGCGGGACGCCCGGATCCGAACAACCCGGGAGGCAGCATCGCCGACCTCATCGTGCTCGCCGTAACCGATGAGAACAGCGGCGCCATACTTCCCGATCCGCAGGTCGTCGCCACGTTCTCGCTTCAGGACGTGGGCGGTCCCGTGCTGCGGGAGGCTCCCGATGCCACGGGCCTGTTCTCGGACGGACGCTTTCCCGACTTCAGCAACAACGTGGACAGCTTCGGCCGCCCCGGCGCCGTGCAGACCGAGCAGCGCAATCAGAACCACTCGAACTCGGTGTCCGACGACGGGGAGCGCATCTACGTCGCGGTTTCGACCGCCGGGTTCTTCATCCTCGACTCGTCGGCCGTCGCGCACAGCACCAACGAGGCTCTTATCAGCGAGACGGCAGGGTGCAACAAGCGTTCCACGAACGTGTACGTGGGGGGCGTGATTGGTGGTGATGTCGACCCCGCGAAGCTTGCCGAGGTCACGAACGACTGCATCCACATGGTGATCAACGACGATCCGGGGGTGCAGGCGTTGCTTGCGTCCGCCGCGCCGGACGCGGTCAAGGTCGCGAAGTATCGGATGCTGGCCGATCGGTCTCGCTTCGATCCGTACCCCCCGGTGATGACGTTCACCGGCTTTCACAGCGCCGTGCCGGTGCCGAATCGTCCGTCCCTGGCGGCGGGCAACGATGCGAGCCGGCCGGAGCTCGTGATTGTCACGGACGAGAAGCCGTTCACCGAGTGTCCCACCACCTGGATGTACGTCGTGAGCGCCGATTCAGAGGTGTCGCCTACCCAGCGCGGGGCATTCGGCGTACCCATCAGCGAGCTCGAGAACTGCCTGAGCCAGTCGAACTCGGAACCCAACGGAGATCCCCGCAGGCGGCGGAGCATGCAGGCGCACAATCCCACCGCGTTCAAGAACCTGGTGTTCGTGTCGTGGTACGGACAGGGTATTCGCGCGGTGGACATCTCCCTGTCGCACAGCCCGCGGGAGGTCGGTTATGCCCGAACGGCCCCTCATGGCGTCGCGCGCACCTATCCGGTGTTCAAGGACGGGCTCATCTACTGGGTGGACAATGACACCGGCCTGCACGTGGCCGAGTATTTCGGGCCCAGGGCCGATGAGCTGCCGGGTCCGGGCAGCGGTGTGTTCGAGGGCAATGCCACCAGCCCGCATCGATGAACGAACGGCACACTGCGAGGGGTTGACCCTGTCGGCGCGGTGGCAGACCGCGACCGGGGCCGGAGCGCTCGAGCGGCTCCGGGCGATTCCGGCTCCGGCCCGGTTGCGACGGCACCAATTGTCCTCTGCTCCACAGTATTGTGCGAATGCCGCGTCAGCCCTGGAACATCCGCCCGGTCGGGGTCTCGAGGAAGCGGTCGAGGGCGATGCTCTCCTGCTTCACGAAGCCCTTCGCGGGCGGGGCCCCGTCGCGGACCATCTCGATCACCGCGCAGGCCGAGGCCGAGGTGGTTCACGCGATCGCGGTCAAGAGTTCCCCGAACAGCTCCGTCGGGTAGTAGGAGCGCACCAGCTCCCGGCGCTGGAGCTTCTCGCCCAGGTACCCCTCCACCGAGACGTGCACGTGCACCACGTCGTCGTCGACCGGCGGCTTGGCGTGGGTGAGGATGCGACCCGCGAGCTCGCGCTGCTCGTGCAGGAGCAGCTCGTGGAAGAAGAAGTTCATGAGCTTCACGTCGCCGGGGTAGTGCATGGTCTTGTAGTCCAGGTTCTCGACCAGGTCGAGGTAGGTACCGCACATGGTGCCGAGCACGCCCGAGGCGGTGAACGCCTCGAGCTTCACGCCGTTCACGTACACCGTCTCCACCCACTCCATGGGCGAGACCCCGGGGCGAGGCCGCACTGGGGCGCCATCACCGCGGTGGCGGTCCCTCCCATCTCGCGGATCGCCCGGGTCGCCCGGGTCGCCCGGGGCGTCGGGACGTCCTCGGTGAGATCGAAGTTTTGCGCGCCGCGTCGGAAATGGCACCCGGCGGCGACGCGATGCGTCGCATGAACGCGGATCCGACGCCAATTGACCTGCGCGTCCCGCTGCAGCCAGCATGGCGCGGGACCACCCGGAGGCCATGCCCATGCACGAGCCATGCCGCTGGAGCGCCACGGAGTGCGTCGCGCGCCTTCGCCGCGGCAAGGTGAGCCCTGTCGAGCTGGTGGAGGCGGCCATCGCGCGCATCGAGGCGGTGGACCCCGCTGTGAACGCGCTGCCCGTGCGCTGCTTCGAGCGGGCCCTCGCGCTACCCCTGGCGGGCCTGCCCATCGCGGTCAAGGACTACAGCGACGTGGGGGGCGCGCGTACCACCTACGGCTCGCCTGGAGGCGAACGGCGCCATCCCGCTGGCCAAGTCCAACGTCCCGGAGTGGGCCGGGGGCAACACCGTCGACCCGGTGCTGGGCCTGCCTTGCGGCTTCACCGCCGATCGATCCGCGACCGATCGCGTGAGCC
>JBFHNV010000162.1:0-13682 GCA_041593595.1 Gammaproteobacteria bacterium
GCCGCTGCTGCGCGAGGCGGCGCTGCAGGTGATCGCGAACCCGCTCATCAACATCGTCATCCAGGGCCGCCACGACACCTACCCCAAGCGCCGCGGCATGACGCGGGTGAAGGATCTGATGAAGGCGGGGCTGAACGTGGCCTTCGGTCACGACTGCGTGATGGACCCCTGGTATCCGCTGGGCAGCCACGAGATGCTGGAGGTGGCGCACATGGGGCTGCACGTGGGCCACATGACGGGCCGCGACGAGATGCGCGCCTGCTTCGACGCCGTGACGGTGAACGGTGCGACGGCGCTCGCGCTGGACGGCTACGGCATCGCGCCGGGGTGCCGCGCCGATCTCGTCGTCCTGCAGTGCCGCGACGAGCTGGAGGCGCTGCGCCTGAAGCCGGCGCGGCTGTTTGTCGTACGCGCCGGGCGGGTCATCGCCCGAACGCCCGCGGTCACGCCGGTGCTGGCGCTGGATGCCGGCGAGCAGGCGGTGGAGCTGGGCTTCGAGCCCGGCGGCGCCCCACCCGCGGGTGCCGCCCACGCGAATCGGTGAGTTGGCCGGGCTACTCGCCCCGGCTCAGCGCCTGGAGCACGCCCTCGCGACGCAGCTCGGCGATGGTCTCGTTGACCTGTTTCACGAGCGTCGCCGCGTCCGAGCGCAGCGAGAACGCCATGTAGTAGACGTCCGTCCCGGTGGCCTTCGACGCGGGGCGGATGTCTGCCTCCCCCGCATGCCGCCGGGCGAGGCCGTAGCCGACGCTGTCGTTGGCCAGCGCGAGCTCCACCCGTCCCCGGGCCAGCATCGCGAACAGCTGGCCCACGGCGTTGACCTGCACCAGGTTCAGCCTGCCGGCGGCGGCACCGCGCTCGATGTCCGGGCCGTAGTCGTAGCCGCGCACGGCGCCGATCAGGTGCGGCGCGAGATCGCCGAAGGAGGACCACTCGAAGCCTGCGGGAAACCGCCGCGCGTCGTACCAGACGAGGCTCCGGGCCGTGATCAGCGGCTCGGTGTAGACCATGTAGCGCTCCCGCTCCGGGGTCTTCGCCAGGATCACGATGCCGTCCATGGTGCCCGCTTCCACCTCGCGCAGCGCCCGCTCCCACGGGATCAGTGGGAAGCGGGGCGTCACGCCCTCGATGCGCGCGAAGATGTGCCGCGCCAGGCGCACCGCGATGCCGTCCTGGGCCTCGCCCCCGATCTCGCCGTTCACGTAGGGCGGCCAGGGATCGCCGGTGAGGGTGATGTCGCGCGCCTGGGCGCCGGCACCGACCAGGGTGAGTGCCACGGCGGCGGCCGTCGCCACGCCCGCGAGAATCGTCGCTCCGGTTCTCATGAACGTCTCCCGACTGCAGGCCGCGCGTCCTCCCCGGAGAGGAATGCGGCGGCGAACTCGGACGCCGGCACCGGCACCCCCAGCAGGTAGCCCTGCACCTCGTCGCAACCATGCTCGCACAGCATCGCGTGCTGGGCCTCCGTCTCCACGCCTTCGGCCACCGAGCGCATGCCGAGCGAGCGGGCCATGTTGATGATCATGCCGAGCACCGCCGGCGAGCGGTTCGGGCCCGACACGAAGGAGCGGTCGATCTTCAGGCACGCGGCGGGCAGGCCGATGAGGTAGGCCAGGGAAGAGTATCCGGTCCCGAAGTCGTCGACGCTGATGACCACCCCGTCGTCACGCAGTCCCGCGAGCAACGCCCGGCCGCGTTCCAGGTTCCCGATGAGCACGCTCTCGGTCACCTCCAGCTCCAGCAGGCGCGGCGCCAGCCCGTGGCGCGCGAGCGCCCCGCGCACGTCCGCCGCCAGATCCCGATCCGTGAGCTGGCGCCCGGAGATGTTGACGGCAACGCGCAGCGGCGTGCCGGCGGCGTTCCACGCGGCCGCCTGGCGGCAGGCCTCGTCGAGGACGAAGTCGCCGATGTCGAGGATCAGGCCCGAGTCCTCCGCGAGAGCGATGAACCGGGCGGCATTGACCAGGCGCCCGCCGCGCCGCCAGCGCACCAGCGCCTCGCAGCCCTGGATGACACCCGTTCCGGTGGCGTAGCGCGGCTGGTAGTGCAGCTCGAGCTCGCCGCGCCCGCGGGCCAGCGCCAGATCTGCCTCCAGCCTGACCCGCTGCGCCGCGCGGCCTCCCATCTCGTCGGAGTAGAAACGCCAGACCGATCCCGAGTCGCGCTTCGCCCGGTACATGGCCAGGTCGGCGTTTCGGATGAGCGCGTCCGCGTCCTCGCCGTCCGCCGGGAAGATGGCCACACCCACGCTCACCGTCGCGCTCACCTCGCGCTCGCCCAGGGGATGACGACGCGAGGCCGCGTCCACCACCCGGCGCACGAGCTGCACGACCTCGTCCTCCGATTCGATGCCCTCACCGACCACCAGGAACTCGTCGCCGCTCAGGCGACCCACCGCATCCGCGTCGCGCACGGCGGTGGACAGCGCGCCGGCGATGGCCTGCAGCAGGGCGTCGCCGCACTCGTGGCCGTGAAGGTCGTTCACCGCCTTGAACCGATCCAGGTCCAGGAACAGCACCGCCACCCGCGTGCCCGACCGCCGGGCCCGGCTGAGGGCGCCCTCGAGCTGGTCGCGGATGAGCAACCGGTTGGGCAGCCCGGTGAGCGGATCGTGGGTGGCCACGTGGGCCAGCTCGCGCCGCGAGTCCTGCAGCCGGGCGATCATCCGGTTGGTGCTGCGCAGCAGGTCCCCGAGCTCGTTGTCCCGGTGCACCGCGGGCACCGGGAGCCGGAACACGTCACTGCGTTCCGGCCGGGCATCGGCAAGCTGGACGGCGGCCCGATGCAGGTGGGAGGTGACCAGTCGCGACGAGATCCACAGCAGCATCAGGCCCACCAGCAGGGACTCCACCAGGCTCGCCAGCACGGCGCCCTGCGCCTGGCGGATGAAGCCGGCCGCCAGCGCGTGGGGTTCCTGCTCGACCTCCAGCATGCCCACGAACTGGCTGCGCCCGGCCACCGTCAGCGTCAGCCGACGCTCGCCGCGGAGCACGTCGCGGAACAGCCACTCCCGGATCCGCGACGAAAGGGGATCGCGCGGCGCGTCGTAGTGGCGGATCGCCGCGAGCACCTCGCCCCGCTCGTCCACCAGTCGCGCCGCGCGGAACCCGCCCGTGGCCAGCACGCCGCCGAGGACCCTGGCGGCGAGCTCCTGATCCAGCGTCCACGCCGCCCGGGTGGCGCCGCCCTCGGCGAGGGTCAGCACGTCCTCGGTACGCGCCCGGGCGGCGCCGCGGTGCTGGCCCGCGGCAATGCTGAGCTGCACCGCGCTGAGGGCGAGGGCAATCCCCAGGGTCGCCAGCAGCAGGACGGTGGCCTGCATCAGCCCGATGGAGCGGCGGATCGGTCCGGGAACGTTCAACTGCCCTGCCTCGCGATCCACCCACGCGCCTGCGCCGGATCCGATCATCCGGGATCCCCTGGATCGGCCGCCATCGCAGCGCCTTTAGCGGTTTCTACCCGCCGAGCCCCCAGTGCGCCACGATGTCGGCGGCGATCCGCTCCGGCGGCCGCGCCACGTCCGCCACCAGGGCCTGCTCGGCCCCATCCGGCGGCTCCAGCAGCGCCAGCTGGCTGGGCAGCAGGCTCGCGGGCATGTAGTGGCCGGTGCGCCGGGCCATCCGCTCCGCGATGACCTGCTCGCTGCCGGTGAGCAGCACGAAGCGCAGCGCCGCCCCGCTGGCACGCAGCCGCTCCCGGTAGGCGCGCCGCAGCGCCGAGCAGGCCAGCACCGCGTGGCGCCCCGCGGCGTCGAGATCGGCGAGGGCGCCCGCGATGGCGTCCAGCCACGGCGCCCGATCCGCGTCGATCAGGGGCACGCCGGCGCGCATCTTCTCCCGGTTGGCGCTCGGGTGGAACGCGTCGCCTTCCAGGAAGGGCCATCCGAGCTGCGCGGCCAGGGCCTGGCCCACGGTGGTCTTGCCGGACCCGGACACCCCCATGATCACCACCACCACGGCAGCAGCCCTCAACGGTGCGGCGGACGCTTCTCGTTGCAGGCGTCGAGTCGCCCCTGCGGATCCGCGGTCTCGGTGATGCTGTGGATCGTCTGCACCCTGCCCCCGACGCTGCCGCCTACTTCAGGAACTGTGCGCTCCAGGCGTCGTAGTCGGCTTCACGGGTGACCTGCCTCATGAACTCGCCAGACGGCACGCCCTTCAGATCCGGCGGCGAGGTGCCCTCGCGCAGGGCCTTCAACGTGTCGTGCATGGCCTTCACCGCGGCCATGAACGGCTGGTGGCCCTGCAGGCAGATGCGCACGCCGCACCCGCTGAGGTAATCGAGATCCTGCATCGCCGGCGGCGTGCCGCCCAGCATGATGGGCGCGTCGATGGCGCGGGCAATGGCCTCGAGATCCTCGCGGCGCTTCACGCCGATGTAGGTGACGCCGTCCACGCCGGCGTCCAGGTACGCCTTGCCTCGGGCGATGGCGTCGTCCACGCCGGTGACGGTGACCGCGCTGGTGCGCCCGAGGATCACGAGCTTCGGATCCTGACGGCCGGTGAGTGCCGCCTTCATCTTGCCGACGCCTTCCTCGACGCAGATCAGCTCGGTCCTGCCGGAGCCGAAAGGCGTCGGCAGCAGCGTGTCCTCGATGGTGAGGGCCGCGATGCCGGCAGTCTCCAGCTCCTCCACGGTGCGCTTGACGCTCAGGGCGTTGCCATAGCCGTGGTCCGCGTCGACGATGAGGGGCAGGTTGCCGGCACGGCAGATGCGGTAGGCCTGGCCGGCGAACTCGCTCAGGGTGAGCACGATCACGTCCGGCGCCCCCAGCACCGTGAAGGACGCGATGGAGCCTGCGAACATGCCGGCCTCGAAGCCCAGGTCCTCCGCCACCCGGGCAGAGATGGGGTCGTAGACCGATCCGGGAAACACGCAGCGGTCGCCTTCGAAGATCTGCCGGAACCGCTGCCGGCGTGCGTTCCAGTCCATGCCCCGTCCTCGCCATCGGCCGACGGCTAACCTACTGGCAGGCCTGCTCGCGGACAAGCGGCGGAACCATCGTCGTGACGGTGCATGTTGCGGTGCGCCGTCCGGGTGTGCGACCCAGTCAACGGTCCGGTCCGGCGGCAAAGCGTGGCCGCCCGGTGGCGGTGGCGCGCAGCACGCTCTCCACCAGGGTGACCTGGCCGTCCACCACCGCGGTGACGTCCTCGCGCTCGTGGTGCACGGTCACGTCCGCGGCCCCCGCGGCCGCGGCACGCCGGCGCGCCAACGCCTCCAGCGCGTCGCGGGCGTGGTCATACGCGGCCTGCGGGTCCGAGAATCGCCGCGGCGCGCCGTCCAGGAACAGCCGGTACTCGCCCGGCTGCGGCACGCTCAGCGTCGCGGTCACGTTGACGCGTACCCGGCCCACCACCGCGCCCACGGCGTTGGCGACGCTTGCATGCACCGGAACCAGGGCGGTGGTACCCAGCGATTCGGCCACCCGCGGGTAGTATGCCGCCGCCGCGGCGCCGAGGCCGACCAGGGGCAGCGTGAGCCGCGCGTCCAGCGCCACCCGGGCGGCGGCGGTTGCATGCCGCGCATCCAGCAGGATGCGCGCGAGCCCCGGGTGATCGCGGCCGTCGTCGCGCAGGCCACCCTCCAGCAGCGCGTGGGCGGAGTGATCCACCAGGGTGTCCACGACCCACCGCGCGGCGGCCTCGGCATCGTCGGCCACGGGACGGCCCCCGGGCCCCTTCTGCTGCGCGAACAGTGCGAGGCCGTCGCGTGCTGCCCGGGGATCCCAGGCATCGTGCAGCTCCAGCACGTGGGCTGCGTCCGTGGGCGTCACTGCGGCGAGCTGCGCGAGCCCGCGGGCCACCAGCCGGTCCAGGACGGCTGACTGGGCCTGGCTCTCCAGCAGGCGATCCAGCGCCACGGGCCCGTCGCGAAGCCGCTCCAGCAGCGCCGACTCGCCGCGACCCAGCGCGGCCCGGTGCCCACTGGCCCGGGCCAGGGACAGGGCAAATCGCCCGCCGTGCTCGCCGCGGCGCTGGCCGCGGATCTGGCGCGCCAGGGTCTCGTTCACCAGCGCCGGATACTGCAGGGCGAACAGGCACAGCGGGATCGCGCGGCGTGGCCCCAGGGCCAGGACCGGGTGCAGCCCGTCGGCGATCACCCGCACCTCGCTGTCACCGCCCAGCCCGATGGTACGCATGGCCACCGCCTCCACCATGGTGCGGAAGCCGCCCACGGTGGCTCCGTCCGGGTCCAGCCGCGGCCGGCCACCCTGCAGCACTGCGAAGTCGGTGGTGGTGCCGCCGATGTCGGACACCAGGGCGTCGCGCGCCCCGGCCAGGTGCGCCGCCCCCACCAGGCTCGCAGCCGGACCGGAGAGGATCGTCTCGATGGGCCTCACCCGGGCCACGTCGGCGGCGATGAGAGCGCCGTCGCCGCGCACCACCATCAGCCGTGCGCCGATGCCGCGCGCCGCCAGCAGCCCGCGCGCCGCTTCGATGAGATGGTGGATCAGGCTCACCAGCCGTGCGTTGAGGATGCAGGTCATGGCGCGCCTCGGCCCGTTCAGGCGGCTGGACAGCTCGTGGCTGCAGGTCACGGGGCGTCCGCTGAGAGCCAGGATCAGGTCCCGGGCGGCGTTCTCGTGGGCGGCGTTGCGCACCGCGAACTGGCTCGCCACGGCGAACGCCGACACCTGGCCCTCCAGGGCGCGCACCTGGTGCTGGAGGGCCGCCTGGTCCAGCGGCGCGCGCTCGGCGCCGTGGGCGTCGTGGCCCCCCGCCACCAGGACGCAAGGACCGTCGCCCAGCGCCGCCGCGAGCCCGGAGCGCGCCAGCGCGCTCTCGTCGAATCCGATGAGCACCAGCCCCACCCGACCGCCCTGCCCCTCCACCAGGGCGTTGGTGGCGAGCGTGGTGGACAGGGACACCAGCGCGATGGCGCCGGGCTCGGCGCGCGCCTGCGCCAGCACCGCGTCCACTGCGCCGGCGATCCCCACCGCCAGATCGGCGCGGGTGGTGAGCGCCTTGGCGGAGGCGACAACCCCCGCGTCGTCGTCGAACAGCACCGCGTCGGTGAAGGTTCCGCCGGTGTCGATGCCGAGAAGCAGGGGCATGGTCGTCGCGTGGCCCGTGTGCCTGGGCGTCCCTCGCCGCGGCCGTCAGCGGGCACCGCGGCCGTGGTCCACCGCACGCCCCGGCGCGACGTCCACCGCGCGCCCCGGCGCGACGTCCACCGCGCGCCCCGGCGCGACGTTCACCGCGCGCCCCGGCGCGACACGCGCCACGCCGCCTGCATCGGGAAATCCCGCTCGCCCCAGCCGTCGTCCACGGCCTCGCGCACGGCGGCGAGGGCCGCGCCCGCCACCGGCGTGCGGGCGCCGAAGCCTTGCGCCGTCTCCGCCGCCAGGCGCAGATCCTTCGCCGACGCCGCGAGGGCGAAGCTGGCGGGCCCCGGCGCCTCGCCGTCCAGCACCGCGATGATCCCCGGAACCCGCGCCTTGGCCGGACCGATGGCGCCCGAGGAGTCCGCCAGGATGTCGCCCGCGAGGGTGCGATCGATGCCGGCGCCATCGCAGATGGAGAGCGCCTCCCCCAGCGCCTCCCAGTACACGATGAGGGGCAGGTTGATGGCGAGCTTCATGGCGGCACCGGCGCCTGCATCGCCCACGTGCTCCACGCGCCGGCACAGCTTGTCGAGCAGCGGGCGCGCCCGCGCCACGTCTCCGGCCTCGCCGCCGGCCATCCCCAGCAGCTTGCCGCTGCGCGCGGGCGCCACGGTGCCTCCCACCGGGCACTCCACGAAGGCGCCGCCGGCCGCGCGCACCTTCTCGGCCATGGCCTTCGCCGTGTCCGGGCGCACCGTGCTCATGTCCACCACGAGCCTGCCCCCGAGATCCGCCGACAGCAGTCCATCGGCGCCGCCATAGGCCGCGCTGACGGCATCGTCGTCGAACAGCATCACGATGATCGTGTCGCACCGCGCGGCGAGCGCCGCCGGCGTGTCCGCCACCGTCGCGCCGCGCTCCGCCAGCGGCTGCGCACGGATCCGGGTGCGGTTCCACACCGCCAGGGGCTCGCCCTCGTCCATGAGCCGCTCGGCCATGGCCGCGCCCATCTTGCCGGTGCCGCAGATGCCCACCGTCATGTGCCTGCTCCTCGTTCGTCGCCCCGCGGGGCACTGGGAGGGCCCGATGGTAGGCGCACCGCGGTGGGGCGCAAGCACACGTGCGGTGCAGCCACAGTACGGTCCGGGTGCAGACCCGCGCCACCTTGTGTCCCGGACCGGGGCGCAGCATCATCCGATGCGTACGGTTTGACGCCCCACCCCGCAGGGGGGACGCGATGTCCGTGTTCAGCAACAAGGGGTTCGACGACCACGAGGAGGTCGCGTTCTTCTGCGATCCGGCGTGCGGCCTGCGGGCCATCATCGCGGTCCACAACACCAACCGCGGTCCGGCGCTCGGGGGGTGCCGGATGTGGCCGTACCAGACCGACGACGAAGCCCTGCTGGACGTGCTGCGTCTGTCCCGCGGCATGACCTACAAGTCGGCGCTCGCGAACCTCGATCTGGGGGGTGGCAAGTCCGTGATCATCGGCAACCCCCGCTCCGACAAGACGGAAGCACTGATGCGCGCCATGGGCCGCGCCATCGACCGCCTGGGCGGACGCTACATCGCGGCCGAGGATTCCGGCACCGGGGTGGAGGACCTGAAGCTCATGGGGCAGGAGACCCGCCACGTCGCCGGCATCCTGGAGAAGCAGACCGGCTCGGGTGGCACGCGCAGCGGCGATCCCTCCCCGGCCACTGCCTACGGCGTGTTCGTGGGTCTGCGCACCGCGGTGAGGCACCGCCTGGACCGCGAAGAACTGGACGGCATCAAGGTCGCGATCCAGGGCGTCGGCAGCGTCGGTTTCAGGCTCGCCAGGTACCTGCGCGAGGCGGGAGCGCAGCTGTGGGTGACGGACATCTATCCCGAGCAGGTGCAGCGGGCGGTGGACGAGCTCCAGGCCACCGCCGTCGGCCCCAACGAGATCTTCGACCTCGATGTGGACGTGTTCGCTCCGTGCGCGCTGGGCGCCGTCATCAACGATCGGACCTTGCCCCGCTTGCATGCCGCAGTCGTCGCCGGCGCCGCCAACAATCAGCTCTCGGAAGACCGTCACGGGCGCGAGCTGATGGAGCGCGGCATCCTGTATGCGCCCGACTACGTCATCAATGCGGGCGGCATCATCGACGTGTCCTACGAGCGCGGCGTTGCCTACGACCGCGAGGCGATGATCAGGCACATCGAGGGGATCGAGGACACCCTGATCGAGATCTTCCGGCGTTCCGACGTCGAGAAGCTTCCCACCAACATCATCGCCGACCACGTGGCGGAGGAGCGTTTCCAACGCTAGCCGGCGAGACGGTGGCGCGCGAGGATGCCGTCGGCGGGTGCGATGCCTACATCGCGGCGCGTGCCATCCTCAGTCGAACCACCTCTTGACCCGCCGGATCAGCTCCTCCGGCGTCTCGCCCGGAATTTCCGGCGTGGTGCGGTCGGGCGCGTCACGCGCACCGCTCAGGTTCCGCGACCCACCCGCGTCCCGTGCCCCGCTCCCATCCCGCGCCCCGCTCGCGTCCCGCGCCCCGCTCGCGTCCCGCGAGACGACAGGGGGCGCGGTCAGCTCGGAGCGCAATGCCAGCAGCTCGGGGGAATCCGGGTTCACCGCGAGCCCCCGTTCCACCAGGGTCCGCGCCCGCTCCCGCTCGCCTTGACGATCCGCGTCGCGGGCAAGCTCGGCGTAGCGGTCGACGATGGCCTCGCGCCCGTCCAGCGCGTCGGCGTTCCCGGGGTCCAAGGCGAGCAGCTGTCGATAGTAGTAGAGCGCGTTGTCGCCCTCGGGGAGCGTGAGGCGGAGATCGTCCATGGCGGCGCGGGCGCGGGCCAGGAGCGCCTCGACGCGCGGCGACGGTGCCGCCGCGGGTTGCGACCCGGACGGCATGGGCGCCTCCGCCTCCGGCGCCGCTGCCGGCACGCCCGCGCTCGCGGCAGCGGTGGAACCGGTCGCGGACGGTGGTGTGGGCGCGACCGGCTCGGTGGATGCCGCAGGCCCATCCGCGCTCCCGGCGGCGGCAGGCCCGGACGCCGACGGTGGTTCGTCCGCTGTCGCCGGAGCGGTCGCGACCGCCGCCTCCGACTGCCCACCCGGCTCCGGATCCCGGCCGTCCAGGACCGCGAGCCAGACACCGGCAGCCACGAGAACCGCTCCGCCGGCCACGACCGCGGCCGGCATCGCCCGCCGGCTTCTCCTGCTGCCCGAAGCGGGCTCCGTCGCGCTGCCGGCATCGGGAATGACGAGCGTGGCCTCGTCGTCCCGGGCCGCGTTGACGAAGCCGCCCGTCACCACGCCAGGCGTCAGCGTCACGGCCGCCCGATCCACCACCTCGGGCTCGGAAGCGACGAAGGTGGACACCGCCGCGGATTTCCGCGCCGGCTCCTGCTGGCGCAGATCCTGGAGGGCGGCGATCAGCGCCCGCGCACTCTCGAAGCGGTCCTCCGGCCGCTTCGCCATCATGCGATCGATGAGCGGCTGGTAGCGCGAGAGCTCACCCGGAAGCGCCGGCACCGGCGCCGACAGGTGCATGTGCATGGTCTCGAAATCCGACGCGCCGACGAAGGGACGAGCGCCCGTGAACATCTCGTACGCCATGGCGCCCAGGCTGTAGACGTCGGCGCGCCCGTCCAGCGCCCGGCACTGCACCTGCTCCGGGCTGAGATACCCCGGGCTGCCGAGCGTGGTACCCGTCAGCGTGCGCTCCTCGCCATCGAGTCGCTTGGCGATGCCGAAGTCCGTGAGCAGCAGCGTGCCGTCACGGCGGAACAGCACGTTCGTCGGCTTGATGTCCCGGTGCACGATGCTCTGATCGTGGGCGCAGGCGAGGCAGTCGGCGATCACGGCGAGGAAATCGAGCACGGCCTCGGGCGCGAGACCTGCGCGGATGCGCCGCTTCAGGTCCCCGCCCTCCACGAGCTCCATGGCGAGGTAGAGCAGGCCGTCTTCCACCCCGATGTCGTGGATGGTGATGACGTTGGAATGGCCCAGGTTCGCGAGGATGCGGCCCTCGTCGAGGAAGCGGTGGCTGAACTCCTCGTTGTCCGCGAGCGCGGGGTCGAGCACCTTCAGCGCGACCCTGCGCCCGAGGGATTTCTGCACCGCCTCGTAGACCGTGGCCTGGCCGCCGGTGCCGATGCGTCGGGTGACGCTGTAGCCGGAGAGCTTCATGCTGCTGGATCGTAGATCCAAACGCCCGAATCACCCATCAGACTAGCCGAGGCGCTCGTGAGGCGCTGCGACCGCCGCCGCACCGGGCGGCATCGGCGTCGCGGGACAGGGCGCGATGCCATAGGCCGACGGCCGGATAGGAATCCATCGGGTAACCATACCCGCCATGGGTGCCTCGTCGCGCGCGACGATGGCGTCGAGCCGGCGGCGCAGGGCCCGTCAGGCGGGCGCCAGCGTGCCGGACCAGCCCGCCGCGGCGAGGGTCTCGCGCGGCACGATCAGGCGCGCCGCCATGATCGGGCGCGGCGAGGTGCCGATGCGCAGCTCGCCCACGATGCTGAGCAGCATGTAGGCCTCCTCGGGGCCCAGATCGGTGTGCCCCGTGACGAAGCCCACCGCGTGCCGCGCGGCGGCCTCGGTGGCCGCCTCCACCGACGGGCCGGTGCCCACGAACTGCACGCTGTCGCCGTTCTCGATGACCGGGTGCTCCACCCGCTGCCCCTTCACGAGGGTGATCCTCGCCCGCACGGTGGAAGTGCACTCGACGCCCGTGCCGGTGACGATGCCGTCGCTGATGGACGCGTGGGGATCGGCGAAGAACACGAGCGCGCCGGGCACCATCACCGGTAGGTGCACCCGCGCGCCCATGCCCGCGTCCTTCTGGTCGAAATCGCCGCCGTATGGTCCGGCATAGGAAGGCTTGTAGCCCTCCGGGGGCATGGTGGAGATGGTGCCCAGGTTGGGTGTCAGGGGCATCGGGATGCGATCCGCGAACCAGGCCTTGCCGTCGCGTACCGGGCACTTGAGGGCGCGCGGCTCGGGGAACTCCTCCCGCAGCACGCCGAAGTCGCGCAGGATGGCGGTGAGGCCCTCGCCCTCGTGGGGAGTGATCTCCAGCAGATCGATGACCACGGCGTCCCCGGGCTCCGCACCGCGCACCGCCACCGGCCCCGCGATGGGGGCGAGCGGGTGACCGTCGCAGGCGGGCGTGAAGGGTGTGGGCACGTTGCGGATATCGGCCACGTCGGCGAAAGCGCCGCGCACCTCGAGCTTCACCTCGTCGCCGGACTCGATGGTCATCGCCGGCGGGGTGGAGGGGTTCACGGAGAACAGGTACACCTGGTCGGGGGCCGCGTCGTTCACTGGGTTGCACTCCTGCGTTTCCGGCTCGAGAAACGGCCGCGACGCGGGCGGCGATCCCGCGGCGCGACATCTTGCCCGCGACCGGCGCCACGTGGCGCTGGTAGCGGCATCATCGATCACGCCCTCGGCGGCTCGTCACCCACGATGGTGGCACGGTGCATGACCCGGCGCACGTGGGCCGAGTCGTAGGGCATCACGGCGTGCATGGTGCAGCGGTTGTCCCACATGAGCACGTCGTGGGGCTGCCAGCGATGGCGGTAGACGAAGGCGTCGCGGGTGGCGAAGGCGGTGAGCTCGTCGAGCAGCGCGGTGGCCTGGTCCTGCGGCCAGCCGACGATGCCGGCCATGGTGTGCGGACTCAGGAACAGCGAGCGGCGCCCGGTCACCGGATGGCGCCGCACCAGGGGGTGCTGCACCGGCGGAAGCTCGGTGTACCGGCCCTTGTCGGCGCGCGCGCTCAGGCCCTTCGAGCGGGCGAGGATGGCGTCGTGGCTGTGCAGCACACGCAGGCCCTCGAGCGCGCGCTGCCTGGCCGCCGGCAGAGCGTCCCACGCGGCGTACATGTTGGCGAACAGGGTGTCGCCGCCCTCGGCGGGGATCTGGATACCGTGCAGGATGGAGCCCTTGCTCGGAATCGCGCGAAACGAGCTGTCCGTGTGCCACAGCCAGGTCAGCTCCATGTACTGCCACTCGGCGCTCGTCGGCGGCAGGATGTTGCCCTGCTCGTCCACGTTGGAGACCCGGTAGATCTCCGGGTGGCGCGACGAGCGGTGGGTCACCGAGGGATGGATCTCCAGCTCGCCGAAGCGGCGCGCGAAGGCGATGTGCTGCTCGTCGCTGACGGCCTGACCCGGGAACACCAGCACCAGGTGACGCAGCCAGCGATCCACCACCTGCCGGAAGGTGGCATCGTCCATCGGTGCGGTCAGGTCCACGCCGTGGACCTCCGCGCCGATGGCCGGATGGCGCTCGCGTACCTCGAGCTCACGCAGCGATGACGCGGTGGCGCTCATGCAGGCACTCCCGCGCGCTCAGGCCGCCGCCAGGGCGCCGGCGCGGTAGCCGTCGTCGGCCACCGTGGCGCGGATCAGGTGGCGCGGCTCGCGCTCGTCCCACGGCCGCCCCCGGTGCAGCACGGCGCTGTTGTCCCACACGATGAGGTCGTGGGGCTGCCAGCGGTGCACGTGGATGCACTCCTCGCGGGTCGCCCAGGCCGCCAGCCGATCCAGCAGCTTGCGGCCTTCCTCCCGATCCAGGCCCTCGATCTCGCGCACGTGGGAGCCGATGAGCAGCGCGGCCTCGCCGGTGAAGGAGTGGCGCCGCACCAGC
>JBFHNV010000163.1:0-13609 GCA_041593595.1 Gammaproteobacteria bacterium
ATCACCACCGTGCACGGAGCCACCGACATCGCCGCGGGCCTGGCCTCGCGGGCCGGATCGGCGCGCGCCTCCGGGTTCGCCACCGACCGTGACCGCACGCCGCCGCGTTCCGTCACCCGCGCCGGTACCGAGACCCTCGAGGCCTTCTTCGCCTTCGACACCGCCCAGGGGCGCGGGGAGGGCATCGTGCGCCTGGTCCCGGATCCCCAGGACGGGGATCGGCTCAAGGCCTGGACCCTGCTCACGGCCCTGGCGGAGCTGGCGGGCCACCCGGAGCACGTGGGCCGGGGCCGTCCGAGCGGCGACGCCTACTCCCGGGACTTCCGCGGACCCAACTGGCTGGATCTGCGCCAGGCCTCGGCGGCGTACGAGGACCGGGATCCGGCGGTGCTGGTGGTGGGCGGCGGGCAGGCGGGCCTGTCCATCGCCGCGCGCCTCACCCAGCTCGACGTGGACACGCTGGTCGTCGACCGTCACGAGCGCATCGGCGACAACTGGCGCAAGCGTTACCACGCGCTGACCCTGCACAACCAGGTGCAGGTGAATCACCTGCCCTACATGCCCTTCCCCCCCAACTGGCCCACCTACATCCCCAAGGACAAGCTCGCCAACTGGTTCGAGGCCTACGTGGAGGCCATGGAGATCAACTACTGGACCGGGACGGAGTTCAGGGGGGGCAGCTACGACCACGAAGCCGGGTGCTGGACGGTGACGCTGACCCGCGCCGACGGCAGCACCCGCGAGATGCGCCCCCGACACGTGGTCATGGCCGTCGGCGTCAGCGGCATCCCCCATGCGCCCGAGATCCCGACGCTGGACGCGTTCGCGGGCACCGTGCTGCACTCCCACGACTACGACGAGGCCACGCAGTGGGCCGGGCGCGACGCCATCGTCATCGGCACCGGCAACAGCGGCCACGACATCGCCCAGGATCTTCAGTCCAACGGCGCCACGGTGACCCTGGTGCAGCGCAGCCCCACGCTCATCGTCAACGTGGAGCCGAGCGCGCAGCTCCCCTACGCGCTGTACGACGAGGGACCGCCGCTGGAGGACTGCGACCTCATCGTCACCGCCACGCCCTTCGCGCTCGCCCGCAAGGCCCACATCCAGATGACCGCCCAGGCGAAGGCCCTGGACCGCGAGCTCCTGGACGCCCTGGAGCAGCGCGGCTTCCGGCTGGACTTCGGCGAGGACGGTTCGGGCTGGCAGTTCAAGTACCTCACCCGCGGCGGCGGCTACTACTTCAACGTGGGCTGCTCGGACCTGGTCGCCAGCGGCGACATCGGCCTCGTCCAGTACGACCAGATCGAACGCTTCGTGGCGGACGGCGCCCGCCTGAAGAGCGGCCGGACCGTGCGTGCCGACCTCATCGTGCTCGCCACCGGCTACAAGGGCCAGGACGTGCTCATGCGCCGGCTGTTCGGCGACGCGGTGGCCGATCGCGTCGGCCCCGTGTGGGGCTTCAGCGCGGACGACGAGCTCAGCAACATGTTCGTGCGCACACCCCAGCCGGGGCTGTACTTCATCGCCGGCAGCCTGGCCCAGTGCCGCATTTACTCCAAGTACCTGGGGCTGCAGATCAAGGCCCGCGAGGAAGGCATGATCGGGGACCCTGGGCGTCAGTCCAACGGATAGTCCCGGCCCGGCCGCGCCCGGTAGGCCGGCAGGGTGAGACGGAAGTGGATCGCCAGGACGCGTAGCGTCAGGCAGGCAGCGAAGCCCGCGATGCCCGGCAGCGGCGTGCCCGCGCCCGCCGCGTCCAGGGCCGCGTGCACGCCCGCCCCCAGGGCAGCCGCGGTGGCGTAGATCTCCTTGCGCAGGATGAGCGGGATCTCGTTGCACACCACGTCGCGGAGCAGGCCCCCGAAGGTGGCGGTCATCACGCCCATCAGCACCGCCACCGGCCACGCCGCCCCGCTCGCCAGCGCGACCGCCGTGCCGGTGACCGCGAACAGCGACAGGCCCGCCGCATCTGCCCACAGCAGGACCGGATAGCGGCGCTGCACGTGGGGCGCGGCGACGAACACCGCCGCCGCCACCGCGCAGCACACGAACAGGTACTCGGGCGCGACGATCCAGAACACCGGGCGCCCCAGCAGCAGATCGCGCAGCGTCCCGCCGCCCACGCCGGTCACGGTGCCCACCAGGACGAAGCCGACGGCGTCCAGCTGCTTGCGCGAGGCCACCAGCGCGCCGCTCGCGGCAAATACGGCGACGCCGACGAGATCCAGCCAGTGGATGAGTTCGTGCACTTCGCTCTCCCCGGGTATCGGCCCTCGAGGGCACTATGCCAGCGGCTGCCGCCGGACGGCACACGGGCACACGCCCGCGCGGTCGTCGGGCCCCGAGGGGCCGGATCGGGCATACTGGTCGATTGCCCGCGCGGCCGTAAGCCCGGGCACCACCCCACGCAAGCAACGGAGCGACGGACATGGGCAAGGAACTACGAAGCACCCGGGAAGGCAAGAAGAAGGCCCTGCTGACCCCGAAGGAGAAGAAGGCGGCCAAGAAGGCCCGGAAGGAGGCGAAGGACACGCTCGGCGTGGACCGGACCCGCTGACGCCATGCGAGTCCCCCCCGGCCTGCAACCGCTGGTAGAAGACGGCATGGTGGACCGCGTCGTCTGCCAGCTGCAAAGTGGCAAGGAAGCCTCCGTCTACGTCGTGGCCTGTGGCGACGAGCTGCGGTGTGCCAAGGTCTACAAGGCTGCGGAGCACCGCAGCTTCCGCACCGCCACCGACTACCGCGAGGGCCGCAAGGCCCGCGGCAGCCGCGACGCCCGGGCGACGGGCCGGCGCAGCCGCCACGGCCGCAAGGTACAGGAAGCCCAGTGGAAGAACGCCGAGGTGGACGCCCTGTACCACCTGGCCAGTGTAGGTGTGCGCGTGCCGAGACCGCACGGCGTGCACGAGGGCGTGCTGCTGATGGAGCTGGTGCTCGACGCTCTCGGCAATCCCGCACCGCGCATCGGCGAGGTGGAGATGACGCAGGAGCAGGCGCGGCAGTGGCACGCGTTCATGATCGAGCAGATCGTGCGCATGCTCTGCGCGGGGATGATCCACGGCGACCTTTCCGAGTACAACGTGCTGCTCGACGCGCACGGCCCGGTCATCATCGACCTGCCCCAGGCCGTGTACGCCTCGGGCAACAACAATGCCTTCCGCCTGCTGGAGCGCGACGTGGCGAACATGCGCCTTGCCTTCTCGCGCGCCGCCCCCGATCTGCTGGTGACGCAGCATGCGATCGAGATCTGGGACCTCTACGAGACAGGCGAGCTGCACCCGGACATGGTGCTCACCGGCCGTCATTCCCGGGTGGAAGGGGAAGCCGACGTGGACGCCGTGCTCGACCAGATTGAAGAAGCGCGGCGGGAAGCCGAGGCGCGCCGGCTAGGGCGGGAGGCCGCGTACTGAACACGGCAGCCCTGGCGTCGCGGAATCACATGAACGGCGGCTCGTCGAAGCTGCGCAGCTTGCGGGAATGGAGCTGCCCCACGCCGGCCTCGCGCAGGATGCGCACCGCCTCGACGCCGATGCTCAGGTGCTGCGCGACGCTCGCGTTGTAGAAGGTGTTGGCCATGTTGCGCAGCTTGAGCTCGCCGTGCAGCGGCTTGTCCGACACGCACAGCAGCGTGCCGTAGGGGATACGCAGCCGAAAGCCGTTGCCGGCGATGGTCGCGCTCTCCATGTCCACCGCCACCGCGCGGGACTGGCTGAAGCGCGTGTACAGCTCGTGGAACCTGAGCTCCCAGTTGCGGTTCGCGGTGGTGGCGACGGTGCCGGTGCGCATCCGCTTCTTGAGTGCCTGGCCCGAGAGCCCGGTGCACGCACCCACCGCCTGCTCGAGCGCGATCTGGATCTCGGCGATGGCAGGCAGCGGCACCCACGGCGGGAGATCCTGGTCGAGCACGTGGTCCTCGCGCACGTAGGCGTGGGCGAGCACGTAGTCGCCGAGCTTCTGGCTGCGGCGCAGCCCGCCGCAGTGCCCGAGCATCAGCCAGCAGTGTGGGCGCAGCACCGCCAGGTGGTCGGTCAGCGTCTTCGCATTGGTCGGACCCACGCCGATGTTGACCAGGGTGACGCCCAGCCCGTCCTCGCGCACCGCGTGGTAGGCCGGCATCTGCGGCAGGTGCGTCGGGGGCTCGCCGTCCACCACCGTCGCACCGTCCTCGCCGGCACGGGTGACCACGTCGCCGGGCTCGACAAAGGCCACGAAGTCCTCGCGGCGTGCCACCGCGGCCCGCCCGCGGGCGATGAACTCCGCCACGTAGCGCTCGTAGTTGGTGAACAGCACGAAGGACTGGAAGTGATCGGGACGGGTCCCCGTGTAGTGACGGAGCCGATTGAGCGAGAGATCCACCCGCTCGGCGGTGAACAGGGCGAGCGGCATGGGGTGGCCCGGCGCGGGCAGGTAGGTCCCGTTGGGGATGGCGTCGTCGATGTGCGCGATGTCGGGGGGCTGGAACAGACGCTTCAGCCGCGCCTCCGCCTCCGGACCCACGTCGATGGTGGTGTCCTCGTCGATGAAGGGCAGCGAGACGGGCCGGTCACTCACCCCGACGAGCAGCGGTCCCCGATGGTGACGCAGCAGCGCCTCGAGCTGGCGGCGCAGGTAGCTGCGGAACAGGTCCGGGCGGGTGATTGTGGTGCCGTACACACCGGGCTGGCGGACGATGCCCCAGGACAGGTATGCCTCGACGGGGATGTCCTCGGCTCGCACCTCGATCCCCAGGTAGGGGTAGCACGCCTCGCCTTCCGGCTCGCCGGCACCCTCTTCCAGGAAGCGCCTGAGCTGGCGCTGCACCCGCTCCGCGGCGACGCTGTAGATGCGCTCGATGCGCTCGAGGGCCGCCCCCGCGTCGTCGAAGGACTCCAGGTGTCGCGCGTTGCCGTGTCCGGTGCCGGGCATCGGCGGATGATACCGGGAACCGCTCGGGGGTGGCGATCTGGAGCGGGTGGTGCGCCACGAGTTCATCCTCACCTGCACCTGACGCAACAGCGATGCGGTGGACATGGGACGCGACCGCCACGCCGGCGCGCGGTCTGCGATGAGACACTCCCGCGACCTGCCGGGTGGACCATCCGTTTCCAGTGCGAATTCGACTTCGTGGTTGCACGTCCGTTGCGGAAGCCTCGACCAGCGCACCCCGGTGGCCCATCCCGCCTTGACGCAAATCAACCCGACGCCTCGAAAGACACGCTAGCGTGACTCTCCGGTGCGTACCGAGACCTTGCCGCGAAGCGGAGGAAAATGGCCATCATGTGTGCAATCGCTCCTCGCTTCTACCGAAGTCGACGCGGCGTTCCCGCCAGGGTCCTCCGCATGTTGAGTCGCATCGCGTGCTGCACCTTCCTCTCGGCGAGCAGCGTCCAGGCCCAGCAGGTAACTGGCGACGGCGCGCAGCAGGCTGCCCCAGCTCCGGCGACCGCTCAGGCGGCGATTACCACCGATTCGCTGAAGGCCCGGCGCAAGGCGCTCGAGGCGCAACCGGAGATCCCGGCAGAAGAGAAGACGAAGCGGCTCGAGCTCCTTACCGAAGCGGTCACCGCAGCAGAACGCGCGGACACGCTCACGGTCGAGTCGGAGAAGCTGGCGCTCGAGCTCGGTCGCGCCCCGGCGCGGCAAGCGGAGATCCGGGAAATCCTGTCACGCCCGGTTCCGGCCGAGGACGCTGGGAAACTGCCGGCTGGCACGACCGCCGGTGACGTCGAGCAGAAGCTGCGCGAGATCGAAACGGACCTCGCAGCCGCCCGCCAGCGCGCACAGTCACTGGCCGACGAGCTCGCACAGCAACGGCAACGCCCGGAGCTCCTCCAGGCAAGCCTCACCGAGGCAAAGGCACGCCTCGTCGAGCTTGCCGAGGAACTCAAGGCGCCACCCCCTTCAGCCGAGCCGGTGGGCATCTCCGAGGCCCGGCAGCTCGCCCTGGCGGCACGACAGCGGATGCGCAATGCCGAGGTGCGCTCGATCGAGCAGGAGCTCTCCACGCACGATCAGCGTCTGGCCCTGCTCACCGCCGAGATCGAGCTGGCCCAGCGCGAGGTCGACGTGCTGGAGAGCACCCTGTCTGCCTGGCAGGCCGTCGCCCAGCGCCAGCGCGAGACCGAGGCAGCCGCGAAGACGGAGGAAGCGCAGGCGGTGGCCCGGATGCTGGCCGGGATGCCCGAGCAGATCCGGACGGTGGCCGAGCGCACCACCGCCCTCGCGGAGGAGCTCACGGAGCTGGCAGCCAGGGAGACGGACGTGACGGCGCAGCTGACGCGGATCGAAGCCCGCTTGAAGGAGGTCGCGGAAGATTTCACCGCCGTGCAGGAGCGGGTCGAGCTTGCCGGGCTGAACGACACGATTGCGCTCGTCCTGCGCAAGCAGCGCGACGCGCTGCCCACGATGGGAGACTATCGATCGCTCGCGCGGGAGATCCGCGCGGAGACCGGCCGTGCATCCGGCCGGCAGCTCGATCACCAGGAGGCGCTCCGAACCCTGGCAGATCCTGCCAAGGAGGCGCGACGCATCGTGGACTCGCTGGAGCCCCCCGTCGCCGAGTCCGAGAAGACAGAAATAGTCTCGCGAGTGAGCGAGGCGCTGCGCAAGCAGAAGGAGCTCTCGGCGAGCCTGCAGGAGGACTACGGCCGCTACATCAAGGAGCTGGGCAGACTCGATAACGCCGAACGCGCCCTCGTTTCGAAGGCGGACGAGTTCAACCGGCTCATCGACGAGCATCTCCTGTGGATTCGCAGCGTGCCGCCGGTGTCCGGCGCTACCCTCGCCGCCGCCATTCCGGCGCTGGCCTGGACCGTCGCTCCCAGAAACTGGTCGAAGGTTCCGGGCGACCTCTGGCGCTCGGTGTCCCGGGCGCCCGTCGCGTGGCTCGTTGGCGTCACGGCCCTTGCAATCATGGTCGCTGTTCGCAAGCGGGAACGAAGCGTTCTCGCCAGGACGTCCGCGAACGTTGGCGACGTTTCCAGGGACTCGTTCACGTCCACCGTGCGTGCGCTGGTTGCGACGGCCGTACTCGCCGCCGCCTGGCCGCTCGTCGCGATGGTGGTTGGCTGGCCCCTGCTCGCCTCGGTGGGCAGCCAGCCGTTTTCGCGTGCGGTGGGCGGCGGTTTGCTCGCTGTATCTCTCATTGCCTTCGGCCTAGCGCTCCTGCGATGGCTTGCTTGTGATGGCGGCGTGGGCGATGCCCACTTCGGTTGGCCAGCCCAGGCCAGGCAGCAACTGCGCCGCAACCTTCGTTGGCTCGCCATCATCGTCGTGCCGCTCGGCTTCCTCATCTGGACGGTGGAGACCTACGACGACGAGGCGATCCGGGCTTCTCTGGGACGAGTGGCGTTTCTCGCCGCAATGCTTGCCCTGACCGTCTTCGTGTTTCGCATGCTCCGGCCCCATGGCGCGCTCGTGCAAGCCGTCGTGGGCCGTCAGCCGGATGGTCTCGTCGCGCGACTCAGGTATGTCTGGGCACCGGCGGCGATTGCCGCGCCTTTCTCACTCGGAGTGCTGTCTCTCTTCGGCTACCACTATTCCGCGGTGCAGCTGCAGAATCGTCTCCAGGCCACGGCCTGGCTCGTGATCGGGCTGGTCATCGTCAGCGAGAGCCTGATGCGATGGCTCTACGTGTCGCATCGCCGCCTCGCGCACCAGCAGGCCCTCGAAGAACACGAGCGGGCGCGCGAGGAGCAAGCGCGGTCGACGGCAGAGGCTGCAGATGAGGACGAGTTTCTGGACTTCGAAGAACCGGAAATCGACCTGAGCGCCATCCAGTCACAGACGGGAAGCCTGATCCGCACCGTGATGGGGATCGTCGTCCTCATCGGACTGTGGATGACGTGGTCTTCGGTGCTCCCGGCACTGTCGATTCTCAATGATGTGGCGCTCTGGCACTATCCGGCGAAGCTCGAGGGTGTCGAACGGCTCGTGCCGGTCACCCTCGTCGATGCAGGCTTCGCCCTGATCGTCGCGCTACTTGCCTATCTCGGCACCCGGAACCTCCCCGGTGCGCTCGAGCTGGCCGTGCTCAATCGAACGGCGCTCGATGCCGGCGCGAAGTACGCCATCACCACGCTTTGCCGTTACGTCATCGCCGGAATGGGCATCGTTCTGGTATTCAACTATCTGGGAATGCAGTGGTCGCGGCTGCAATGGCTGGTCGCAGCCCTCGGAGTCGGCCTCGGCTTCGGTCTACAGGAGATCGTCGCGAACTTCATCTCCGGCCTGATCCTGCTGTTCGAACGTCCGATCCGGGTGGGCGACATCGTGACCATCAACGGCGCCAGCGGCACCGTGTCGAAGATCCGGATCCGCGCAACTACCATCACGGACTGGGATCGCAAGGAGCTCATCGTTCCAAACAAGCGGTTCATCACCGGGGAGGTGCTCAACTGGACCCTGTCGAACGAGATCAATCGGATTCTCATCAACGTGGGCGTCGCCTACGGCTCGGACACGGACCGTGCGCGCGAGCTTCTCCTGCAAGTCGCACAGGATCACCCCCGCATCCTCTCCGACCCCGCTCCGCTTGCCAGCTTCGAGGGGTTCGGCGACAACACGTTGAACCTGGTGCTGCGCTGCTACATGTCGAGCCTGGACGGGCGGGTCGGCGTCATCACCGCCCTGCACAGCGCCATCGACGCTGCGTTCAAGGAGGCGGGAATCGAGATCTCCTTCCCGCAACGCGATGTTCACGTCGACGCGAAGCAGCCCATCGAGGTTCGGGTGCTCCGGGAGAACGCGCGACCCCGCGCATCCGGTGGCGCCGGGATGAGCCCGGCCCGGTAGCGCGCCAGCGATGAGCGTCGCCGGATGCCGGTCGCGAACGGGCATCGCGAGGCGGGTGGCGCAGCAGGCAGCTGGCTGGAGGTTCTGCGGCTCCCCTCCGGTGGGGACCGGCGCGGGTCCCGCGCGGTGTCCCTTCAGCCGAAGCCGAGCAGCCGGGGCAGAGTCAACGACAGTGCCGGGAAGAAGGTGACCAGCAGGATCATGACCAGGTGCACCACCAGGAAGGGCAGCATCTCGCGGGCGATGGCGAGCACCTTCAGCCGCGTGATCGAGGAGGCGACGAACAGGATCAGCCCCATGGGCGGCGTCGCGAGCCCGACGGTCAGGTTGACGCACATGATGATGGCGAAGTGCAGCGGGTCCACGCCCAGCTGCAGCATGGTCGGGCCGAGGATCGGACCCAGCACCAGGATGGCCGGCCCCGCGTCCAGGAACATGCCTACCACCAGCAGCAGCACGTTGACCAGGAACAGCAGCAGGTAGCGGTTATCGGTGAGCCCGAACACGAACCCGGCGAGCTTGTTGGGAAAGCCCGAGAGCGTGACGATGCCGGCGAACAGCGTCGCCGTTCCCACCACCAGCAGCACCGTCGCCGCCGACACCCCGGAGCGCAGCAGCACGCCGCGCAGATCGCGAAACCGCATCACGCGGATGAACAGGAAGCTCACCGCCAGCGCATACGCCACCGCCGCGCCGGCCGCCTCGGTAGGGGTGAAGACGCCCGAGAGGATACCGCCCAGGATGATCACCGGGGTGAGCAGGGGCAGGAACGCCCCCCGGAAGGCGTGCCCCATCTCCGGCAGGGTCGCGCGCCGATCGCGTTTGGGAAAGTTGCGGCGCCGGCTGATGATGCTGGTGGCCATCATCAGGCCCACCCCCATCATCAGCCCGGGCACGAAGCCGGCGGCGAACAGCCCTGCCACCGACACGTTCATCACCAGCGCGTAGATCACCATGATGATGCTGGGCGGGATGATCGGCCCGATCACCGACGACGCCGCGGTGACCGCCGCGGCGAAGCGCCGCGTGTAGCCGTCCTTCTCCATCGCCGGGATGAGGATGGAGCCGAGCGCCGAGGTGTCGGCCACTGCGGAGCCGGAGAGCCCGGCGAACAGCACGCTGGAGAGGATGTTCACCTGCGCGAGCCCGCCGCGCAGGTGTCCGACCAGCGCGTTGGCGAAGGCCACCAGGCGCTGGGTGATGCCACCCACGTTCATGATCTCGCCGGCGAGCACGAACAGCGGGATGGCGAGCAGCGGGAACTGGTTGATGCCGAGGAACAGGCGTTGCGGCACCAGCTTCAGGAACACGAGCTTGTCGTCGACCAGGAATCCGGCGACGGGCGCGATCCCGAGGGCGATGGCGATGGGCACGCCCAGCGCCATCGTGACCAGGAAAACCCAGAGGTAGGTCAGCGACATGCGGTGCTTCCTCCCCCTACTCTGGCGAGAATCCGGCCTGCTCGTGCTCGGTCAGGTGCACACCACGAGACGGGTCGGCGATTCCCACGAGGGCGCGCGCCAGCAGCTCCAGCGAGACCAGCGCCATCAGCACGCCGCCTGCCGGCATGGACGCGAACACGTACATCATCGAGACCCCGGTGGTGGGGGTGGTCTGCACGCGTGCGTTCAGGGCGAAGCCCCAGCCCTGGTCCACCAGCACCGCCAGGAAGCACAGCACCAGGGCGTAGATGAGAACGTAGAGCGCCTGCGCCACGCGCGGCGGCAGCGCAGCGGGCAGCGCGTCGATGGAGGCATGCCCGCCGCGCGCGAGAGCCACCGGCGCGGCCACGAACACCAGCCACACCATCAGGAACTTGGCGGTCTCCTCGCTCCAGGCGAGCGCGTCGTTCAGCACGTAGCGCCAGAACACGCCGGCGCACACCACCACCGCGATGGCCGCGACCAGTGCGACGGTGAGCCCCCGACACGCCACGAGCAGCGGCGCGTTGACACGCGTGAGGGCGTTGACCAGGAATTCCAGGGCGCGCACCGGCGATCAGTGCCCGGGTCGGACGATCACGAGCCGGCGTCCCTGCAAGCTGCTGAACCGCTGTTGCGATGCTTCGAGCCGCAGGTCACCGATCGGGGAGGATGTGGGCACGGGTCGATGCGCCCGTAGGCGGCAGGGGCGAGGCGGCGTTCGCGAAAGGTCCGGTGGAGCTTTCGCCCGCCGAGGGGACCCGCCAGGGATGGCGGGCTCCGGACCCGCCAGCGGCACAGGAGAGCGCCGCGTCGCGGACCGCCTTCGAGCCCCCAGGGACGGGGTCACGGCGGGGCGCAGCGCCCCGTGCCTTCCTCCGGACCCCGACATGGCTGTAATGCGATCCGGAACTCCCGTCTAGTCCGCGACCTTCGCCCGGTCGGCGTCCACCGCGGCCTCGGCCTCGGCGACCGCCTTCGCCAGCTTGTCGTACCAGAGCTGGCCGTCCTCGATGTTGTTGACGAACCAGTCCTTGATCACCGGCTTTGCGGCCTGGAAGGTGGCCTTCTCCTCTGGCGTCGGCGCGTAGATGGTGCCACCGGCCGCCACGAACTCCGCGGACAGCACGGTCTCCAGGTACTTGTTGAACTCGCTCTGCAGGGCGGCGGTCTGGCGGATGCCGTCCAGCACCAGGGCCTGCAGATCCGCGGGCAGGCTCTTCAGCCAGGACTCGGACAGCCACCAGAACGCGAACAGGTACGCGTGCTCGTCCAGCACCACGTACTTGAGGTGCTCGTGCATCTTCTTGCCGACGATGTCGGAGACCGCGTTCTTGGTGCCCTCCACCACGCCGGTGGCGAGCGCCGTGTAGAGCTCGCCCCAGGCGACCGGGGTGGGGTTGCCGCCCAGGTACTTGACCATCTCGATCTGCAGCGGCGAGTTGATCGTGCGGATCTTCACGCCCGCCAGGTCGGCCGCCGACTTGATCTGCTTGCGGGTGGTGAAGAAGCTGCGCCAGCGCCCGGTGTTGCCCACCGCGGCCAGGCGCACGTTGCCGGTCTTGGCGAGGAAGGCGTCGCGCACCTCGTCGAAGAACCAGCTCTGGGTCATCTTCTCCGCCACGAGATCGTCGCGGTACATGTAGGGGATGTCCGTCACCTGGATCTGCGGGAAGAAGCTGTTCGCGCCGCCCACGGTAGTGTTGGTCAGCTCCAGCGTGCCGAGCTGGACGCCCTCGATCAGCTCACGGAAGTTGCCGAGCTGCGACGCGGGGTAGATCTCGACCTTGATGCGGCCCTGGGATCGGGACTCCAGGAACGCCTTCAAGAACAGCCCGGCGACGTGGTCGTCGGCCTTGTCCGACGGTGTGTCCACGTGGCCGTACTTCAGCGTGTACTGCTGGGCGGCTGCCGGTGTGGCGAGGCAGGCCGCGGTGGCGAGGAGCGCCGCGCCCAGCGCGGCCGTGAGGCGCTTCGAGTTCATCCGGTCATCCTCCTTCGTGCGGCGTTGTTGTATCGAGGGGCCGCGCGGTGCCGCTGCGCGGTTCCCGGCGCGAGGTGCGCGCGGCTGTCCACGGGGTGAGCAGGAACCAGAGTCTATACGTGCTCGCAAGGCAGGGGCGAGCCCGGCACGACCGCGGCCCGAGAGCCGACCGCCCGGTGGTGGGCGGCCCGGGGCGCAGGATCACTCCAGGCACTCGGCCTCGCCGCGCAGCACCTGGCGCGCGAAATAGTGGAAGGTCGCGCCCAGCGGCGCGGGCTTCAGCCGGTAGTCGTGGGCCTGGCGCGCCGGTCCCGGGTCCAGCTTCTGGATCTGTCCTGCCGACATGGCCATGAGCTGCAGCCGCGCGGCCCGTTCGATGAACAGCGACAGCACCGCCGCCTCCTCCACCGTGGCGCAGGCGCACAGCTGGCCGTGGTGGGCCAGCAGGATCGCGCGCTTGTCCCCCAGCGCACCGGCGATCAGCTCCCCCTCCTCGTCTCCGATGGGCGGACCCGGCCAGTGCGGCAGCCACGCGCAGTCGTCGTGGAACATGGCGGTGTCCATGTGCGCGACCTCGAGGGGCACGCCGATCATGGACAGCGCCGACACGTGGGGCGGGTGGGTGTGCATGATGCAACGCACGTCCGGACGCTTGCGGTAGATCCACAGGTGAAAGCGGTTCGAGGGGTTGGGCATTCCCACACCCTCGAGCACCCGGAGATCGTCGTCCACCAGCAGGAAGTCGCTGGCGCGGATCTCCTCCAGCCCGAGTCCGAAGCGCGCGGTCCATAGGGTGCCCGGTCGCTCGCCCCGGGCCGTGATCTGGCCGGCCAGCGCGCTGCCATGCTCCTCCCGGGCCAGGATGCGGCAGCTGAGCGCCAGCTTCTGGCGGGTGCTCCACTGCGGCTGCGGCAGGTGCGCCTGCATCTGCGCGCTGGCGCGGGCGTCGTACTCCGATTTCGGAGGGTGTCCGGTCTCGCTCATGGGATCGGTCTCGCTCGCGGATTCCGGCCGCCAGAGTGCGGCGACGGGACGGGCCGGTCAAACCTGCCCGCCTGCGCGCCGACGTCGCTCGCGAGGTCGTGGCACGGCTCTTGCGTGTATCTGCGCGGGCGGCCCGGTGATCTCCACCGCGCACCGGCCGCCGGCGCAACGGCAGCAAGCCAGAGAACGGACCTTCGATGAACGACATGCCGCACAACTCCTCTGTTTTCAAGGAGATAGGAGTGCGCAAGACACTGCGTGGCCGCGGCCGTCGCCTGCCGCGCACCGACCAGGAGGTGGGGCACGTTTGTAGAAACGAGCCGGTGGATGGTCAAAAGCACCCGCTTGTTGAAAGGAACCGGCGGTGGTCGAGAGCACTGGCGGGCGTGCACCGCGCAGTGGCGCACGTGGCGATGCCGAGTGGCTTGTCGCGAGCCAGCTGCCG